>DATFPQ010000043.1:0-35973 GCA_035264765.1 Actinomycetales bacterium | reverse complement strand
CGGCCCGGGTGCCGCATGAGCGGCCGGCCGACCTCGCGGCAACGGTCGCCGACGAGCTCGCGCACAACCGCGTTGTGGCTTGGTTCCAGGGCCGCAGCGAGTACGGGCCCCGCGCGCTCGGACAACGGTCGCTGCTGGCGCATCCCGGGGTACCGGAGAACCTGGAACGGTTGAATGACATCAAGGGACGGGAGCAGTTCCGTCCAGTGGCGCCGCTAGTGCTCCTGGAGCGGGCGGAGGAGCTCTTCGACGGCAAGGTTCCCAGCCCGTTCATGCTGTTCGTGCACGAGGCCCGACCGGCGTGGCGCGAGCGGATCCCCGCGGTCGTGCACGTCGACGGCACCGCGCGCGTGCAGACGGTGGACCGTCGCGACCAGCCGCTGCTGGCCGCTCTGCTGGACGAGTTCGAACGGCGCACCGGGCTGCCGGTGCTCGTCAACACGAGCCTCAACACGGCGGGGCGCCCCATGGTCGACTCGCCGCACGACGCGCTCGAGCTGTTCGGCTCGGCGCCCGTCGACGTCCTCGTGCTGGGGCCGTACGTCGTCCGGCGTGCGGACCTCGCGACGCAACCGGTCGGTGACGAGCAGGTAGAAGCGTGAGCACCCCACGACGTCGCCCGCTGCGCGTACGACGCCCGGGGGATCCCGCGTGAGCGCGGCCGCCTCCTGGGGCGTCGTCGTGCCCACCTTGGGCCGGCCCAGCGTGCGTGTGCTGCTGGAGTCCCTCGCCGCCCAGCAGCACCGGCCGCGGGCAGTCGTGGTGGTCGACGACCGCCCTGACGCGGAGGAGCCGCTCGACGTGTCGGCCTACCCGTCCGCACTCGTGCTGCGCGGCGGCGGCCGCGGCCCGGCACACGCCCGGAACGTCGGCTGGCGGGCGCTGCGGGCTCCCTGGGTGGTGTTCGCGGACGACGACGTCGTGCTCCCGCCGGACTGGTCCGGCCTGCTGCTGGCGGACCTCGCTGCGGCGGCTCCCGACCTCGCAGGGCAGCAGGCCCGCCTGGACGTGCCGCTCCCGCAGTACCGGCGTCCCACCGACTGGGAACGAGGGACGGCCGGGCTCGCCGGCGCTGCTTGGGCTACGGCCGAGATGGCCTACCGCCGGGAGGCGCTGGAGGCGGTGCACGGGTTCGACGAGCGCTTCCCGCGGGCCTTCCGCGAGGACGCCGACCTCGCGCTGCGCGTCCGCCGCGCCGGTTGGCGCCTTGGTCGCGGACGGCGTCGCGTCGTCCACCCGGTTCGGCCGTCCGATCCGTGGGCCAGCCTGCGCCAGCAGTGGGGGAACGCCGACGACGCCCTCATGCGCCGCCTGCACGGCCGGCGATGGCACGAGGAGGCGCAGTGCCCGCCCGGTCGGCTGCCCTGGCACGTGGCCACCACCGGCGCAGCCCTGACCGCGGTCGCGGGCGTCCTGACCCGCCGCCGAGCCGTGGCCACTGCCGGTGCGGCGGCCTGGCTCGCACTGACCACCGACTTCGCGGTACGCCGGATCGCGCCCGGCCCGAGGACGCGTGACGAGGTGCTCACGATGCTCGGCACGTCGGTCGCGATCCCGCCCGCGGCGGTGTGGCACCGGCTGGCAGGCACGTGGCGGCACCGCGCCGCGGGTCCCTGGCCGCTGCCCGTCCGCGCGGTGCTGTTCGACCGCGACGGCACGCTGGTCGAGGACGTGCCGTACAACGGTGACCCAGCGCTGGTGCGACCGATGCCCGGTGCGGCGCAAGCGCTCTCGGCGCTGCGGCGTGCGGGTGTGCGGGTCGGCGTGGTGACCAACCAGTCGGCGGTGGCGCGCGGGATCGTCACCCGGCAGCAGGTCGACGCGGTCAACGAACGGGTCGGCGAGCTGCTCGGTCCGTTCGACACGTGGCAGGTCTGCCCGCACGGCCCGGACGACGGCTGCGCCTGCCGCAAGCCGGCGCCCGGCATGGTCGCGGCCGCCGCGGCGGAGCTCGGCGTCCGGCCCTACGAGGTCGCGGTCGTGGGTGACATCGGGTCCGACGTCGACGCGGCGCATGCTGCCGGGGCGCGCGCGGTGCTGGTGCCGAACGAGCGCACGCTGCCCGCCGAGGTCGAGGCCGCGCCGCTGCGCGCGCAGTCGCTGCAGGAGGCGGTCGCGCTCCTGCTGGAGCGGCCACGATGACCCGGGCGCTCGTCGTGCGCCTCGACAGCGACGGCGACGTGCTGCTGGCGGGTCCGGCGGTGCGTGCCGTGGCGGCGGGAAGCGACCACGTGTCCCTGCTCGTGTCCCCGGACGGTGAGCAGGCCGCGCGGCTGCTGCCCGGCGTGGACGACGTGCTGGTGTGGAGCTGCCCGTGGACGGGGTTCGACCCGCCTCCGGTCGAGCTGAGGTCGGTCCAGGACCTGCTGACCCGGCTGCGGGCGGGGCGCTACGACGTCGCCCTCGTCCTGACGTCGTACCACCAGAGCCCGCTTCCCGCGGCGCTCCTGCTGCGGCTGGCCGGTGTGGGACGGGTCGTGGCCAGCAGCGAGGACTACCCGGGGTCGCTGCTGGACGTCCGGCACCCGCCGGGCGGACCGCACGAGGTCGAGCGCGGCCTGTCGCTGGCCCGAGCGGCTGGTTTCGCCCTGCCGCCCGGGGACGACGACCGGCTGCGGGTTCGGGAACCGCTGCCCGCGCCCCCGCCGTTGCCCCAGCGCAGCTACCTGGTGGTTCACCCGTCGGCGTCCGTGCCCGCGCGTGCGCCGTCGCCGGCACACGTCCGTCGCGTGGTGACGGCGCTGGCCGACCACGGGTGGGACATCGTGGTCACCGGCACGCTCAGCGATCGGGCGACCGCTTCGGCAGCTGTCTCAGGATTGGCCGGGGCGTTCGACCTCGCAGGCCGGACGTCGTTCGGCCAGCTCGCGGCGGTGCTGGCGTCGGCGGCTTGCGTCGTCACGGGCAACACCGGCCCGGCGCACCTTGCGGCCGCCGTCGGCACGCCGGTCGTCTCGCTGTTCGCCCCAGTGGTCGACGCCGAGGCGTGGCGGCCATGGGGAGTGCCGACCGTGCTGCTCGGCGACCAGGGGGCGCCGTGCGCGGGCACTCGGGCACGCACCTGCCCGGTCGAGGGCCACCCCTGTCTGGACGGCATCGAACCGGCCGCGGTGGTGGCGGCGGTCGCGCGGCTCACCGCGCTGGTGCCCGCATGAGGATCCTGCTCTGGCACGTGCACGGCTCGTGGACGACGGCGTTCGTCCAGGGTCCCCACGAGTACCTGCTTCCGGTCGTGCCAGACCGGGGGCCGGACGGCCTGGGACGGGCGCGAACCTGGGACTGGCCGCGGTCCGCCGTCGAGCTGTCGCCGGAGGAGGTCGGCGGCGGTCCCGCGCCCGACGTCGTCGTGCTGCAACGGTCACGCGACGCCGACCTGCTGGAGCAGTGGACCGGCCTGCGCGCCGGTGTCGACGTGCCGGCCGTGCACGTGGAGCACGACACCCCCCGCGGGGACGTCGCCGACTGGCGGCACCCGCTGGCCAACCAACGACGTATCCCGATCGTCCACGTCACGCACTTCAATGCGGCGATGTGGGACAACGGTTGTGCTCCTGTGCATGTCGTCGACCACGGGGTCCTGGACGGCGGTGCGCTCTATACCGGTGAGCAGACCCGGTTGGCGATGAGCGTCAACGAGCCGGTGCGCCGGTGGCGGGTCGCGGGAATGGACCTCGCGGCGCGGGTGGCGCGCGAGCTGCCGGTCGATGTCTACGGCATGCAGGTCGACCGGCTCGTCGAGCGGGACGACGCGTTCGCCGCTGGGCGTCACGCGGACCTGCGGCAGAGCGCCCTGCACGCCCGGGTGGCCGAGCACCGCGCGTACCTGCACACGTACCGGTGGACCAGCCTGGGGCTGTCGCTGCTCGAGGCCATGATGCTCGGCGCGCCGGTGCTGGTGCTGGCTGCGACGGCGGCACCGGAGGCGGTGCCGTCCAGCGCCGGGGTCGTCACCAGTGACGTCGACGCGCTGGCGCGGGCCGGGCGCCGACTGATGGCGGACAGGGACGAGGCGGCGGCGATGGGTGCTGCGGGTCGGGCGCACGCGCTGGCGCACTTCGGCGTGGGGAGGTTCCTGCGCGACTGGGACCGGCTGCTGGAAGGCGTGGTGCGATGAGGATCGCGATGGTGTCCGAGCACGCGAGCCCGCTCGCCGTCCTGGGCGGCGACGATGCCGGCGGCCAGAACGTACACGTCGCGGCGCTGTCGGACGCACTGGTGCGCCGCGGCCACGAGGTCACCGTGCTGACCCGCTGGGACGACCCGGCGCAGCAGCAGCGGCAACGCTTGCCCGGTGGGGTCGAGGTCGTCCACGTGCCGGCGGGGCCGCGCCAGCCGGTGAGCAAGGACGACCTGCTGCCGCACATGCCCGAGCTCGCCGACGGGCTGGTGCGGGAGTGGGCGCAGCGCCCGCCGGACGTCGTCCACGCCCACTTCTGGATGTCCGGGCTGGCCACGCTGCTGGCCCGGCGCGGGCTGGCCGACCTGGGTGTGGCGCTGCCGGCCACCGCCGTCACGTTCCACGCTCTCGGCCGGGTCAAGCGGCGTCACCTCGGGGATCTGGACCCTAGCCCTCCGGAGCGACTGGCGGTCGAGCGTCGCGTGGCGCGCGAGATGGACGCGGTGGTTGCTACCTGTCGCGACGAGGTGGCTGAGCTCCTGGACGATGGCGCCGACGCGGAACGGTTGCACGTCGTCCCATGCGGCGTGGAGCTCGAGCGCTTCGGGACGGTTCGTGCCCCGTCGCCACCTGGCACGGGACCGTGGCGCCCCGGTGCCGTCCGGTTGCTGTCCGTCGGGCGTCTGGTCGAGCGCAAGGGGATCGACACCGTGATCGAGGCCCTGGCGCTGCTGCCGGACGCCGAGCTCGTGGTGGCGGGCGGTCCGCCCTCGCACCTGCTCGCCGGCGACCCGCACGCCACCCGGCTCCGAGCGGCGGCGGCCGCGGCAGGTGTGCTGCCGCGGGTGCACGTCGTCGGCCGGGTGCCCCACGACCAGGCGGCCGACCTCATGCGGGCGGCCGACCTCGTGGTCACCGTCCCGTGGTACGAGCCGTTCGGAATCGTGCCCCTGGAGGCCATGGCCTGCGGCACGCCCGTTGTGGCATCTGCCGTCGGCGGGATGCTCGACACCGTTGCCGACGGCGTCACCGGCGTCCTCGTGCCGCCGCGGGACCCGGCCGCCGTGGCCGCGGCCGTGCGGGGTCTCGTCGACGACCCGGGAGGGCTGGGTCGCCTCGGCCGCGCAGGCGCGCAGGCCGTCGCCGCCCGCTACTCCTGGGAACGCGTGGCGGAGGCCACCGAGTCTGTGTACCGCGACGTCGTGGCGCCTGTGGCCCTTCCCGAGGCGCTGGCGCACGCCCGAACCGGCAGGAAGGACCGCTGATGAACACCAGGTACAGCACGCTGCGCCACCATCTGCACGACCTGAGGGGGGCGCTGGCCAGCCTGGCCGCGCAGGAGGCGGAGATCGAGGAGTGGGGACGCCGGCTCGCCTGCTGCCTGGGCGGTGGCCGGTTGCTCGTCGCAGGCAACGGGGGCAGCGCGGCGGAGGCGCAGCACCTCACCGCCGAGCTGGTCGGCCGGTTCGAGGGCGAGCGGCGTCCCCTGTCCGCGCTGGTGCTGCACGGCGACTCGTCCACCGTGACGGCGGTCTGCAACGACTACGGCGGCGACGAGGTGTTCGCCCGGCAGGTGCAGGCGCACGGACGGCCCGGTGACGTGCTGCTCCTGCTGTCGACCAGCGGGGCCAGCAGCAACCTCCTGCACGCCGCCGACCGCGCGCACGCCGGCGGCCTTGAGGTGTGGGCCCTGACCGGGCCGGGGCCGAACCCGCTGGCCAGCGTGGCCGACCGGAGCATCCGGGTCGAGGCGCGATCCGTGTCGTCGGTCCAGGAGGCGCACCTGGTCGCGGTCCACGCGCTGTGCGCGGCGGTTGAGCGTCACCTGGCAGCGACCCCTCTCGAGGTCGACCTCACCGCGGTACGGGACGGGGCAGCGGTAGGAGTGGTGCGGTGACAAGGGTTGTGGTGGTCGGCGACGCGCTGCTGGACCGGGACGTCGTCGGACGGGTCGAGCGTGTGTGCCCCGACGCGCCCGTGCCGGTGGTGGACGTCGACGGAGTGCGGGAGCGGCCCGGCGGTGCCGCGCTGGCAGCACTGATGCTGGCCGACGCGGGCGCGGACGTGGTGCTGGCGGCCGGGATCGGTGCGGACGAGGCCGGACGCCGGGTGCGAGGCCTGCTCGAGAGCCAAGTCACGGTGCACGACGTGCTGTCGCCGGCCACGACGCCCGCAAAGACGCGTGTGCGCGTTGCGGGACAGTCCCTGCTGCGCCTGGACGACGCGGGCCAGCTCCTGGGCGCGCCGGGAGACGCAGCCGCGGTGGCCGCCGCTGATCTCGTGGATGCGGTCGCGCTCGACGACCTGCTGTCGAGCGCTGACGCCGTCTTGGTGGCGGACTACGGGGGGCCGGTGGCACGGCACCCGATCGTGCGGGCCGTGCTCGCGCGGCACGTGGCGGGGACCCCGGTGGTGTGGGACCCGCACCCGCGCGGCGAGCCGCCGATCCCGGGGGTGGCGGTGGTGACGCCCAACCGAGCGGAGGCGACGGCGGCGGCCGGCGCCGGCGAGCCCGGCGACGTGGCGGAACGGTTGCGCCTGTTGTGGTCGGCCTCGGCCGTGACGCTGACCGACGGGGAGCGCGGCGCCGTCACCGCGGTCGAAGGATCCGCGCCGGTCCGGGTGGCCGCGACGGTCGTGGCCGGAGCGGTGGACACCTGCGGTGCGGGGGACCGGTTCGCCGGCGCGGTGGCGCTGGCGCTGGCTGCCGGGGCGGGCGCCGACGCGGCCGCACGTGCCGCGGTGCGGGACGTCTCGGCCTGGCTCACGGCTGGTGGGGTCTCGACCGTCTGCCGGTCTGTCTCTGAGGCCGCCGTGGACCGCTCGGACCCGGGCTCCGCGGAGGCCGTGGTCGCGGCAACGCGCGCGCGGGGCGGAACGGTCGTCGCGACGGGCGGCTGTTTCGACGTGCTGCACGCGGGGCACCTGGCCTCGCTCGAGGCCGCTAGGGCCCTGGGGGACTGCCTGGTGGTGCTGCTGAACTCCGACGCGAGCGTTCGCCGGCTCAAGGGCCCGGGGCGACCCGTGCACCCCGCGGCCGACCGGGCCAGGCTGCTGGAGGCGCTCAGCTGCGTCGACGCGGTGGCCGTTTTCGAGGACGACGACCCGGCCGACACGCTCGGCCGGCTACGCCCCGACGTCTGGGTGAAGGCCGGCGACTACACCGGCGCCGAGCTGCCGGAGGCGGCCACCGTCGAGGCGGCGGGAGGGCGCGTGGTCCTGGTGCCGTACGTCGACGGTCACTCGACGACGTCGATCCTCAGCGGCCTTGACCGCTGAGCGACCGCGGCGCAAGGCGCTCATGGATGGGCCGCCGGTCCTGGTGCTCCGCGCCCTGGGGCTCGGCGACCTGCTCACCGGTGTGCCGGCGTTGCGTGGGCTGCGCCGGCTCCATCCCGACCGGCCGCTGGTGCTCGCGGCGCCCTTGGCCGTGGGCGGCTGGTTCGTCGAGCTCGGCCTGGTGGACGACCTCGTCGTCACTGACGGCCTCGATGGCCCACCACCAGGCGAGGGTTTGGGCCCGCACGACGCGATCGACGTGCACGGCAACGGTTTACCCAGTCGAAGGTTGCTGGAGGCCGGTGAGCCGTGGTCGCTGCTTTCGTACGCGCCGGCCGCAGGGATCGCCCAGGACCCGGATCTTCCGGTGTGGCGGCAGGAGGAGCACGAGGTGCTGCGCTGGTGCCGGCTGGTGCGGGCGGTCGGTGCCGAGTGCGGGCTCGACGACCTCCGCGTGCCGGAGCTGCCCGCCGCTCATGCGGGCGCGCCCGGCCCGGTCGTCATCCACCCGGGCGCTGCCAGTGCGTCCCGACGCTGGCCGCCCGAGCGCTTCGCCGCGGTGGCGCGCCGGCTGGCGGCGCAAGGCAACGACGTCCTGGTGACCGGCGGGCCCACTGAGCGCTCGCTGGCAGCCGAGGTGGTGCGCCGGGCCGGGTTGGCCCCGGCCGCGTCCACCGCGGGCCTGCTGGACCTGCCGTCACTGGCCGCGCTCGTCGCTCGTGCCGCGCTGGTGATCTGCGGCGACACCGGTGTCGCTCATCTGGCGACGGCGGTCGGGACGCCCTCAGTGCTGCTGTTCGGGCCGGTGGCGCCGTCGCGGTGGGGGCCGGCCATCGACCACCACCGGCACCTGGTGCTGTGGCACGGCGACGGCACCGGCGACCCGCACGGTGAGCAGCCCGACCCCGCACTCCTGCGGATCAGCGTCGAGGAAGTGCTGTCCGCTGTTTCGAAAACTAACAACAGTTGACGCTTCTGGATGAGCTGTCAGGCGACGTGAGCGCAGACGGTGCGGAACCACTCGACGGTGTGCCCCAGGCCCTCGGACCAGCCCACCCGCGGGGCCCACCCGAGCTGCTCGCGCGCCAGCGTCGTGTCGGGACGCCGTACCTCCGGGTCGTCGATCGGCCGTTCGACCAGCTGCACGGTCGACGTCGAACCGGCCGCGGCGATGACGTCGTGCGCGATCGACAGCACGGACCGCTCGTCCGGGTTGCCGATGTTCACCGGCCCGACGAGGTCGCTGTCCGCCAGCGCCAGGATGCCGGCGACGGTGTCGGAGACGTAGCAGACCGAACGAGTCTGGGTTCCGTCTCCGGCGACCGTGACCGGTTCGCCCGCCAGCGCCTGACGCACGAACGTCGGGATGGCCCGGCCGTCGTCCGGTCGCATCCGCGGCCCGTAGGTGTTGAACAGCCGCACGATCGCGGTGTCCAGCCCCTCGGCCCGGTGGTACGCCATGGTGAGGGCCTCGCCGTATCGCTTTGCCTCGTCGTAGACGCCGCGAGGTCCGACCGGGTTGACGTGACCCCAGTAGTCCTCCGGCTGCGGGTGCACCTGTGGGTCGCCGTACACCTCTGACGTGGAGGCGAGGACGAAGCGTGCACGCTTGTCCTTTGCCAAGCCCAGGGCGTGCCACGTGCCGATGCTTCCGACCTTCAGCGTCTGCAGCGGGAGCTTGAGGTAGTCCACGGGAGACGCCGGAGACGCGAAGTGCAGCACCAGGTCGACCGGACCGGGCACGTGCACGTAGTGCACGAGATCGCAGTGCTGCAACGTGAATCGTGGATGGTCCATCAGATGGCCGACGTTGGCCGGCGTGCCGGTGAGGAAGTTGTCAAGGCAGACGACCTCGTCCCCGGCTTGCAGCAGCGTCTCGCACAGGTGGCTGCCGATGAAACCCGCTCCGCCGGTGACGACGACCCGCCTGGCGCTGTACATGGGGTCAACGTACCCCGGACCGCTGTCGGGTAACAGGTTTCGGGTTACGGCGAGTTGCCGTGAACCACCCCTTGCACGGAGGCCACTGTCACGTCGCCCTGCCGACGGCGTACCAGCGCCCTCAGCTGCTGGTGCCCGCTTCCAGCTCGTGCCGCAGCGAGTCGAGCGCCTGCCGGATCAGCCGTGAGACCTGCATCTGCGTGACGCCGATCTCGTCGGCGATCTGTTGCTGCGTGCATCCCCGGAAGTACCGCATGGCGAGGATCAGCTGGTCGCGGGGCGGAAGCGCCGCTAGCAGCGGCTGCACCGACATGGCGTCGAGGACCGTCTCCGGGCCGTCGTCCGCCTCGTCGGCCGGCAGCAGGTCCCCGAGGACCATCCCGGTGGTGTCGCCCCCGACGGGCGCGTCGAGCGAGACGGCCGAGTACCCGGCGGACGCGCTGCGGGTCTGCTCGATGTCCTCGATGCTGACCTGGAGCTCCTGCGCCAGCTCCGCCGCCGTGGTGGTGCGGCCGAGGTCCTGCCCCAGCCGCTCCTCGGCGTCGCGGATGCGCACCCGCAGCTCCTGCAGCCGCCGCGGGGGACGGACGTCCCAGCCCTTGTCACGGAAGTGCCGGCGCAGCTCGCCGGTCACCGTGGGGACGGCGTACGCCGCGAAGCTGTGACCCTCGCCGGGACGGTAGCCGCGGGCGGCCTTGACCAGCCCGAGGTAGGCGACCTGCACGAGGTCCTCGAAGTTCTCACCCTTGTCGCGGTATCGCCAGGCGAGCGACCGCGCCGTGCCGAGATGATCCAGGACCACCCGCTCCACCAGTGACGTCCGCTCCGGTTCGGGGGCGCGCTGCGCGCGGGCGAGCAGCTCCTCGGTGGAGCCCGCCGCGGCGGGCAGGACGGCGAGGTCGCCGTCGCGGGTGGCGGTAGTCGTCACCTGGAGTCTCCGTCCGGTCGGGGATGAGCGTGGTGAGCGGTCCCGGTCAGGCGGCGGGAGCCGCCTGTGACCTCGACCGGTCGTAGGCCGAGGTGATCGCGGTCACGACCGCGTGGGCGTCGTAACGGGCCGTGACACGGTCGAGCCCCGCCTGGCCCCAGGCCAGCTGCCGGAAGCCGTCGGCGGCGGTGCGGCAGACGGCGTCGGCGAGGCCGTTCACATCGCCGGGCGGCACCAGGCGCCCGGTCACGCCGTCCACCAGCACCTCGGCGGCGGCCGGCGAGCCGACGGCGACGACCGGCCTCGCCCGGCGCATCGCCAGCAGCGCGGACAGCGCGCTCGTCGGCTCGGGGCGGGTGGCCAGGACGACGGACGCGGCGTCGACCAGGTCGACCAGGTCAGGGGTCTCGTGCCACGGGCGCACCTGCACGCGGTCGGCGACGCGCAGGGCGCGGGCGCGTCGGGCCAGTGCGTCCTGCGCGGGGCCCGTGGGCCGCGGGCCCACGAGGAGCAGGCGCAGCTCCTTGTCGCGCACGAGGGCGCGCAGCAGCCCCTCCTGGGTGGCTCGCTGGCACGGGACGCCGGACATGCCGAGCAGGTAGCGCCCGTCGACGTCGGCGTCCGGGGCGGGGCCGTCGCGATGGGGCCGCCCTCCGCACTCGGTGTGCGTCACCAGCGCGGCATCAGGGCACAGCCGCAGCCGCTGCGGGTCGGCGCCGAGGGCGCGCGCCAGCTCGCGATCCGCCTCGGTCGGCACCAGCACGGCGTCGGCCGCCCGGAGCACCGCGGCTCGTACTGCCGTGCGGCCGCTCGGCCCGGTGCCCGCGCCGCGCAGCTGGGCGCGGACCACGACCGGCACGCCGGTGACCCGTCGGGCGGACAGCGCAGCGGCCCCGGCGACCAGGTCGAGGGCGTGGGTGACGTCGGCGTCCCGCTGGACCGTGGCGACCTGCTCGGCCAGCGCCGCCCAGCTGACCCGCGATCCCTGAGGAGCCGCCAGCTCCAGCCGGTCCACCGACGAGACGTCCGAGGTGGACAGCAGGGAGTGCGCGAGCGCCGCTGGTAACGCCGGCGGGCTCGCGACCTCCGCCTCGCGCCGGACGAGGCTCGTGCGGGCCCGGATCACGACCGCTCGCATAGGACCACCCGGTGCGTACTAGGAAGCGCCTGGTGTTGAAGCGCCGGGACGGAAAGGTGGACGTCTCGCGGAGCCGCAAGCCACCCTGAGCCATGTATAGAGCGGGGCGAGAGGGACGGCAACACGAGCACCATGAGCACCCGAGGGCCGGTCTCAGGCGGTCGCGCAGTGCCCGGTTCCGGGGGATTGTCAGGGGCCCGAAAGGTGTGTTGAACTGAGGGCTGATGGTTCAGCAGCCGCCATCCCACCTGCCGAATGGTTGGAGGCGACGATGCGAACGACGACCCAGACCGACGGTCCCGAAGCTGCCTTTGCTCTGGACATGGACGACGTCCTGGAGATGGCCGGCCGGACCCCCCTGCAGGCGCTCGCCAGCGCATATGCGGCCCGGTTGGCCGCGATCAGGGCGCATGCAGACGCCCTGGAACTCGCCGACATCGGTGAGCAGATCGCGGTGCTCGAGCGGATCTGCCTGCGGGACGGCGGACGCCGCCCGTTCGGGAGCACCGACCAGCACTGACCGTCGGCGTACCCGCTCCGAGTGCGTTGTCGTGGGCAGCGGCTAGGTTCGACGGCATGAGCGATGCGACGTCCGACCAGCAGTCCCAGTCCCCCGAGAAGCCGGTGGAGCAGTGGGCGACAGGGAACGAGCCCGCGACCGGTCCGCAGCTGAGCTACCTGTCGACGCTGGCCCGCGAGGCTGGTGAGCAGGTGCCGGACGACCTGACCAAGGCGCAGGCCTCCGAGCTGATCGACCGGCTCCAGCAACGCTCGCCCCGGGTGGACTGAACGCCCGGGCGTCCGGGGGTGTGCAGGCTCGTCGTCCTGCAGCAGGATGCCGAGCATGACCCCTGCCGAGCTGGGCCCTTCCGACCCCGGTCCCTCGAACGCCGGCGCCGACGCCGTCGCGGACGCCCGGTCGGGGGGCGGGCCTGAAGCCGGTGGGGAGGTCGACGTCGTCGTCCTCGGTCTGGGTCCCGGCGGTGAGGACGTCGCCGGCCGGCTCGCGGAGGCGGGCCTGCAGGTGCTCGCCGTCGACCACGCCCTGGTCGGCGGCGAGTGCCCGTACTGGGGCTGCGTACCGACCAAGATGATGATCCGCGCCGCGGGTGCGCTGGCCGAGGCGCGCCGGGTCGCGGGGCTGGCCGGCACGGTCGGGTCCGTGGTGCCGGACTGGTCGCTGGTGGCCGACCGGATCCGGGATCAGGCGACCGACGACTGGGACGACCGGGTGGCCGTCGAACGGCTCCAGGGCAAGGGCGCCCGGGTGGTGCACGGGCACGGCCGGCTGGTGCGGCCGGGCGAGATCGAGGTCGAGGGCGCCCGCTGGACCGCCCGGCGCGGCGTCGTGGTGGCCACCGGAAGCGCGCCCGCCGTCCCACCGATCGAGGGCCTGGGCGACGTCGAGTACTGGACCAACCACGGCTTCGTCGAGGCGCGCGACCTGCCGTCGTCGATGGTCGTCCTCGGGGGCGGCACCGTCGGCTGCGAGCTGGCCCAGGTGGCGGCGCGGTTCGGGGTCCGGGTCGTCGTCGTGGAGATGGCGCCGCGCCTACTCGCGGCGGAGGAGCCGCGGTCGAGCGACCTGGCCCGGCACGCCCTGGAGGCGGATGGCGTGGAGGTGCGGACCGGCGTCGGTGCGGTCGCCGTCGAGGGCGGGGGCCCGGGAGGCGCGGTGAAGGTCCGGCTCGCGGACGGCGTCGTGCTGTCGGCCGACCGGCTGCTGGTGGCCAGCGGCCGGCGGATCGACGTCGTAGCGGCGGGACTGGACTCGGTCGGCGTCGACCCGAAGGCCAAGGCGGTGCCGACCGATGAGTGGTGCCGCGTGGCCGACGGCGTCTGGGCGCTCGGGGACCTGCTCGGGCACGGGGCCTTCACCCACATGTCGATGTTCGAGGCGGACGTCGTCGTCCGGGACGTGCTGGGCCAGGGGGGCGCTCCGGCGACCTATCACGCGGTGCCTCGCGTCACCTTCCTCGACCCGGAGATCGGGTCCGTGGGCCTTACTGAGCAGGCGGCGCGTGAGCAGTACCCGCGTGTGCGCGTCGGCACCGTGGACATCGCCGGGGTGTCCCGCGGCTGGATCCACGGTCCGGGCGCAGAGGGCTTCATCTGCGTCGTCGAGGACGCGGACCGCGGCGTCCTGGTCGGCGCGACGTCGGCCGGACCGGCGGGGGGAGAGGTTCTCGGCCTGCTGGCCCTGGCGGTGCAGGCCCGCGTCCCGGTGGCCACGCTGCTGTCGATGCCGTACGCCTACCCGACCTTCCACCGCGGCATCGAGAGCGCGCTGCGGGCGCTGGCCTGACCCCTTCGCCGTCGTCAGACCTGCGGCGGTTCGGGCCCCGGAGTCGTCTGGACCTTGGCGTGCGCCGGGTGGCTCTTCGCCCGCTCGTAGGACGCCCGGACCTCGGCCTCCGCCTCGGCCTTGCCCGCCCAGTGCGCGCCCTCGACCGACTTGCCGGGCTCGAGGTCCTTGTAGGTCTCGAAGAAGTGCTGGATCTCCAGCCGGTCGAACTCCGAGACGTCCTCGAGGTCCTGGATGTGGGTGAGGCGCGGGTCGTTGGCCGGCACGCAGAGCAGCTTGTCGTCGCCTCCGGCCTCGTCGCGCATGTGGAACAGGCCGATGGTGCGCGCCGTGATCAGGCAGCCCGGGAAGGTCGGCTCCTCGAGCAGCACGAGGGCGTCCAGCGGGTCGCCGTCCTCGCCGAGCGTCCCCTCGACGTACCCGTAGTCGGCGGGGTAGCGGGTGGAGGTGAACAGCATCCGGTCGAGGCGGATCCGACCGGTCTCGTGGTCGACCTCATACTTGTTGCGCTGACCCTTGGGGATCTCGATGGTGACGTCGAACTCCACGGCTGGTCCCAACTCTCTCCGGGCGACGGCTAGGGTCTTGACGTCCCACTCCGGTCGCGTGGTTCCACGGTCGACGCCGACGGTTCCCGCCAGCGTCTGCGGACAGTGTTCCGTACCGAGGCTTGAGCGGCGAGGGGGGTCGATGCGGCGTCCGGCCCGGGTGCTGGTGCCGGTCGCGGTGCTGGCGGTCACGGCGTACCTCGCCGCCGACGTCGCGGACGTCGTCCCAGGCGTCCTCACGGCGTCCGCCCCCGCGGCCGCTCCGGTCGCGCGGCCGACGCCGTCGGACCCGGCGCGCACTCCGGCCGAGCCGGCCCTGCCCGCGCTGTCCGACCAGGCGCCGCGTCCGGCCCCCGCGGGCCTGCAGGCGCGGTTGCGTCCACTCCTCAAGGTGCGCGCGCTCGGCCCCTCGGTGTCAGCCTCGGTGGTCGACGGCGCCACCGGGGCGACGCTGTTGGACGTCGGTGGGGGGAGCGGACGGGTGCCGGCGTCCGCGACGAAGCTGCTCACCGGCGCCGCGGTGTTGTCCGTGGTTGGTGGCTCCACGCGGCTCGCGACGTCGGTCGTGCAGGGCAGCTCGCCGGAGGAGGTCGTGCTCGTCGGGACCGGCGACATGCTGCTTTCAACCGGTGCCTCGCAGCCGCGGGCGGTGGTCGGCCGGGCGGGACTCAGCACGCTCGCCAGGCAGACCGCGACGGCGCTGCGCGGCCGGCAGCAGCGCGTCGTGGTGACCTTCGACGACACCGCGTTCACGGGTGGGACGACGGCGCCGACCTGGGCGGCCGCGGACCTGAGCCTGGGGCTGACCGGGCGAGTCGCCACGCTGGGCCTGGCACGCGACCGGGCCCGGCCGGGGCACCCGGGTGCTGCGGACCCTGCGCTCTCCGCGGCGACGGCGTTCGCCGCCGCACTGCGCCGCGAGGGCGTCGAGGTCGCCGGGACGCCGGCCCGCACCACGGCCCCCTCGCGGGCCAGGGTGCTCGGCCGGGTGGACTCGGCCCCGGTGGCGGACGTGCTCGGCGTGGCGCTGAGCGAGAGCGACAACGCGCTGGCGGAGGTGATGGCGCGTCTGGTGGCCCGGGCGGTGGGCCGCCCAGCGACGTTCCAGGACGCCGCCATCGCGGTGCTCGACCAGGTCCAGCGGCTCGGCATCGACACGGGGCCGGCCCGGCTGGTCGACGGCAGCGGCCTGGGGAGGGGCAGTGTCGTCCCCGCCCGGGTGCTCACCGACGTCCTGCGCCTCGCCGCGCGCGACGACCACCCGCAGCTGCGCCCGCTGCTGGAGGGGCTGCCGGTGTCCGGGTTCAGCGGCACGCTCGCCGACCGCTTCCGCAAGCCCCCCGCCTCGGCCGCCGCCGGCTGGGTTCGGGCGAAGACCGGCACGCTCACCGGCGTCAACACCCTCGCCGGGACGACCGTCGACGCGGACGGCCGGCTGCTGCTGTTCGCGGTGATGGCCGATCGCGTGCCCGCCCGGGGCACGGTCGGGGCCCGGGCGGCCATGGACCGCATCGGCGCTGCCCTCACCGCCTGCGGCTGCCGCTGACCGCCGCCTCGCGTCACGGGCAGGTCTGGGGGAAGGCCGCCCCGCGGAGGCAGCGGCGCGACCGGGACGACGGCGGGCGGGGACGGGTGGACCAAACCGCGGCACAGCCGGACTCGGCCGAGCCGCCTCGCGTACGTTGGGCGCCATGACTGCCCCGCTGCTGGACCGCCTGGTCGACTGGGATCTCGCCGCCGCGACCGCACGCCGGCTCTCGCGCCCGGGGCCGGAAGTTAGTCGGGAAGAGGCCCAGCAGGTCGTGGACGAGCTGCACGCCTGCGCCGCGGCCGCCCGCCCGCACGTCGAGGCCATCACCGGTCTGCACGCCCCGGCCGGGGACGCGGTGGTGCTCGTGGTGGACCGGCCGGGATGGGTGCGGGCCAACCTTGAGACGCTGCGGGCGATGCTCGGACCCGTCGTCGAGAAGCTCGTCGCCAAGCGCTCCCACCAGCCCAGCCCGTTCGTCGCGGCGGTCGGCGGCAAGGTCACCGGCGCGGAGGCGGGCGGCCTGCTCGCCTTCCTCTCCGGCAAGGTGCTGGGTCAGTACGACATCGCGCCTGGAGGCACTCCCCGACTGCTGCTCGTCGCGCCGAACGTGGTGCAGGCCGAGCGCGAGATGGGCGTCGACCCCGCGGACTTCCGGCTCTGGGTCTGCCTGCACGAGGAGACGCACCGCGTGCAGTTCACCGCGGTGCCCTGGCTGCGGGAGCACCTCCTCGCGCAGGCTCACTCCCTGGCCACCGACCTGGCGCCTGACCCGTCGGCCCTGCTCGGCCGGCTCGAGGAGATCGCCCACCGGCTGCCCGATGTGCTGCGCGGCGAGGGCGGCTCGCTGCTGGACCTGCTCACGACGCCCGAACAGCGTGAGCGGGTGGCGAAGGTGACGGCGGTGATGTCGTTGCTCGAGGGGCACGCCGACGTCGTGATGGACGAGGTCGGCCCCTCCGTGGTCCCGACGGTCGCCACCATCCGGGCGCGGTTCACCGAGCGCCGGGGCGGTGCGAACGCCGCCGACCGGCTGCTGCGACGGCTGATGGGCCTGGAGAGCAAGATGCGCCAGTACCGCGACGGCGCCCGTTTCGTGCGCGCCGTCGTCGATGAGGTGGGCATGGAGGGCTTCAACGCCGTCTGGACGTCCCCGGAGACGCTGCCGACGCCGCACGAGATCGAGGACCCGCAGTCCTGGGTGCGCCGCGTCCACGGCTGACCTGGTACTCACCAGCGGCGCCGTTGCTCATGGGCGACGCCACCGGCGGCGTTGATCTCGCCGCAGACCGGCGCTGCCCGTGAGTGACGGCGCTGCTCGTGAGCAAGGGCGCTGGGTCAGTGCACGGGTGCCTACGCTGGCGCGGTGACCGGTCCCGATCCCGCCGTGGCCGCGGTGCGGGTCGCGGTACGCCGGGCCGTGGCCGACCTGGTGCCGGGCTCGCTGCTGCTCGTCGCGGTCAGCGGCGGCGCCGACTCCCTGGCGCTCGCCGCGGCGGCGGCGTTCGTCGCCCCGAGGGCCGGGATGCGCGCCGGGGCGGTCGTCGTCGACCACGGTCTGCAGGACGGCTCCGCTGAGGTCGCCGCTGGTGCCGCCACCACCTGCCGCGACCTGGGGCTGGACCCGGTCCGGGTCGAGCGGGTGTTGGTCGACGGAAACGGGACCGGGCCCGAGGCGGCAGCCCGAACCGCTCGCTACGCCGCGCTCGACAGGGTGGCGGACGCCGAGGGCGCGGACGCCGTCCTGCTCGGCCACACCCGGGACGACCAGGCCGAGAGCGTCCTGCTCGGTCTGGTCCGCGGCTCGGGGACGCGCTCGCTGGCCGG
This sequence comes from Actinomycetales bacterium, assembly GCA_035264765.1. Taxonomy (GTDB): domain Bacteria; phylum Actinomycetota; class Actinomycetes; order Actinomycetales; family Angustibacteraceae; genus DATFPQ01. Next base: position 18,362 of record DATFPQ010000043.1, on the reverse strand, counting down.
GATGGCCCCGCGCCGCGGCCGGCTGCTGCGCCCGCTGCTCGACGTCGACCGAGCGACCACGCGCGCCGCCTGCGCCGCCCTGGGCCTGCGCCCCTGGGACGACCCGCACAACCGCGACCGGCGCTTCGCCCGCGTTCGGGCTCGTGAGCTCCTGCCCGCGATCGAGGACGCCCTCGGGCCGGGGACGACCGCCGCCCTCGCCCGCACAGCCGCCCTGGCGCGCGCCGACGCCGACGCCCTCGACGAGCTCGCCGGCCGGGCCCACGCCGAGCTGGCGTCTGGTCCGCGCGGCACCGACCTCGACGTTGCGGGTCTGGCCCGGCTGCCGGACGCCGTCCGACGTCGAGTGCTGCGCCGCGCGGCCCTCGCCGCGGGAAGCCCGGCCGGCTCGCTGTCGCGAACCCACCTGCTGGCGCTGGACGCCCTGGTGACCGACTGGCACGGCCAGGGACCCGCCCGGCTGCCCGGGAGCGTCAGCGGCCGGCGTCGCTGTGGCAGGCTGCTCCTCGTGGACGACAAGGACATGGGTGGCGACCTGCAGGCCGTCCTGTTCACCGAGGACCAGATCGCCACCCGGCTGCGCGAGCTCGCGGCCCTCATCGACGCCGACTACGCCTCCCGCAACCTGCTGCTGGTGGGCGTGCTCAAGGGCGCCGTCATGGTCATGGCCGACCTCGCCCGGGCCCTGCACCTGCCGGCCGAGATGGACTGGATGGCCGTCTCGTCCTACGGCTCGGGCACCAAGTCCTCCGGCGTCGTGCGGATCCTGAAGGACCTGGACAAGGACATCTCCGGCAGGGACGTGCTGATCGTCGAGGACATCGTGGACTCCGGGCTGACCCTGTCGTGGCTGGTCGCCAACCTCCGCTCGCGCGGCCCGGCGTCGGTCGAGATCTGCACGCTGCTGCGCAAGCCGGCGTCCGCCAAGGTCGACGTCGACGTCAAGTACGTCGGGTTCGACATCGACCCGGAGTTCGTCATCGGCTACGGCCTGGACTACGACGAGCGCTACCGCAACCTCCCGTTCGTGGGTACCCTCGCCCCGCACGTGTACTCCTGACCGACCCCGTTCGCGCACGGCGGAACCGCGCCAGAACGGCGCTCCCGGAACACCCGGCAGGGCCCACCCGTTGGCGCTTGTGAGTCAGCGCACGAGGGCACGTTCAGCGTGCCGGTGTACGGTCGAGGCACGTGTATCGAGGCGTGCTCGGCGGGCGACCAGCCGGTCGCCGCCGTGTTCAACGAGCGGGAGGGTGGGGCCTCGGCCCCCGGAACCATGGACTTCAGGCGCATCTTGCGGGGCCCCGCCATCTGGGTCCTGCTCATCGTCGTCATCGGGCTCTTCGCCCTGCGACTCGGCAACCTGGGCGAGGCCTACCAGCGGATCGACACGTCCTCGGCCCTCCAGCTGATCCAGCAGGGCAAGGTCGACAAGGTCACGCTCGTGGACGGCGACCAGCGGATGGACCTGCGGCTCAAGCCCGGCCAGACCTTCACCGGCGACGGCGTCAAGGACGCCACGCGGGTGCAGGCCTTCTACGTCCAGCCGCGCGGCGAGCAGGTCGTCCAGACCATCCAGGAGTCCTCGCGCAGCGGCCAGCTGCCGGGCGGGTTCACCGACAAGGTGCCGCGCCAGAGCTGGCTCGGCTCGCTACTCGTCACGCTGCTGCCCATCGTCATCCTCGTCGGCTTGTTCTGGTTCCTGATGAGCCAGGCGCAGGGCGGCGGCAACCGCGTCATGAGCTTCGGCAAGTCGCGCGCCAAGATGGTGAGCAAGGAGGCCCCCAAGGTCACCTTCGCCGACGTCGCCGGCGTGGACGAGGCAGTCGAGGAGCTCCAGGAGATCAAGGAGTTCCTCGCCGAGCCGGCCAAGTTCCAGGCGGTCGGCGCCAAGATCCCCAAGGGGGTCCTGCTCTACGGCCAGCCCGGTACCGGCAAGACCCTGCTCGCCCGCGCGGTCGCCGGTGAGGCCGGCGTCCCCTTCTTCACGATCTCCGGCTCGGACTTCGTCGAGATGTTCGTCGGTGTCGGCGCCAGCCGGGTCCGCGACCTGTTCGAGCAGGCCAAGGCCAACGCGCCCGCGATCATCTTCGTCGACGAGATCGACGCCGTCGGACGCCACCGTGGCGCCGGTCTCGGTGGCGGGCACGACGAGCGCGAGCAGACGCTGAACCAGCTGCTCGTCGAGATGGACGGGTTCGACGTCAAGACCAACGTCATCCTGATCGCGGCGACGAACCGGCCCGACATCCTCGACCCCGCGCTGCTGCGCCCGGGCCGCTTCGACCGGCAGGTCGCCGTCGACGCCCCCGACAAGGCCGGTCGCCAGCACATCCTGAGCGTGCACGCCAAGGGCAAGCCGATGGCTCCGACCGTCGACCTCGATGCCGTCGCCCGCCGGACGCCCGGCTTCACCGGTGCCGACCTGGCGAACGTGCTGAACGAGGCCGCCCTGCTCACCGCACGCACCAGCGCGAAGTTCATCGACGACGCCGCGCTCGACGAGGCCATCGACCGCGTGGTCGCCGGCCCGCAGAAGCGCACCCGGATGATGAACGAGAAGGAGAAGAAGATCACGGCGTACCACGAGGGCGGGCACGCCCTGGTCGCCGCGGCGCTGCGGCACACCGACCCGGTCGCCAAGATCACGATCCTTCCGCGTGGACGCGCCCTCGGCTACACGATGGTGCTACCGGTCGACGACAAGTACTCGACCACCCGCAACGAGCTGCTGGACCAGCTGGCCTACGCGCTCGGCGGCCGGGTGGCCGAGGAGCTGGTCTTCCACGACCCGACAACCGGCGCGGCGAACGACATCGAGAAGGCCACCGGCCTGGCCCGGCGCATGGTCACCCAGTTCGGCATGAGCGAGCGCGTCGGCGCGATCAAGCTCGGCCAGAGCAGCGGCGAGGTGTTCCTCGGACGCGACATGGGCCACGAGCGCGACTACTCCGAGGGCGTCGCCGGCGTCGTCGACGAGGAGGTCCGCCGGCTGATCGAGGCCGCCCACGACGAGGCCTGGGAGGTGCTGGTCGAGAACCGCGACGTCCTGGACCAGCTGGTCCTGGCGCTGCTGGAGAAGGAGACCCTCGGCGGCAAGGAGCTCGAGAGCATCTTCGCCGAGGTCCGGCGCCAGCCGGAGCGGCCGGTGTGGCTGTCCAGCGAGCGTCGCCCGATCAGCCAGCTGCCCCCGGTCCGGACGCCGGCCGAGGAGCGCGCGGCCGCCAACGGGCACCCGCTGCCCGACGACCGGGAGCGGCCGCCGGCCGCGGTGGTCGAGGTGCCCGAGGGGGGTCGCGTGGAGCCCGGCCACATCGAGCCCGGCCACATCGAGCCCGGCGCCTGAGCGGGCCGGCGGTGATCGACCAGCCCCGCGCGCAGGCCGCGGTTCGTGAGCTGCTGCTCGCGATCGGGGAGGACCCCGACCGCGAGGGTCTACGGGAAACCCCCGCGCGGGTGGCGCGGGCGTTCGCCGAGGTGTTCGGCGGCCTGGACATGGAGCCGGGCGACGTGCTGAGCACCACGTTCGACATCGCCCACGACGAGATGGTGCTCGTCCGCGACATCGACGTGTACTCCACCTGCGAGCACCACCTGGTGCCCTTCCACGGGGTCGCGCACGTCGGCTACATCCCGTCCAAGGACGGGCGGGTCACCGGACTGTCCAAGCTGGCCCGGCTGGTCGACGTCTACGCCCGCCGGCCGCAGGTTCAGGAGCGGATGACGACGCAGATCGCCGACGCTCTGGTCGACGCCCTGCAGCCGCGCGGGGTGGTGGTGGTCGTCGAGTGCGAGCACCTGTGCATGGCGATGCGCGGGGTCCGGCGTCCCGGGACGCGCACCATCACCTCCGCCGTCCGCGGCCAGCTGCTCGACCCCGCCAGCCGCGCGGAGGCGATGAGCCTCATCCACGGGCGGCGCTAGGTGCTGCGTCGGCCGGTTCCGCCCGTCGCCGGGCTTCCGGACCGCCTGACCACCACGGCGGCCGAGCGCTGCCTGGTGATGGGCGTCGTCAACGTGACGCCGGACTCCTTCAGCGACGGCGGGCGCTGGTTCGAGCCCGACCAGGCGGTCGAGCACGGGCTGTGGCTGCTCGCGGAGGGCGCGGACCTGCTGGACGTCGGCGGGGAGTCGACGCGTCCCGGCGCCGCCCGGCCGCCGGTCGACGAGGAGCTGCGCCGGGTGCTGCCGGTGGTTCGCGAGCTCACCGCGGCGGGCGCGGTGGTGAGCGTCGACACGATGCGGGCGCAGGTCGCCGAACGGGCCCTGACGGAGGGCGCCGTCGTCGTGAACGACCAGAGCGGCGGCCTGGCCGACCCGGCGATGGCCGGGCTGGTCGCGTCCGCGGGTTCTCCCTACGTCGTCATGCACTGGCGCGGCCACTCGGACCGGATGGACCAGCTGGCCCGGTACGGCGACGTCGTCACCGACGTCCGGGACGAGCTGGCCGCGCGGGTCGCCGCGCTGGTGGAGGCCGGGATCGACCACCGCCGGATGGTCCTGGACCCCGGTCTCGGGTTCGCCAAGCGTGCCGAGCACAACTGGGCCCTACTGGCCCGGCTCGAGGAGCTGCACGAGCTCGGCCTGCCGCTGCTCGTGGGGGCATCGCGCAAGCGCTTCCTGGGCTCGCTGCTGGCCGAGCCGGACGGAAAGCCGCGACCGCCCGTGGAGCGCGATGCCGCGACCGCCGCGACGTCGGCGCTCGCTGCCGCGGCCGGGTCCTGGTGCGTGAGGGTGCACGACGTCCGGCCCACGGCGGACGCGGTGCGGGTCGTGGCCGCTGCCGCGGCGGCGGCGCCGCTCGCCTCCGAGGTGCTCGGGTGAACCGCTCGCGCCCGCGCGCGGCCTACCGATGAGCGCGCCGGTACCGGACGCCGCCGGTCGCCCGCTCGACCGCGTGGCCCTGCGTGGCCTGCGGGTCCGCGGCCGGCACGGCGTCCTGGACGCCGAGCGCGACCTGGGCCAGTGGTTCGTCGTCGATGTCGTCCTGCACCTCGACACCCGCGCCGCGGCCGCCGGTGACGACCTCACCCGGACCGTCCACTACGGCGTCCTCGCCGATCGGGTGGCCGAGGTGGTCGCGGGCGAGCCGGTGGCTCTGGTCGAGACGCTGGCTCAGCGGGTGGCGGACGTCGCGCTCGAGCCCGAGCCGGTGGTCGCCGTCGACGTCACGGTGCACAAGCCGCAGGCGCCGGTGACGGTGCCGTTCGAGGACGTCGAGGTGCACATCCGCCGGTGGCGGGCGTGAGCGGCGTTGAGGTCGTCCTCGCGCTGGGGGCCAACCTCGGCGACCGCGCCGGGACGCTGCGGGCCGCCGTCGCCGAGCTGGACGCGACTCCGGGGCTGACCGTTCTCGCGGTGTCCACGCCGGTGGAGACCGACCCCGTGGGCGGACCGGACCAGCCGGACTACCTGAACGCGGTCGTGCTCGGGGTCACCACGCTTCCTCCCGACGAGGTGCTCGCCGCCTGTCACCGGGTCGAGGCCGGGCACGGACGCGAGCGTGCCGTCCGCTGGGGAGCGCGGACCCTCGACGTGGACGTCGTCGCCTACGGCTCGCCCGGGTCGCCCGGCGAGGTGGTGAGCGACGCTTCCGACCTCACGCTGCCGCACCCGCGAGCGCACGAGCGGGCGTTCGTGCTGGCGCCGTGGCACGAGGTGCGTCCGGCAGCGACGTTGCGCCTGCCGGACGGCTCGGTGCGTCCGGTCGCGGACCTGCTGGCCGCGGCCGCCGACCGGGACGGCGTGCGCCCCAGTGGGGAGGGCCCGCTGTGGTGAGACCGACCCGCACCCCGTGGCTGCTGGTGGGTGCGATCGCGGTGGCCGTCGTCGGCTGGCTGGGCCTGCGCTGGTGGGCGGGGTCCGGGCGAGAGCTGCCGATGCTGCCGTGGACCGCGCCGGCCGTGATGGCCCTGCTGGCGGGCGCCGTCCTGGCCTCCGGCTGGCCCGTGCGGCAGTGGACCAAGGGTCGCAAGGTTCGTCCGCTGGACCCGCTGCGGGCGGCGCGGACCGTCGTCCTGGCGAAGGCCGCGCAGTACGCCGGGGCGCTGCTGTCCGGGTGGTACGCCGCGCAGGTCGTCGTCGTCCTGCCAACGGTTGACATCGAGCCGCGGCGCAACCTGCTGGTCCGCGGGCTGGTCAGCCTGCTCGCGGCCGTCACGTTGTGGGTCGTCGGCTGGCTGGTCGAGCGCTGGTGCCGGGTGCCCGTGGACGACGACGAGGGACCGGCCGGCGGCGTCCCGGCCTGACCGCGGCGTCAGCCGGATCGGTGGACGCCGTCGGACTCGGGGGTGGACCGGCGCAGCGCCGTGTACACGGACACCGGGGTGAGCACGCCGAGGTATCGGTCGCCATCCACCACCGGCAGCCACCCGGCGTCGTGCTGGACGATCTCGGCCAGCGCCTTACGGAGCGTGTCGCCGATGCCGACCGTCTCGTCGAACCGGCGGAGGTGGTCGCCGACCACGCCTTCGCCGGCGGTCTCCCGAGCGCCGACCCAGCCGTGCAGCACGCCGTCCGCGCCGACCACGACGGCGTAGGGCTCGGGTGAGACGTCGAGCACCGACCGGGCGTGGCTGAGCGGGTCGGACGGCGACACCGTGGGCGGGTGCTCCAGGTCGCCGGGCTGAATCGGCGTGACCGCGAGCCGGCGCAGCCCCCGGTCGGCGCCGACGAAGTCCGCGACGAAGGGGCTCGCCGGGGCGCCGAGCACGGTCGCCGGGTCGGCCACCTGCTCCAGGACCCCGCCGACGCTGAGCACCGCGATCCGGTCGGCCAGGCGCACCGCCTCGTCGATGTCGTGCGTCACGAAAAGGACTGTCTTGCCGAGCTCGGCCTGGATCGACCGGAACTGCGCCTGCAGCCGGTCGCGCTGGATCGGGTCCACCGCGCCGAACGGCTCATCCATGAGCAGCACCGGCGGGTCGGCGGCGAGCGCCCGGGCCACGCCCACGCGCTGCTGCTGGCCGCCGGACAGCTCGTGCGGGTACCGGTCGCCGTACCGCGCCGGGTCCAGACCGACGAGCTCGAGCAGCTCGTCGGCCCGCCGCCGTGACCGACCGGCGTCCCAGCCGAGCAGCCGCGGCACCGTGGTCACGTTCTGCCGCACCTTCTGGTGCGGGAACAGCCCGCTGGCCTGGATGACGTAGCCCATCCGGCGGCGCAGCTGCACCGGGTCGGCGTGCGTAACGTCCTCGCCGTCGAGCAGGATCCGCCCGGAGGTCGGCTCGATCAGCCGGTTCACCATCCGCAGCAGCGTCGATTTGCCGCAGCCCGAGGGGCCCACCAGGGCCAGCAGCTCGCCGCTGTCGACGTCCAGCGTGAGGTCTGCGACGGCGACCGTCCCGTCGGGGTAGGTCTTGCCCACGCCGTCGAGACGGATCATGGCCCGCCGGGTAGCGTCCTCCTCGTGGTCGGCTACACGCTGCTCGTGGGTTCCCACGGCGTCTCCGGTCATGCGGTCACCCTCGCCGATGGCTGCCTGGTGCGCAACGAGTGGATCTGCGGTGAGTACCTGAGCAGTCGACGGACCGAGATCTGGGACGCCCTGGTGCAGCACACGCTGATCACGGTGGTCAGCGTGCTCCTGGGCCTCGCCCTCGCGGTCCCCCTGGCCCTGGTGGCCCGCAGGTGGCGGTGGCTGGAGCAGCTCGTCCTGGGCGCCTCGACCGTGGTCTACACCATCCCCTCGCTCGCCCTCTTCTCGCTCCTGCTGCCGTTCACGGGGCTCTCGGCCACGACCGTGGTCGTCGGGCTGGTGCTGTACTCGCTCACCATCCTGGTCCGGGCGATCGTGGCCGGGCTGGCAGGCGTCCCGGCCGCCGTCATCGAGGCCGCGCGGGGCATGGGATACGGCGAGCGCCGGCTGCTCTGGCAGGTCCGGGTGCCGCTTGCGCTGCCGACGGTGATGGCCGGCATCCGGGTGGCCGCGGTGTCGACCGTCGCGCTGACTACGGTGGGCGCCGTGGTGGGCTACGGCGGGCTCGGCGACCTGATCTACGACGGGCTGCGGACGCTGTTCAAGCCACAGGTCCTCATCGCCTCGGTGCTCTGCGTGGCGCTCGCCCTCGTCGTCGACCTGCTGCTGCTGGCCGCGCAGCGGGCCGCGACCCCGTGGCGGCAGGGGCGGCCGGCATGAGGAATCCGCACGACGCGGGGGCCCGGGTATGAGGAATCCCCACGACGTCGCTCGCTGCGCTCACGACGCCGCGGGGGCCCCGGGATGAGCTGGCTCAACGACACGCTCAGCTGGCTCTCGAACGGCGCCAACTGGGCCGGCCCGGACGGCGCCGCGCACCTGCTCGGCGAGCACCTGCGGCTGTCCGCCGTCTCGCTGCTCGTCGCGGCTGTGCTCGTCGTCCCGCTGGGGCTGTGGCTCGGCCACGTCGGCCGCGGTGGAGCCGTCGCGCTCAACATCGGCAACGTCGGTCGTGCCGTGCCGACGTTCGCCGTGCTCGTCCTGCTGGCCCTCGCGCCGGAGCCGTTCGGGCTCGGGGACCTGTCGATCGTGACCGCCCTGGTGCTGTTCGCCATCCCGCCGGTGCTGACCAACACCTACGTGGGCGTCCGCGAGGTGGACCGGGCGGCCGTGGACGCGGCACGCGGCATGGGGATGAGCGGGTGGCAGGTGCTCCGCGGCGTGGAGCTGCCGCTGGCGGCTCCGCTCATCGTGCAGGGACTGCGGCTGGCCGGCGTCCAGGTCATCGCGACCGCCACCATCGCGGCGCTCGCCGGCGGCGGCGGGCTGGGCCGGCTGATCACCGAGGGATTCAACCGGCAGGACCAGGCGCAGCTCGTCTCCGGCGCGGTGCTCGTCGCGGCGCTCGCCCTGCTCGTCGAGGGCCTGTTCGAGCTGCTCCAGCGCTCCGTCCGCCCGCCGTCCGCCCGCTGAGCTCCCCCTGCTCCCGAAGCGCCCCTTGCTCCCGAGGCGCGCCGTTGCTCACGAGCAACGCCGTTCGGAGCGTCCACGGCCGCCGATCGTGGCGCTGCTCGTGCGTATCGGCGTTGCCCGTGAGCACGCTGGTTGCCGCGCCGACTAGCCTGGCCGACGCGGGTGCGGCACGCGCCCAGCCGGACACGCGCGGCACCACTGTCGCGGGACACAGAAGGTGAGCCCCATGTCGATCCACCCCCTCCGCGCGCTGCGGCGGCCCGCTCTCGTCGCGGCCGCTGCCCTCTCCGCCCTCGCGATGTCCGCCTGTGGTGGTGGCGACGCGTTCAACTCGGGCGCCGGCTCCTCGTCCACCTCCTCGGCCGCGGCCGGCGGGGGCAGTGCCACGACCGTGGTCGTCGGCGGCCCGACCTTCACCGAGGCCGCGATTCTGGAGCAGATGTACCTGCTGCTCCTGCAGGACGCCGGCCTGAAGGCGGAGCTGAAGACGGCCGGGAACCGCGCGATCTACAGCAAGTCGCTGCAGAGCGGCGAGATCGACGTCGTGCCCGACTACCTCGGGTCGATGCTCAACTTCCTCTACAACAACGCCAACCCCGGCAACAAGAAGCCGGTCAGCACCAACGACGTACAGGCGTCCCTGGGAAAGCTCCGCGAGGTCGGCAAGGGCGTCGGCATCGGTGCGCTGGACCCGGCCCAGGCCTCCGACCAGAACGCCTTCTACGTCTCCAAGAAGTTCGCCGCGGCGAACGACAACATCACGACGTTGTCGCAGCTCGCGGCGCTGAAGAAGCCGGTGACCCTCGGGGCTGACACCCTGTGCGACGCACCCGACCAGCCGTTCTGCGTCAAGGGCCTGAAGAGCACCTACGGCCTGGACGTGACGCTCAAGGACAGCTACGAGTTCGGCTCGGTCAAGCTGCGCACCGACGTGGCCGACGGCGTCGTCGACATGGGTGAGTCCGGGACGACGGACGGCACCCTGGAGCCGGCCGGCATGCTGGTGCTGAAGGACGACAAGAAGCTCCAGCCCGCCGAGAACCTGGTGCCGGTCTTCAACCTCAAGGACGCCTCCGACCCCAAGATCGCGGCGGCCCTGAACAAGCTCGCGCCGGTGCTGACCACCGAGGACCTCACCGCGCTGAACGCCAAGGTCGACGCCGAGCGGCAGAAGCCGGCCGACGTGGCCAAGGAGTACCTGACCTCGAAGAACCTGCTCGGCTGACCCGGGGCTGCCGTCCCGCTGCGCCCGCTCGGCGGCGCAGCGGGACGCCGGCTCTCAGGCGGAAGCGGGGACGGCGTCGAGCAGCTGCCGGCTGCACTCCTCGAGCCGGGTCGGGCTGCCCGTCCACCCGGCCACCCGGACGCAAGCCAGGGCGACCTGCGCGGGCGAGTCCGCGGTGTCGCGCCCGTCCGCGCGGACGCTGACCAGCGACTCGACCAGCCGGAAGGCGAGGTCGCCCGCCTCGAGTGGGCCGGCTACGAGCGCGGCGAGCTCGGACCCGATCGACAGGTACGCCTGACGCAGCCGCTCGCGCGTGGCCTGGAACGGCAGGAACCGTTCGGTGCGCAGCTCGGGGAGCAGGTAGAGGACGCCGACGTTCCACCGGGTGGCGCACAGCTGGCGCCCGTCGGCCAGCGCGAGCGCGTGCAGCCGCGCGGCCGCGACGTCGGCGCCGGCCGCGGGCACCGCGAGCAGGGCCTCGGCGACCGGCAGGGACGACGTGACGGTGTCGATGAGCAGCGCCTCGAGCAGGTCGTCCTTCGTGGCGAAGTGGTGGTACAGCGACGGCTGCCGGACGCCGACCGCCTCGGCGATGGCCCGGGTGCTGGTGCTGGCGTAGCCGCGGGTGGTGAACAGCTCCGCGGCGGCGTCGAGGATCTGTTCGCGCGCCGTGTCCCCCGGGCGCCGAGCCTCGTTGATGCGGGGTCGTCCGGGTCCTGGGCGGCTCACCGCAGCATCCTGGCAGAGCGGACCGGGCCGGTCGGGCGGACGGAAACCTGCTCGCAACACCGGCGACGTGGGGCAACGAGGACGTAACGACAAGGAACCCGATGGTTACGTCGGGGATACCTGTCAAGCGATCGGGTGGTCGAGGCTCGTCGCAAGGACGCCCGAGGGACGGGCGCTACCTCCGCACCCCCCGGAGCCTCGATGACCAGCACCATCGCGCCTTCCTCCGACCGGCCGCACTCCAACCCCTCCGACGACGCCGACCTGCACCAGCTCGGCTACCAGCCGACGCTGCACCGCAAGCTGGGCCGCTACGCCTCCTTCGCGGCGGGATTCTCCTTCGTCTCCATCCTGACCACCATCTTCCAGCTCTTCGGCTTCGGCTACTCCTTCGCCGGACCGGCCTTCTTCTGGACCTGGCCGGTCGTGCTGGGCGGACAGCTGCTCGTCGCGCTGTGCTTCGCCGAGCTCGCCGCCCGGTACCCGATCTCGGGCGCGATGTACCAGTGGTCGCGTCGGGTCGGCGGCGAGACGCTCGGCTGGTTCGCCGGCTGGTTCATGGCGCTCGCACAGGCCGTGACCGCCGCCGCCGCCGCGATCGCGCTGCAGGTCGTCCTGCCGCAGCTGTGGAGCGGGTTCCAGATGGTCGGCGGCGACCCCGCCCTCACGTCCGTCACCGGCGCCACCAACGCGGTCCTCCTCGGCGCCCTGCTGCTGGTCCTCACCACGCTCATCAACGCGGTCGGCGTCGGCCTGATGGCCCGGATCAACTCGATCGGCGTCACCTGCGAGCTGGTCGGCGTCGTCACCGTCGTGCTGGCGCTGCTCACGGCGGCCCGCCGCGGCCCCGCAGTCGTCACCGACACGCAGGTCCTGCAGGGCTCCGACCTCGGCGTCGTCGGGGCCCTGCTCGTCTCCGGCCTGATGGCCGCGTACGTCATGGTCGGCTTCGACTCTGCCGGCGAGCTGTCCGAGGAGACGCACGACCCGCGGCGCACGGCCCCCCGGACGATCCTGTCCGCGCTGATCGTGTCCGGCGTCGGAGGCGCACTGATCCTGCTCACCGCCCTGATGGCCGCGCCTAGCCTGACCGATGGCAACCTTTCCACGGCCGGCCTGCCCTACGTCATGACGGCGGTCCTCGGCACCTTCTGGGGCAAGCTGCTGCTGGTCGACGTCGCGATCGCCATCACCGTCTGCACGCTCGCCATCCAGACCGCCGGGTCGCGGCTGGTCTTCTCGATGGCCCGCGACGGCCAGCTGCCCTTCTCCCGCCGGCTGTCCGACGTCGACCCGCGCCGAGGGACGCCGCTGTGGCCGGCCGTGGTCCTCGGCGTCGTGGCCGTCGGCCTGCTGGCCGTGAATATCGGCAACCCGGCGCTGTTCACGACCCTCAGCAGCGTCTGCATCGTCCTGCTCTACCTGGCCTACCTGATGCTCACCGCCCCGCTGCTGGTGCGCCGGCTGCGCGGCTGGCCGGACGGCGAGCCGACGCAGGAGGGCCTGTTCTCGCTCGGACGCTGGGGTCTGCCGGTCAACGCCGTCGCCGTCGTCTACGGCGCGGCGATGGTCGTGAACCTGGCCTGGCCGCGCCCCGAGGTCTACGACCCGACCGGTGAGCACCCCTGGCTGGTGTGGTCCGCACCGGCCGTGGTCCTGGCCGTGCTGGCGATCGGCGCGGTGGCCCGCGCCGCGGCCCTGCGCCGGTCCAGCGTCCCTGCGCCGGTCCCGGCCGCCGCCGAACCCGCCGTCTGAACCCGCCCGCCCCCTGACTCAGATTCCAGGAGCACCCGATGACCACCACCGCCACCACGGGCACGGCCACCACGGCCGGCGCGCGGGCGCACGCCCGGGCCCAGCACGGGCGCGTCGTGCCCACCATGCGGCACGTGCCCGCCGGCACGGCCCCGTCCCTGCCGGACGACGTCCCGGCGGACGCCGTCACCTGGGCCGAGACCGTGGCGTTCGGCCGCTACACCTCGATGGCCCTCGCCCGCGGCACGCGGCTGCGGCTGGTCGACACCGCGGGCGACGCCTGCGTCAGCCTGCTGCTCAACCGTGCCGAGGCACCGCACGAGCGGCTGAACACGGCCGACACGGTCAAGGTGCCGTGGCAGGCCTACCTGGGTGCCGGCCACCCGCTGCTGACCGACGCCGGGCGGCTGCTGGCCACGGTGGTGGCGGACACGTCCGGTCGGCACGACGCGCTGACCGGCACCACGACCCTCGCCGGCAACACCGAGCGCTACGGCGCCGGGGCGGCGCACTCGGCCTCGCCCGCGGGCCGCGAGCTGCTCCTGCTCGGCGCGCTGAAGCACGGGCTCGGGCCGCGGGACGTCCCGCCGACCGTGTCGTTCTTCAAGGGCGTGCGGGTGGACGGCGACGGGCGGCTGGTGTCCACCGGCAGCGTGGGGCCGGGCGCGTACGTCGACCTGCTCCTGCAGGTCGACGCGCTCGTCGTCCTGGCCAACACGGCGCACCCGCTCGACGACCGGGAACGCTTCATCGGCACCGCGGTGGACGTCGTTGCCTGGCGCGCGCCGGACGACCTCACCGCGCTCGCCGCCGAGGCCCTTGTCGGCGAGCTCGGCCCCGAGCACCGCCGGGCCCTGGAGAACACCGAGCACGACCTGACCGCGAGGAGCACCCGATGACCACCCCGACCGCCACGTCGCCGATCGCGCACACCGGATCCTTGCCCGCGCTCGTTGCCGGGGACGTCGTTCTCGACGAGCTGGTCGCCGCCCGTGGCCCGTGGTCGGCCGTCGTCACGGCGGGCGACGTCCTCACGATCGTCGACCTCGAGGGCAACCAGGCGGTGGACTGCCTGCTGTACGCGGCGGCCGACACCCGCGTGCGGTACTCCGCGGCCGAGACCATCCGTCGCCAGCGCTCCATCGTGCTCACCACGGGTTCGGTGCTGCGGGCCGACACCGGCGAGGCGCTGATGACGGTGGTGGCTGACGAGGTCGGCGTGCACGACACCATCGGCGGTGCCTGCTCGCAGGAGTCCAACACCCTGCGCTACGGCGAGCACACCCGCGAGCAGCACGCCTGCGTCGAGAACTTCCTGCTGGAGGGCGCGCGCTGGGGACTCGGCAAGCGTGACCTGGTGTCGAACATCAACTGGTTCATGAACGTGCCGGTCGACCCCGACGGCGCCCTCGGCATCGTCGACGGTCTGTCCGCCCCCGGCAAGCGGGTGGCGCTGCGGGCCGACGTCGACACGCTCGTGCTCGTGTCGAACTGCCCGCAGGTCAACAACCCTTGCAACGGGTTCAACCCCACGCCGGTCCGCATGGTGGTCGCCCGGGCCTCGGAGGACGCCCGATGAGCTTCGACACCCTGCTGGTCGCGAACCGCGGTGAGATCGCCTGCCGGGTGATTCGCTCGGCCCGCGACCTGGGCCTGCGAACCGTCGCCGTCTTCTCCGACGCCGACCGCGGTGCGGCGCACGTGCGGCTGGCCGACACCGCCGTCCGGCTCGGCCCGGCTCCTGCCAGGGAGTCCTACCTGCGGGTCGAGGCGGTCCTCGAGGCGGCCGCGGCGACCGGCGCGGGCGCGGTCCACCCCGGCTACGGCTTCCTGTCCGAGGACGCCGGGTTCGCCGAGGCCGTCGAAGGCGCCGGGCTGGCCTTTGTGGGTCCGACGCCGGACCAGCTGCGGGTGTTCGGCACCAAGCACACCGCGCGCGACGCCGCCCGAGCCGCCGGCGTCCCGATGATCCCCGGCACCGGCCTGCTGCCGAGCGTCGAGGACGCCCTGACGGCCGCAACCGAGATCGGCTTCCCGCTGATGCTCAAGGCCACCGGAGGCGGCGGCGGGATCGGCATGACGGTCTGCCGGACGCCGTCGGAGCTCGTCGAGGCGTACGACCGCGTCGTCCGGCAGGCCGCCTCGAGCTTCGCCACCGCAGGGGTCTTCGCCGAGCGCTACGTCGAGCGCGCCCGCCACGTCGAGGTGCAGGTCTTCGGCGACGGCGCGGGCCGCGTGGTGAGCCTGGGAGACCGGGACTGCTCGCTGCAGCGGCGGCACCAGAAGGTGGTCGAGGAGGCCCCCGCGCCCGCCCTTCCGGACGCCCTCCGGCAGCGGCTGCACCAGGCGGCGCGCGACCTGTGCGCGTCGGTCGGATACCGGTCGGCCGGCACCGTCGAGCTCGTGTACGACCCCGAGCGCGAGGAGGCGTCCTTCCTCGAGGTCAACGCACGGCTGCAGGTGGAGCACCCTGTCACCGAGGCCGTGACCGGCGTCGACCTCGTCGCGTGGATGCTCCGTCTGGCCCGCGGCGAGGACGTGCTGGCCGGCCAGCCGGATGCGCTCCCGGTCAGCGGTGCCGCGGTCGAGGTAAGGGTTTACGCCGAGGACCCGGCACGCGACTTCGCGCCGAGCGCCGGGACGCTGACCGGCGTCCGCTACCCCGATGGCGCGGACGTCCGGGTGGATGCCTGGGCCGAGACCGGGAGCGAGGTCTCCACGGCGTACGACCCGCTGCTGGCCAAGGTCATCACTTCCGGCCCGAACCGCAGCACCGCCCTCGATCGGCTCGCCGCCGCGCTGCGCGACACGCGAGTCGACGGGATCGAGACCAACCTCGGCATGCTGCGCGCGGTGACGACCCTGCGGTCGGTACGGGAGGCCGTGCACTGCACCAGCACGCTCGACGGCGTGGGCGACCCGGAGCCGCGGATCACCGTCGAGCGGGCCGGGCTGATGACAACCGTTCAGGACTACCCCGGCCGCACCGGGCTCTGGCAGGTCGGCGTGCCGCCGAGCGGCCCGATGGACGACCTGTCCTTCCGCCTGGGGAACACCGCGCTCGGCAACCCCGACGGCGCGCCCGGCCTGGAGTGCACGGTGGCGGGTCCCGCGCTCCGGTTCACCCACGACACGACCGTCTGCGTCACTGGCGCCGAGACCGAGGTGACCGTCGACGGACGCGCGGTGCCGATGTGGGAGCCGGTCACTGTCCCGGCCGGCGGGGTCCTCGACGTCGGCACGGCGGCGGGGCGCGGGCTGCGAACGTACCTGCTGGTGGCCGGCGGGCTCGATGTGCCCGAGTACCTCGGGAGTGCGTCGACGTTCACACTCGGCCAGTTCGGCGGCCACGGCGGCCGTGCCCTGCGCACCGGGGACGTGCTGCGCGCCGTGCCGGGTGCGCAGCCGGGGCCCGGACGTCCGGTGCCGGTGCCGGACCGGCCGGCGCTCGCGACCGCCTGGGAGCTCGCGGTCACCGAGGGCCCGCACGGGGCACCGGAGTTCTTCACCCGCGAGGACGTCGACGAGCTGCTGTCGACGCCGTACGAAGTTCACTTCAACTCGGCGCGGACCGGCGTCCGGCTGGTGGGCCCCAAGCCTCGCTGGAGCCGTCCGGACGGCGGCGAGGCGGGGCTGCACCCCTCCAACATCCATGACACGGCGTACTCCGTCGGCGCGTTGGACTTCACCGGCGACACGCCGATCCTGCTCGGCCCGGACGGGCCCAGCCTCGGCGGCTTCGTCTGCCCCGTGACCGTCGTCGCGGCCGAGCGGTGGAAGCTCGGTCAGCTGCGGCCCGGCGACACGGTGCGCTTCGTGCCCATGCGTGCGGCCGCGGCGCCGTCGCGACGCGCGCTCGACGCCTCGCGTGGGGCGTCCGCGCCGACGGTCCGCTCCGCGGGTGGCGACGGCGACGACGGCGTGCTGGCGCGACGGCCGGCCGGTGACTCCGCGCCCGCGGTCACGTACCGGCGCTCGGGCGACGACAACGTGCTGGTCGAGTACGGCGAGATGGTGCTCGACCTCGGGCTGCGGGCGCGGGTGCACGCGCTGCACCAGCGGCTCGAGCAGCTGGGGGTGCCGGGGGTGGTCGACCTGACACCGGGCATCCGGTCACTGCAGGTGCACGTCGACCCGGACGTCCTGCCCGTGCCGCGGCTGGTCGGCCTGCTGCGCGAGATCGAGGCCGACCTGCCCGGCACGTCCGAGCTCGTCGTGCCGAGCCGGTCCATGCGGCTGCCGCTGTCGTGGGACGACCCCGCGACCCGGGAGGCGATCGAGCGGTACATGGCCGGTGTGCGGGACGACGCCCCGTGGTGTCCCTGGAACATCGAGTTCATCCGGCGGGTCAACGGTCTGCAGACCCCGGACGACGTGTACCGCACCGTCTTCGACGCGTCGTACCTCGTGCTGGGGCTCGGTGACGTGTACCTCGGCGCGCCCGTGGCGACGCCGCTCGACCCGCGGCACCGGCTGGTCACGACGAAGTACAACCCGGCCCGCACCTGGACGGCGGAGAACTCGGTCGGCATCGGCGGCGCCTACCTGTGCATCTACGGCATGGAGGGCCCGGGCGGGTACCAGTTCGTCGGCCGCACCACGCAGGTCTGGTCGCGGTACTCGCAGCGGGAGCCGTTCGAGCCGGGCTCGCCCTGGCTGCTGCGGTTCTTCGACCGGATCTCCTGGTACCCGGTCAGCCCCGAGGAGCTGCTCGACCTGCGGGCCGACGTCGCGGCGGGGCGAGGGCATGTGGCCATCGAGGAGGGCGCCTTCTCGCTCGCCGAGCACGAGGCCTTCCTCGCCGCGAACGCCGAGCCGATCGAGGCGTTCCGTGCGACGCAGGCCGCGGCCTTCGGCGCCGAGCGGGCGGCCTGGTCGGCGGCAGGCGAGTTCGACCGCGCCGAGGCGGCGGCCGCCTCGGTGCCCGTCGAGGCCACCGACCTGGTGGTGCCGGCCGGTGGCACCGTCGTCGAGGCGCCGTTCGTGGCGAACGTCTGGCGGGTCGACGTCGCACCGGGCGACCGCGTCGAGGCGGGTCAGACGCTGGTCGCCCTGGAGGCGATGAAGATGGAGACCGCCGTGACCGCACCCTGCGGCGGCGTCGTGGACCGCGTGCTGGTCGGCTCCGGCGCGCAGGTGGTCGCCGGGGAGGCGGTCGTCGTGCTGGCCGGCCCGGAAGTCGAGGAGGTGGCCGCGTGAGTGCCCCGGCTGTTCCGGGCGGAGCGGTCGCCCGGGTCGAGGCGGCGTACGCCGCGGTGGCCGCGGCGGACCGGCCCGAGGTCTGGGTGCACCTTCGACCGCGGTCGGACGTCCTCGCCGAAGCGGCGGCTGTGGACGCGCGGACGGCGGCCGGCGAGGACCTGCCGCTGGCGGGGCAGCTGCTCGCGGTGAAGAACAACGTCGACGTCGCGGGGCTGCCGACCACGGCCGGCTGCCCGGCGTTCGGGTCGACACCTGAGCGCGACGCCCCGTGTGTTGCGCGGCTGCGCGCCGCCGGAGCGGTGGTGCTCGGCACCGCGAACCTCGACCAGTTCGCCACCGGGTTGGTCGGCACGCGAAGCCCGCACGGCGCGGTGAGGGACGCCCGCCGTCCGGACCGGATCTCGGGCGGCTCCAGCTCTGGCTCGGCGGTCGCGGTCGCACTCGGACTGGTGGACCTGGCGATCGGGACCGACACCGCGGGCTCCGGGCGGGTGCCGGCGGCGCTGCAGGGCATCGTGGGGATCAAGGCCACCGTGGGCGTCGTGCCGGTCGATGGGGTCG
>DATFPQ010000042.1:0-34387 GCA_035264765.1 Actinomycetales bacterium | reverse complement strand
GGTCGCAGCTCGCGGCACCCGGACGCCGACCCCACCTCGTGGACCGTGGAGCTGTTCGTCGACGAGCTGGCCCGGCTGGTGCGGCACCTCCGGATCGACCGGTCGTTCCACCTGGTCGGCCAGTCCTGGGGCGGCATGCTGGGGCCCGAGTTCGCGCTGGCCCACCCCGAGGGCCTGCGGTCGCTCTCCATCTGCGACAGCCCCGCGTCGATGGAGCTGTGGCTCGCTGCGGCCAACCGGCTGCGGAGGGACCTGCCCGCCGACGTCCAGGCCACGTTGGTGCGCCACGAGGAGGCCGGCACGACGGACGACCCGGAGTACACCGCCGCCGTGAAGGTCTTCTACGACCGGCACGTGTGCCGGGTGCTGCCCAACCCGCCCGAGGTCGCCGCGAGCTTCGCCGCGATGGACGAGGACCCGACCGTCTACCACACGATGAACGGTCCCTCGGAGTTCCATGTCATCGGCTCGCTGCTTCCCTGGTCGATCGTGGACCGGCTGCCGCAGCTGCGGGTGCCGACGCTCGTGGTGGCCGGTGCGTACGACGAGGCCCAGCCCGAGACCTGGCAGCCGTTCGTCGACCTCGTGCCGGACGTCCGCAGCCACGTCTTTCCCGCCTCCAGCCACATGCCGCATGTGGAGGAGCCGCAGGCCTTCCTCGACGTCGTCGGGGCCTTCCTACGCGAGCACGACTGACCCGCGACGGGAAGCGCCGCCGCGGGAGCGGTGTCAGGATGCTCGACGGGGCAACGGGATGTGCCAGCGTACCGACGGGAGGCGACCACGTGGACTCCGCCACCGGCCCCACCGGAGAGCGCCGACTGGCCGGCCGCTACCTGCTCGAGTCCGTGCTGGGCCGCGGCGGCATGGGCGTGGTCTGGGCCGCGCGGGACGAGCTGCTGCACCGGCCGGTCGCGATCAAGGAGGTGCTGTCCGCACCGGGCCTGACGGATGAGCAGGTGGCCCAGATGCGCCGCCGCACCGTGCAGGAGGCCAGGGCGGCGGCGCGGCTGTCCTCGCCCGCCGCGGTTCTCGTCTACGACGTCGTGGACCAGAACGGTGAGCCCTGGGTGGTCATGGAGCGGCTGGCGTCGCGCACGCTCGCCGACGTCCTCGACGAGCGGGGACCACTTCCCCCGCAGGAGGCGGCCACCCTGGGCCTGCGGCTGCTGGACGCGCTCGACGCCGCGCATGCCGTAGGCGTCATGCACCGCGACGTCAAGCCGGCCAACGTGATGTTCCGCGGTGAGCCGGACATGGCGAACGCCGTCCTCACCGACTTCGGCATCGCCCGCTTCGACGGCGACCCCGCCACCACGGCCACGGGCACGTTGATCGGCTCGCCGGCCTTCGTGTCGCCCGAGCGGGCGCGCGGCGACCAGGCGCGACCGGCGTCGGACCTGTGGTCGCTCGGCATCACGCTGTGGATCGCGGCCGAGGGGGTGTCGCCCTTCCACCGCGACGGGACCCTGCAGACGCTCACCGCGGTGCTGACCGCGGACCCGCCGCCGGTCCGGCTGGCGGGCCCGCTCGCGCCGGCCCTGACCGGCCTGCTCGCCAAGAACCCCACCCAGCGGCTGGACTCGCGCTCGCTGCGGCCGCTGCTGCGGCGCGTCGCGGGACCGGTTCCAGGGGCCGGTCGAAGCGCGTCCGACCAGACCGTGGCGATGCCCGTTCCGGTGCGCGCTGTCGAGCCGGCCGTCCTTGCGGGTGGTGGCGGCGACCGTGCCGACGCGCCGCGCGAGCCGGACCTGGCAGGTGCGGGTCCGGCGCGGGCCGTGCCGGACCTGCGGGCGGCTCCGGCACGGCGCCGGTCCCGGGCCTGGCTGCTCGCGGGTGTCGCAGCGGTGGTGCTGGCGGGGTCCGCAGCGGCTGTGCTGTCGATGCGGGACGACCCCCGGACGCCCACCAGCGCGGCCGGGAGCAGCGGGACCTCGACGGCCGGCTCGACGCCGGCCCCGACGTCCGCCACCAGCTCGGCGACCTCGGCCACCAGCTCGGCCACCAGCTCGGCCACCTCGGCCACCACTCCTTCGACCTCCCGGTCGAGCGTGACCTCGGCGAGCCGGTCGACGACCTCGGCGAGCCGGTCGAGCACCTCGCCGAGCCGGTCGAGCACCACGTCCGCGTCGGCGACGGCGTCGGACCCGGTGGACCAGCCGGCCGGCATGCGCCGCTACACCGACCGGACCGGCTTCTCGGTGGCGGTCCCGGCCGGCTGGCAGGTCGACCGGCAGGGTGGGCGGGTGTACCTGCGGGACCCCGCTTCGCCGGCGTACCTGCTGGTCGACCAGACCACCGACCCGGCCGCCGACCCGGTCGCGGACTGGCGAGGGCAGGAGCAGGTGGTGTCCCGACGGCTGTCGAACTACCGGCTGATCGGGATCCGACCGGTGACGGTGGGGCAGTGGCGGGGCGCGGACTGGGAGTTCACCCACGGCCGCGGCACGCACGTGCTCAACCGCAACCTGGTCACCGGGCCGGACCGCGCGTACGCCCTCTACTGGTCGGCGCCGGACTCCGCGTGGTCACGCAGCCGCGCGCAGTTCGACCGGATCAGCGGGTCGTTCCAGCCGAGGCGATGACGTCGCGGCTCGGAGGTGCGGCGTGCAGCTCGGTCAGAAGTCGCCGCCTCCGCCGAAGTCGCCGCCCCCGAAGCCACCGCCGCCGAAGTCACCGCCTCCACCGAAGTCCCCGCCGCCGCCGCTGAAGCCGCCGTCCCAGCCGCCACCGCCGCCGTCGCCCCAGCCACCGCCGTCGCCCCAGCCACCGGCGACCCCGCCCGGAACGCCCCAGCCGGGGCTCAGCGCGCCGCCGAGCACCGTGCCGACCAGGATGCCCGGGAGCATGCCGCCCATCCCGACGCCGCCGCCGTAGTACCCACCGGCCCAGGGCCCGTACGCCGGACCGGCCTCCCAGTACGGACGCCGGGTGCCGTCGACGACGACCTGGCGGGACGCCGGGTCCTCACCACGGAGCACCCGCTCGGCGTCCGCCGCGCACGCCGGCACCGGCCGCGGGGCGCCACCTGGGGGAGCCCACTCGACGTCCTGCGTCGACGGGCCGTGCTGGGGGTTGAAGAAGCACGGTGGGCGGCGGGCCGGCAGCGGCCGCCCGGCCATCCGGGCTCGGACGCACTCCATGCTGTACCGCCCGTCCTCCAGCGCGGTGGACACGGCGGCGAGGTCGTTCACGCCACGGGCGTTGTCCAGCGCCCGCTTCCCGGTGTCGTAGGCGTCGAGCGCCGCGGCGTAGTCGCGCCGGGTGGCGTCGTCCACGCCGGGGGCGTCGACGTCGAGGTCGAGCCCGGTGATGTCCTCACCCAAGCGGGTGACGTCCTCGGCTGCGACCTGGCGTACCTCGGCGAAGGCCTGCTGCGTCTGCTGGTCCTGACGACGCTTGCGCGAGCGCGACCTGAGCAGCGCCAGGCCGACGCCGACCGCGAAGATCGCCAGGAACGGCGTCAGCAGCCCGGCGCCGAGCCCGGGGCTCGACGACCGACCGTTGACCTCACCGCTGTCCGAGGCGCCACCGGAGGCGGACATCGCCGTGATCTGGTCCAGGGCCTGGCTCAGGGCCGGAGCCGCGGAGCCGCCGGTCCGGGCGGCGCTGCGCACGGTGTCGACGACCGCGGCGTTGTCCAGGACGTCCGAGACGCCGTAGAGGCCGCGCGGGGTGACCACCAGGTAGGTGCCGTCCCGGTCGACCTGCTCCGCCAGCTGCTGCGCCAGGGACCCGCCGGAGCCGGCCTCGGTAACCTCGCTCACCGGCAGCGCGGCGACGTACACCGGCGTCTGGGCCGACTGCACCTTGTCGCGGATCTCGGACTCCTGGGAGCCCAGCAGGGTGTCCACCGAGGAGTCGACGTAGAGACCGCTACCGGACCGCAGTGACGCGGCGGCGCGGTCGAGGGCGGTTCCCGCCGTCGCGGTCGGCGCTCCCAGCAGGAGCAGGGCGGCGACCAACGCCAACACGGCGGCTGCCGCCGTGGTGCGTCGCGACGTCGCTGTGGTGGAGCGGGAGAGCCGGTCGCCCGCGGTGGTGGTGGTGGTGCAGCTGGTCATGACCTCATCCAGGGATCAGGCCCTCGTCGCCGAGCAGCTGGCGGACCTCCGCCAGCGGGATGTCGGACGCGGGGAGGATTGCGTCGGAGGGGAGCAGTGCGTCGTCGGGCACCGGCCGGCCGTGCTCGCGCACCCCGTCGAGCAGGGTGGCGAGCGCCGAGCGGAAGGCGTCCTCGTCGCCGGACTCGACGGCCGTCTCCACGGCGGCGTCGAGGTTGTTCAGGTGGTCCAGGACGTCGTCGGCCAGCTCGAGCTGACCCTCGCCGAGGATGCGGACGATCATCGGTTCTCCTCCGGGGTGCGCGAGCGGTCCTCGACGGCCGCGGGGCTCTGCTCCGTCCCAGAGATCGCCTTCGGCGTCTCGGCCTGGCCGATGGCGCGCTTCAGCTGGGCCATCTCGAGCTCGACGTCGGAGGCCGACGACATTCGGTCGAGCTCGGCCTGGATCGGGTCGCTGCTGCCGGTGAGGTCGTCCAGCGCGCCGGAGGCGAGCAGGCCGTCGATCGCACCCGCGCGGGCCTGCAGCTGAGCCGTCTTGTCCTCCGCACGCTGCACGGCGAGCCCGACGTCGCCCATCTCCTCGCTGATTCCGCTGACCGCCTCGCCGATCCGGGTCTGCGCCTCGGCGGCCGAGTAGGTGGCCTTGATGGTCTCCTTGCGGGTCCGGAAGGCGTCGACCTTGGACTGCAGCCGCTGCGCCGCGGTGGTGAGCTTCTCCTCCTGGACCTGCAGATCCTCGTGCTGGCGCTGCAGCTCCAGGAGCTGGTGCTGGACGCCGGAGCGCCGGGTGAGCGCCTCGCGGGCGAGGTCCTCACGGCCGCCGCTGAGGGCCTGCGCGGCCTGCTGCTGCATCCGGTCGGCGGACGCCTGCAGCTGCTGAATCTGCAGCTCCAACCGCTTGCGGCTGGTCGCGACGTCCACGACGCCTCGCCGGACCTGCTGCAGCATCTCCAGCTGCCGCTCGTAGGAGTAGTCCAGGGTCTCGCGCGGGTCCTCGGCCCGGTCCAGGGCCTTGCTGGCCTTGGACTTGAAGATCATCGCCAAGCGGCTACTCAGGGACATTCCAGCTCCTGTCGTCGGTACGTCTGCGCTGCTCGGGGCCCCACGGTGCCATCTGCGGCTCCGTTCGCACCCTGAACCGAGGCTCGCGCACACCTCGGCAACGGAGAAGTCCCCGCCGACGTTCCGACGCAGGACCGGCCCGCCGGGTTCCGCGCCCCCCGGGGCCGGGTGGACCCTTGACCATGACTCGCCACGAGGTCCGGCTCACCACCGCAACAAGGTGGCGGGTCGCCGTCGCCCCGGCCGCAGTCGCCCTGGTCCTCACCGCGCCGCCCGCCACGGCGGGCGGTGCGCGGGACGGCACGGTCGGCCGGGTGTCCGAGAGGGCGACAGGCGACCAGGCCCTTGGCAACAGCGGCCTGCAGCAGACGGTTCCGGCGCTGTCGGGCTCCGGACGGCTCGTCGTCTTCACCTCGACCGCGTCGAACCTGGTGCCCGGCGACACCAACGGCGTCGAGGACGTCTTCGTGCGCGACCGGGTCAGGGGCAGCGTGACTCGGGCATCGGTCGGGCCCGCGGGACGGCCGGGCGACGCCGGCAGCGTCGACGCCTCCATCTCCGCCGACGGCCGCCAGGTGGCCTTCGTGTCTGCGGCGACCAACCTGGTGCGCGGGGACACCAACGGCGTCAACGACGTGTTCGTCCGAGACCTGCGCGCGGGGACGACCCGCCGCGTGTCGGTCGGGCCTGGTGGGCGGCAGGGCAACGCCGCCAGCCTGTTCCCCGCCATCTCCGCCGACGGACGGACGGTGGCCTTCCAGACCTTCGCCAGCAACCTCACGGGCCGCCGGTCCCGCCCGGACACAAACGGCGTCGAGGACGTCTACGTCCGCGACCTGCGGCGCGGTAGGACCACTCGGGTCTCGATGGCACCGGACGGTCGACAGCGTCCCGGGCCCAGCGCCCTTCCGGCGATCTCCGGCGACGGCCGACGGGTCGCCTTCGTCGCGGAGTACTCAGGCCCCAACCAGTTCGAGGTCTGGGTGCACGACCGGCACACCCGCCGGACCCGGCTGGTGTCCGTCCGGCGTGCCGTCGCGGAGGACAACAGTGTCGGACGCCCCTCGATGTCCGCCGACGGCCGCTTCGTCGCCTTCGCGTCGAACCGGGCCAGCCTGGTACCGGGGGACACCAACCACGCTCGGGACGTGTTCGTGCGCGACCTGGCGACCGGGCGCTTCACCCGGGTGTCGGTCACCGCGGACCACCGCCAGGCCGGCTCGGACAGCGAGGGCCCATCACTGTCGGCCGAGGGCCGCTTCGTCGCGTTCGTCTCCTTCGCGGACGACCTGGTGCCGGCGGACACCAACGGCCGGTCTGACGTCTTCCTGCGCGACCTTCGGACCGGCACGCTGCGGCGCGTCTCCCGGGCAGACGACGGGCGCCCAGGGGAACGACCACAGCGCGTTCTTCCTCGAGTCCTCGGTGTCCGCCGACGGACGGCACGTCGCCTTCGAGTCGGCGGCGAGCAACCTGGTGGCCGGCGACACCAACCGCCGGCCCGACGTCTTCGTCTGGGACGCCGGTCGCCGGCACGGTCGGTGAGCGAGCGCGAAACCCCTTCGCGGGGCCTGGAAGTCGGCGACTAACCTGGTCGCCCGTGTCTGACGCTCCAGCCGGCTCCCGAACCGCCGACCCTGCGCCGTCCTGGCGGCGCCGGCTGGCCGGGCTGCACGTCGACCTGACGCCCCTGCGCACGTCGCGCGACTTCCGCATCCTGTTCGCGGCCGGGACGGTGTTCTACCTCGGCGGCATGGTCACCTACGTCGCTCTGCCCTACCAGCTCTACCGGCTGACCGGGTCCAACTGGGCGGTGGGCGCGATGGGGCTGGCCCAGCTGCTGCCCCTGCTGGTCTTCGGCCTCTGGGGCGGCGCGCTGGCCGACCACGTCGACCGGCGGCGGATGCTCGTGGCAACCGGGGTGGCCCAGGTCTTCCTCACCGCGCTGCTCCTGGTCAACGCCGTGCTGACGCAGCCCCGGGTATGGGTCATCTACGCCCTCGGGGTGCTGCTCTCGGTCGCCCAGTCACTGCAGCGTCCCAGTCGTGAGGCGCTGATCCCGCGAACCGTCCGCCACGACGAGCTGCCGGCGGCCGTGGCGCTGAGCGGGCTCAGCATGCAGCTGGGCGTCCTGGTGGGCCCGACCATCGGCGGCATCCTGCTGTCCGCGGCCGGCGTCGGCTGGGCCTACGCCGTGGACGTGACGGGCCTCGTCGTCGCCACCGTGCTTTTCGCCCGGCTGCGGCCGTACCCGCCCACGGACGCCTCCACCCCGGCGTCGATCGCGGGGATCGTGGAGGGGGTCCGCTACGCCGTGTCCCGGCGCGACCTGCTCGGGACCTACGTGGTCGACATGGTTGCCATGTCCCTGGCGGTCCCCGTCGTGCTGTTCCCGGCGCTCGCGGACGACGTCTTCCACCGCCCGGAGCTGCTGGGGCTGTTCTACACCGCGGAGACCGTGGGCTCGCTGGCCGCGACCGCGACGAGCGGCTGGACGAACCGGGTGTACCACCACGGCCGCGCGGTCGTCCTCGCGTCGGCGGTCTGGGGCGGGAGCGTCGCACTGGCCGGGCTCGCCGGTTCGGTGTGGGTGGCGCTCGCAATGCTCGCGGTCGCCGGTGGCGCCGACATGGTGAGCGGCATCTTCCGCGGCACGGTCTGGCACCAGACCATCCCGGACGACCGACGCGGTCGGCTGGCGGGCATCGAGATGCTGTCCTACTCGATCGGCCCGCTGGGCGGACAGGCGCGCTCCGGGATCGTCGCGGACCTGACGTCGGTGCGTGCCTCGATCGTGAGCGGTGGCGTCCTCTGCGTCGTCGGCGTCGGCCTGACGGCCGTCTGGCTGCGCGACTTCTGGCGCTACGACTCACGCACCGACGAGCACGCCGTCCGCGAGCGCGAGGTGCGGGCGCGCGCGGCGGCCGCGGACTGAGCGGAGGCGGGATGCTGCTCCACCACGAGGTGACGGGCGACGGGCCCGCGGTGCTGCTGCTGCACTCGACCGCGGCGGACTCCAGGCAGTGGGATCCGCAGCGTGGCATCCTCGCGGCCGAGCGGACCGTCGTCACGCCGGACATGCGGGGCTACGGCCGGTCCCCGCTGCCCCCGGAGCCCTACTCGGACGCGGAGGACGTCCTGCGCGTGCTGGACCACCTGGCGATCGAGAGGACGGCCGTGGTGGGGTCGTCCGGGGGTGGCCAGGTGGCCCTCGAGCTCACGTGCGCGGCGCCGGAGCGGGTGAGCGCCCTGGTGCTGCTGTGTCCGGCCGCGCCGGGTGTCGCGCCGACTCCGGACCTGCGGGCCTTCGCCGAACGGGAGGAGGCGCTGCTGGAGGCCGGGGACGTCGATGGCGCCACCGAGCTGAACGTCCGGACCTGGCTGGGCCCGGAGGCAGGCGAGGAGGCGCGAGAGCTGCTGCGGACCATGCAGCGGCACGCCTTCACGGTCCAGCTCGCGGCCGGCGACCAGGCCGAGGGGCGCTCGCTCGACGTGGACCTCGCCCGGGCAACGGCCCCGACCACCGTGGTCTGCGGCGCGCACGACCTCGACTTCTTCCGGCAGGTCGGGCGCCACCTCGTCGCCGAGCTGCCCACGGCCGAGTACGTCGAGCTGCCCTGGGCGGGTCACCTGCCGAACCTGGAGCGGCCGGACGAGACGACCGCCCTGATCCGCCGGGCGATCGCCCGCGCGGGCTGACGCCGGAAGCCCGAGCGGGGCCGCCGACCCGTGGCCGCCGTGGTCCCTACACTGCGCGGGTGCGCCTCCCCCTAGCACGGTCCGCGGCCGTTGCCGCCGTAGTGCTGTGCGCGGCGTGCTCACCCGGCTCCGGCGCGACTGCTGCCAACGGCAGCGCCGACCCGCCCGGCGACTCGCCGGCGGCGACCGCCGCGCCCGCACCCGGAGCCGCGAGCGGCGACCCCCGGGCCGCGACGACCGCGCACACAGCCACTGCGTCCCCCGCACCCACCGTGTCCCCCGAAGCCACGGCATTGCCGACAGGCACTGCGTCGCCAACAGGCACTGCGTCGCCAACAGGCACTGCGTCGCGAAGGGCCGGCTCGGACCTCACCCTGGCTTTCGGAGGCGACGTGCACTTCGCCGGGCAGCTGGAGCCGCGGCTGAGGAACCCGGCGTCCGCCCTGGCCGAGCTGCGCCCGTACCTGGCCACGGCGGACCTCGCGATGGTGAACCTGGAGACGGCGATCACCGGGCGCGGCGCCCCGGCGCCCAAGTCGTTCCACTTCCGGGCCCCCGCGGCGGCACTGGATGCGGTCAAGGGCGCCGGTGTGGACGTCGTCACGATGGCCAACAACCACGCCGTCGACTACGGCGCCAGGGGCTTCGCCGACACGCTCGCGGCCCGCGACGCCTCGCCTGTCCCCGTGGTCGGCATCGGGACGAACGAGCGAGACGCCCTGCGCCCTGCGGTGCTCCAGGCGCGAGGCCGCCGGGTCGCGGTCCTGGCCGCCACGCAGGTTCCTGAGTGGACCACGGCGAGCTGGCGCGCCGGCCGGGACCATCCCGGCGTCGCCGTCGCCCTGCGTCCGGCCCGGCTGGCGGAGGCCGTCCGGAAGGCTCGCCGGTCGGCGGACCTCGTGGTGGTCTATCTGCACTGGGGCACCGACTACACCAGCTGCCCGAACCCGCTGCAGCGGAGCACGGCCCGTGCGCTGGCCGACGCGGGCGCCGACGTCGTGGTCGGCACGCACGCGCACCACGTGCAGGGCGCGGGTTGGCTCGGCCGGACGTACGTCGGCTACGGGCTGGGCAACTTCGTGTGGTGGCGCCGGAACAACGAGGTGGAGTCGCGCAGCGGCGTGCTGACCCTTACCGTGCGCGGACGCCGGGTGGTGGGCCAGCGCTGGACGCCCATGCGGGTGTCGAAACATGGGGTGCCGCGGGTGCCCGCCGCACGCGAGAGCGAGCGCCTGCTACGCGCGTGGCAACGGTCCCGGGCCTGCACGGGGCTCTCTGGGTCCCCACGCTGAGGCAGGCGGAGCAGCCGCGGTGGCACCTAACATTCTGGCAGAGTGACCGGGATGGACGACGACGCGCCGGAGCGGTGGTTCCTGAACCGTGACGAGCGGGGCAACCCAGACACCCGGCTGCACCTGGAAGAGTCGGAACAGCAATCGTGGTCGTCAGGCAACATGGTGCGTCCGCTCGTGCACGGGGCCACGTACTTCCGCCGGCTGCACGAGGAGCTCACGCAGCTGCGCGAGGGTGACCGGGTGTTCTTCACCGACTGGCGCGGCGACCCGGACGAGCGGCTGCTCCCCGAAGGACCGACGGTCGGAGAGCTGCTGGCCCGGCTGGCGCGTGAGGGCGTCGAGGTCCGCGGCCTGCTGTGGCGCTCCCACTCCGACCACCTGATGTTCAGCGCGGAGGAGAACCAGCACCTCGGCGTCGAGATCAACGAGGCCGGCGGGCAGGCGCTGCTCGACCAGCGGGTGCGCCGGTTCGGCGCCCACCACCAGAAGCTGTTCGTGATCCGGCACCGGGACGACCAGACCCGGGACGTCGCGTTCGTCGGCGGCATCGACCTGTGCCACGGGCGCCGCGACGACGCCGAGCACGCCGGCGACCCGCAGCCGCAGGCGATGGACCGCCGGTACGGCCCTCGCCCGCCCTGGCACGACGCCGCGCTGGAGCTGCGCGGGCCCGTCGTGGCCGAGGTGCTGACGACGTTCACCGAGCGCTGGGACGACCCCACCCCGCTCGACCGGCGGACGCCGTACCGGATGCTGCTGCAACGCGCCGCCCGGATGCCCCGGCGTCCTGAGCCGCTGCCCAAGACCTTCCCGCCACCGCCGCCCGCCGGCCCGCACGCCGTCCAGGTGCTGCGCACCTACAGCGCCAAGCGCCCACGCTTCCCCTTTGCGCGACAGGGCGAGCGCAGCGTGGCACGGGCCTACGCCAAGGCCTTCGAGCGCGCCCGTTCCGTCATCTACGTCGAGGACCAGTACCTGTGGTCCGGCGAGGTCGCGCGGGGCATGGTCCAGGCGCTGCGGAGGTCACCGGACCTGCGGGTCGTCGTCGTGGTCCCGCGCTACCCCGACGCGAACGGCCTGTTGAGCGGGCCGCCGAACCGGCTCGGGCAGCTGCGTGCCATGCGGCTGCTGCACGAGGCGGCACCCGACCGCGTGGGGGTCTTCGACCTGGAGAACCGCCACGGCACGCCGATCTACGTGCACGCCAAGGTCTGCGTGGTCGACGACGTGTGGCTGACCTGCGGGTCGGACAACTTCAACCGCCGCTCGTGGACGAGCGACAGCGAGATCACGTGCGCCGTGGTCGACTCCACGCCAGACGGCCGGGAGCCACGCCGGATCGGGCCCGACGGCGAGCAGGCCCGGCAGCTGGCGCGCGACCTGCGGGTACAGCTGTGGAGCGAGCACCTCGGACTCGCGGCGGACGACCCGCGGCTGCTCGACCCCGCCGCAGGGCTCGCCCTGTGGAACACGTGCGCAGACGCACTGGACGGGTGGGAGGCCTCGAGACGGGCCGGTCCTCGTCCCGACGGCCACGCCCGGCGGCACCGGCCGGCGCCGGTCTCCGCCGTCCAGCGGCTCTGGGCGCGGCCGCTCTACGCCACGGTGTTCGACCCGGACGGCCGGCCTCGGCGGCTGCGGCGGGCGGCGAGCTTCTGAGCCAGCTGCTCCGACCCTCACGCGCAGATCCGGAACCACACCGCCTTGCCGTTCGGCGTGGAGTCGACACCCCAGGCATCGCTGATCACATCGACCAGAGCGACCCCACGACCGTGCTCGTCCTCGACGGTGGCGTGGCCGACGGCGGGCTGCGTCTCGCTGCCGTCACTGACCCGGACGTGCATCCCGCGGGACCCGTCGCAGTCGATCTCCATCGTGATCGGCGGCGCTCCGTGCACCACGGCGTTCGTCACCAGCTCGGAGACCAGGAGGGTCGCCTCGTCGAGCACGCTCGTGTTGTGCGCCGGACAGTGCGCCTCAGCAAGGAACAGGCGGGCGCGTCGTGGTGCGTGCTCGTCCATCGGCATGAAGAGCCGGACCGGGGCGGTGACCATGCACATCGAGACCCCCACGCTGATGGCGCAACGATCGGACCAGAATAGGGGAAGCAGGCCCCGGCTCGAGGGCCTTTACCCGTTCGGCCGCGCCGACTCAAGCCGCCGCGCCGCACGCCGATAGGTCCCGCATGAGCTCGCCCTACCGCCTTCGGTCACGGCTGGTCGCACGAACCAGCCGGACCGGCCCGTGCGGCTGGTTGTGGCCCGCGGCGAGCGCGCTGCTGGCGATGGCGTGCTGCCTGGTCCCGGTCCAGGGACTGGCCGGCTGGGTCGGGCTGGTGGCCGGTTCCGCGGCCGGCTTCGTGCTGACGGTGGCAGCCGTCCGTGGCGCCGTTCACTGGGTGGGGCGCCCGCAGCGCCCGGTCCCGTCCGCCGACAACCTCTCCGGCGTGGTCGGGGCCGACGGCATCACCGGCGAGGTGGTCTGGGAGGTCGATCCGGACGGGCGCATGACCTACCTCGACGACCGCGCGGCCGAGCTGTTCGGCTGGGACGCCGGCACGCTCATCGGCCAGAACATCGTGTCCCTCCTGCACCCGCAGGAGGTGTTGCGCGCCAGGTCAGTGCTGGCGCAGGCGGTTGCCGCGCGGGTCGGGTGGAACGACGAGTCCTTCCGGGTGGTCCACAGCTCCGGTGAGGTGCGCTGGATCCACACCAGCGGTCTTGCGCACGTCGGCGACGACGGGCGGGTCCGGGGCTTCACGGCGGTGTCCCGGCTCTTCCGGGAGGGCGACGTCGTCTCCGGCAACGCGGCCGTCGGTGCGCGCATCGACCGGCTGGTCGACCACGGTCTGCTGCGGACCGCCTTCCAGCCCATCGTCTGCACCGGCACCGGGCGGGTGGTCGGTGTGGAGGCGCTGTCCCGGTTCCCGGCCGAGCCGGCCCAGGGACCCGACCAGTGGTTCAGGGACGCGGACCAGGTGGGTCGTGGCGTAGAGCTCGAGCTGCTGGCCCTGGAGCGGGCGGCCGCCACTGCCGGGAGGCTGCCGGCGCACCTCTACGTCTCGTTGAACGTGTCGCCGGCGACGTTGACCTCGACCGACCTGCCGGCGCTGCTCGACGGCCTTGGCCTCGCGCCCGACCGCGTGGTCCTGGAGGTCACCGAGCACGTCGGTGTCGACAACTACGACCAGCTGCAGGCTGTCCGGGAGCAGCTGCGGGCCGTCGGGGTGCGCCTCGCGGTGGACGACGCCGGCGCAGGATATGCCTCGTTCCGACACATCGTCCGGCTGCGGCCCGACGTCATCAAGCTGGACCGGGGCATCATCAGCGGGATCGACACCGAGCCGGCGCAACAGGCTCTCGCCGGGGCTCTTGTCGCGTACGCGCACGAGGTCGGCGCGGTCGTCGTCGCCGAGGGCATCGAGACGGCCGACGAGCTGGCCACCGTGTCGTGCCTCGGCGTCGACGCGGTCCAGGGCTACCTGCTGGGGCGTCCCACGGACGAGCCGGGCGCCTGGAGCCGCTGGCAGTCGACGCGCCAGGTCCCCACTGCCACCGCCGCGCTTCGGGGGACGGTGAACCAGGCGGCGCTCAGCCCGGGACGTTGACCGCCGCCGCGCCGTGGCCGAGGCGGTACCTGGCTAGACGACGCCCGCCCTCTGCAACAGGTTGCCCATCCGCCACTGGCCGGGCCCCGGGACCCAGTTCGGCGACGCATTGAGATAGCTAGACTTGTCGGCAAACAAGAGCCCGAGGATTGTCTCCGCGACGATTCGCCCGCCGACGTCGCCGAGGTGCGTGCCGCCGTCGCCGAGCAGCTCCGCCTCCTTCAGCACGTAGTACCAGAGCGGCGCCTTGCCGCCCCACCCCGGTCCGGTCAGTCCGAGCTCCGCGTTGCTCAGAACCCGCGCGCCCATCGTCGCGGCGACCTCCTGACCCGAAGGCATCCCGAGTCGCTTGCCCCGCAACAAGTTGCGTGCCGCGAGCGAGCTGATCCGGGGGAGCGCGGTCGGGCCGACGTCGTCAGGGACGACGGTGGTCGGGAGGTTGAACAGGGGTATCGCCAGCCGGGCGTCCATCACCCGCGACATGTTGCGGTCGTCCGGCGGGTCCAGCCCGGGGATCTCGAAGAAGTAGTTCCAGTCTGCCTTGACGTCGGCCCGCAGGGGATGCGAGCCCCGGAGGTCCTGCCCTTCGCTGCCGAAGATCTTCACCACGGATCCGTCGTGCATCTCGTACTCGGGCCGGATCATCGAGTGCCCGAAGCGGAACGCCGCCACTGAGTACTCCAGCGGCATCATCGGCCGGTTCGGGTTCTTGGGCTTGTAGAACGACGGCGTGTAGCTGAACCCCTTGCTCGTGCGCTGCAGCACCTTGCCGAGAGTCTTGGTCCCAACGATGTGCGGCAGGTAGTCGTTGACGATGACCCACTGGAACCGCCAGCGCGTGAGGCGTTGGGCGGTGGCGAAGGTGTTGCCCTCCGCGAGAAGCTGGTTGTGCAGCGAGATGAAGGCGATCTGCAGCTGGGCGATGATGTGGTTCTCGTCGTTGCGTGGGTCACCGACGAAGGCGTTGCCGTTCGCGTCACGTGGCAGGTCCAGGACCCCATTGGCGTTCATGACCAGCTTGAGCCGCCTGCCGTCCGCCTCGTAGAGGACCTTGTCGGCCGACGAGGGCCCGAGTCCGTAGACCGACCCCAGGTCGAACAGCGGCGTGTCGTAGTTGACCAGGCCCTTCGGATCCTGCTGCTGCAACGTCAGAGGCGTCGTGTCGCGGGTCATGTCGTGGTCGATGAACTGTCCCAGGAACGTGAACCCGGCCGGAACCTTCTGGTTGTCCATGGCGTCGCCCGTGGACGGGTCGGTGCCCGGATCCCGGCTGTCGACCAGTGACTCCGCGAGGTCCAGTAGCAGGTCGTCCGGCGGAGCGTAGGCCGGAAGCTTCTTGAACATCAGGCCGAACCTGGCCTCGGCGCCGCGGCCCGTCGTCACGGCGATGTCACTCCCGCGGGGGTCGCCAACCGCGTGACCCCAAGGTCCCGCCGGCTTGGCCGCGGCGGCAGCCGGGTCGAGGCCCCCAGTGGCCTGCACGGCCACGCCGGTTCCGAGCGCCGCGGCGGCGCGGGAGAAGAGCTGCCGGCGCGTGGGTCCGGTGTTGCGGTCTGACCTGGCCATGAGCTACTCCCCACCTCGGCGACCTTGCCAGGCTAGGCGAGGCCCGGAAACGGTCAAGACCCCTTTCCTGCTTCGTCAGACATTGTCAGGTATCGAAAACATTCCCTCTGCCAAGGTTTGTCCGGTTTCGCACCGGGCCCCCCGTGCCATCAGCGCCACCATCTCGTGGGCCACGGTCGCCGCTGCCGGCGACGTGACCTCCGCCTGGTCGTACGGAGGGCTCCGAGAAGCCGAACCGCTCGTCGTCCACGAGATCGTGCAGGTCGTACAGCTGCGCTCGGCGCTCACCGGTCCGCCTCCCGCCGGAAGTCCACGGTCCTCGACCCCTAGCACCCGGGCGGCTCGGTCGGTCACCGCGCGATAGCACTCGGCGATCTCGGCCGGGGCGGTCAGCTGGTTGGCCAGCGCGCCGACGAGCGCGATCTGGCAGGGGTCGGCCGTCCCCAACGGGAACCACGGGTCCATCACGTCGTCGTGGCCGAACGCCACGTTGACCCCCGCGGCGAGCAGTTCCTTGACCTGGGTCAGGCCGCGCCGCTTGGGGTAGCCGTCGAAGCGTCCCTGCAGGTGCAGGTTGACCATGGGGTTGCTCACGACGTTGATCCCCGACCGGGCCAGGATGCGCCGCAGCTTGTAGGAGTAGGCGGCGTTGTACGACCCCATGGCGGTCGTGTGGCTCGCCGTCACGCGGCTGCGCAGGCCGGTGCGGTGGGCCAGGGTCGCAAGCACCTCGACGAACCGCGACTGCTCGTCGTCGATCTCGTCGCAGTGCGCGTCGACCCGCAGGCCGTGCCGAGCCGCGAGGTCGACGGCGATCTCGACCGACCGGATGCCGTCCTCGCGGGTGTCCTCGTAGTGCGGGATGGCGCCCACGACGTCGACGCCGAGGCGAACCGCCTCCTCCAGCAGCTTCTCGCCGCCGTCGAAGGAGACGATGCCCTCCTGCGGAAAGGCCACCAGCTGCAGGGTCAGGACGTCCCGCACCTGCTCGCGCACCTGCACGAGCGCCCGCAGAGCGGTGAGGTGCGGGTCAGTGACGTCCACGTGGCTGCGCACGAAGAGCACCCACCCCGTTGGCGACCTGCCAGCGCAGCACCTGCAGCACTCGGCCGACGACGTCGTCATGGGTCAGCAGCGGCTTGCGCTCGGCCCACCGGGCGATGCCCTCCCACAGCGTCCCGCTCTCGTTCCACCGCGGCTCGCCGGCGGTCAGCACGGCGTCGAGGTGGACGTGCGGCTCGACGTACGGGGGTGCCAGCAGCATCCCGGCGGCTCGGGCCGGCCCGGCAGGCGTCCGGCCCGCACGACGAGCGCCATCAGACCTCCGTGGTGGCGTACACGGGAGGTTCGCTCGCCATGGGGGCTCCTGTGGTCGCGGTGGGACGTCCCGCCGATCGGGCGGCGCTGGAACGGGACGGTCCAGCGCCGTCGCCGGGGACGCGATTCAGGGTGATCGTCGGCCGGAGCTGCCGCAATGCCGCGCTCGTGTCGACCCCCGCCGTCCGCAAGGAAGGGAGGGCGCGCTACGTTGACCCTCCCTTGACCCACGGCTGACCGCATCATTACCGACGGGGGTCGTGGCCTACGCTCCGCGACGGGCATGACGCGAACGGCGCAATGCGTCCCGATCGGCCGTCACGCCGGGTGCGACCCGCCTACCTTCGTACCAGGTCGCCGGCGCGCTCCACTGCCCCCCCTGCGAGGGGCGCGCCGGCGGCCGCTCAGCTTCCGGTGCGGCCCCCGGACCGTCCGGTCGGGCGGGACCCTGGAGGGGCCGTGAGGGTCCGATGGATCAGCCGGCTCAGCTGGGGACGTAGTCGAACACGTCCGGGTTGGGCCCGGTGCGCCCCTCCTCGCCGCGGTCCAGAGCGGCGATGGCCTGGACGTCGGCCGGCGCCAGCTCGAAGTCGAAGATCTCGAAGTTCTCCTTGATCCGCGCCGGCGTCGTCGACTTGGGGAAGACGATGTCGCCACGCTCCACGTGCCAGCGCAGAACAACCTGCGCCGGGGTGCGGCCGACCCGCTCGGCGACCTTGACGATCGTCGGGTCGTCCAGCACCGCACCCTGAGCGATCGGTGACCACGCCTCGGTGGCGATGCCGTGCGCCTGGTCGTAGGCGCGAACCTCCTCGTTGGTCAGGTACGGGTGCACCTCGATCTGGTTCACAGCCGGCACCGTGCCGGTCTCGGCCGCGAGCCGCTCCAGGTGCGCAACCTGGAAGTTGGAGACGCCGATCGAGCGAACCCGGCCGTCCTGCTTGAACTCCTCCAGCGCCTTCCAGGTGGACACGTAGTCGCCGTCGTACAGGGTGGGAAGCGGCCAGTGGATCAGGAACAGGTCCAGGTACCCGAGGTCGAGCGCGGCCAGGGTTCCCTCGAACGCCTTGCGGGCGTCGTCCGGACGGTGGAAGCCGTTGTTGAGCTTGCTGGTCACGTAGACCTCGGAGCGGTCGATGCCGGACGCCCGGACCGCCTCGCCAACCTCCTTCTCGTTTCCGTACATCTGTGCCGTGTCGATGTGCCGGTACCCGGTCTGGAGGGCGATCCCGACGGCCTTCGCCGTGTCCGCGGGCTCGATCTGGAAGACGCCGAACCCGAGCTGCGGGATCGACGTGCCGTCGTTGAGCGGAATGCTCGGTACTGCGGTCATCGTGGAAGTCTCCGGGTCTGCAGGGGTCGTGGTCGGGCCCGCCCCAGAGGACGAGGCCGCAACCGACTCTGCCACTCACCCGACGGGACCGCCGCTCCAGGCCTCAGGGCGTCTGCTGGACGACGGACAGCACGTTGCCGGCGGGGTCGGTGAACCAGGCGATGTCCGGGCCGTTGCCGCGCATGACGCCGTCCTCGTCCTGCGGGAAGCCCTCGTAGCGCTCCAGCTGCACGCCGCGGCTCCTCAGCTCGGCCGCCGCGGCGCCGACGTCCGGGACGGCGAAGTTGAGGATCGTGTAGGTCGCCGGGGCGAAGTCGGCCTTCTCGTACACCAGGACCCGCTGACCGCCACCGAGCTGCAGGGTCAGCAGCCCCGGCATCTCCTCGACGTCGGAGGTCCGCAGGCCCAGCGTGCCGGCGTAGAACTCCCTGGCCTTGGCCAGGTCGTCCACGGCGAAGCCGCTGTAGGTCTCGGTGTTCTCGAACATGGTCGTCTCCGTTCGGTGGGGTGCTCCTCACCGGTCAGACCGTCGGGACCCCTCGTCCTCATCGGCCTGGAGTCAGCCCTCGCGGTCGACCTCGAACCACACGACCTTGCCGGCGTCGACGTCGTGGACCCCCCAGCTGCTGGACAGCAGCTCGACGATGCCGAGCCCGCGCCCGTCCAGGGCCTCGTCGTTGCGCTCGGCGCGCTGGGGATGGCGGACGTTGTCGTCGCCGATCTCGATCCGCACGACGTCCAGCTGCACGAGCACGCGCAGCCGAGCCTCGCTGCGGCCGTGGATGATCGCGTTCGTCACGGTCTCGCTGGTCAGCAGGGCGATCGTGTCGCACAGGTCCTCGTCGACGCCGGCCGCCTGGCAGTGGTGGTGGACGAAGCTGCGCGCCCGGCGTACCGCGGCGAGGTCCGCCGGCAGCACCAGGTCGGCCACGCTGGTGCCCGGGCCCGGGGATGGCGGCGGCGCGGCAACGTCGTTCGCCGTGCCGCTCGGATGCGCGGCACTCGGGACGTCGCCCACCTGCCGGGCCCGCACCGCGAGCACCGCGACGTCGTCGTCGCGGTGGCTGGGCAGCTCGGTGAGCAGCGTGTCGATGAGTGCGTCCAGGTTCAGGCCGGCGAGTGCCGCCGCCCTGCGCCGCAACCACTCCATGCC
The DNA here is from genome assembly GCA_035264765.1 of Actinomycetales bacterium. Classification (GTDB taxonomy): domain Bacteria; phylum Actinomycetota; class Actinomycetes; order Actinomycetales; family Angustibacteraceae; genus DATFPQ01. The sequence goes on along the minus strand of DATFPQ010000042.1, from coordinate 15,291 downwards.
CTCGGTCAGGGACTCGTCCCGCCGCTCGACCAGGCCGTCGGTGAAGAGCAGCAAGGTGTCGCCGCAGGCCAGCACCTGCCGGTGGTCCGTCCGGTACGTCGAAGGCTCCAGGCCCAGCAGCAGCTCGGGGTCGCGGCGCAGCAGCTCGGCCTCGCCGTCAGCGTGGATCAGCAGCGGCGGCGGGTGGCCCGCGTTGGCCCAGCTCAGGATCTGGCCGGTGCCGTCCTCGGGGTCCTCGACCTTGGCGACCAGCGCTGTTGCGAGCGCGTCCACGGTGAGATCCTGCATGGCCAGGTCCAGGGCGGTCAGGACGACGGCCGGCGTCTCCTCCAGGCTGTGGGCGACCCCGCGGAGCAGGTTGCGGATCTGCCCCATGGCCGCGGCCGCCTCACGGTCGTGCCCCGCCACGTCCCCGATGACGAGCATGGTGTGCCCGTCAGGAACCTCGAAGACGTCGTACCAGTCACCGCCCACGTACGCGTCGCGGGCGGCCGGCACGTACCGGGCCGCCACCTGCAGCTGCGCGGGCTGGGGCGGCTCGGTGAGCAGGCTGCGCTGCAACGCCTCGGACAGCAGCCGGGACGACGTGATGGCCTCGCGCTCGGCGGTGCGCACCTGAATCCGGTGCAGTGCCTGAGCGCACTGGGAGGCGAACGCGGCGAGCACCTCCTTCTCCGCGTCGGTGAAGGCGTGCGGTCGCTCCCAGCTCACCGTCAGGGACCCGAGCAGCCGCCGGTCGACCATCAGCGGCAGCGAGGCCCAGGCCGAGCGTCCGGAGGACTCGTAGACCCGCGCCATCTCCGGACCCCACGCCATGCCGGCGCGCTCGTCCTCGAGGTAGATCGGCTCCGGTACGACGGCAGCCACCACCGACGGCAGGTGGGTGTTCAGCGACATCTGCTGGAACAGGTGCGCGCCCTCGCGCGCCTGGTCCGTGATGGTCAGGTTCACGATGCCCTGCGCGTCGTCGCGGACCGCGACCCCCCCGCTGTGGCACCCGAGCGCCACCACGCCTCGGCTCACCACCAGGTCGGTGAGCTCCTCCACGGTCTCGGCGGCGGCGAGCGCGAGGGCGACGAAGGCGAGCGCCTGCAACCGGCGCGCGGACTCAGCCTCCGCGGCGCTCAGCGCCCTGACCTCCCGACCGCGGTGCGCGAGGTCGGTCTCGAGCTGGGCCGCCCGCTGCATCAGGTCGTCACTGCGTTGGCGGTGCACCAGGCCGGCCTCGCGCTCGCGGAGCTCCGCGGTAACGTCCTCCACCGCGTTGATCAGCTGGGTGACCTCACCACCGGCGCCGAGGACGGGCACGTTGGTGATGCTCCACCAGCGCTCCTCGTAGATCCCGCTGCCGGGGTTGCGCTCGACGTCGTACCGGAACACCGCCAGCCGGTCCGGCTCCCGGGTGCGCAGAGCTCGGCGCAGGGACGCCTCGATCTCGCGGCCCCGGCGACGGGCTCCAGGGTCGGAAGGGTTCGCGGGGAACGCCTCGAGGACGGGCCGTCCCACGAGCAGCGCTCGCGGACGGTCGGTGATCTGCGAGTACCGGTACGTCACGTCGAGGATGTGCAGGTCCGTGTCGAGCAGCAGGCACGGGACCGGGAGGGCAGCGAAGGCGGCCCGGTAGTCGGCCACCGCGCCGTCGTCCGTCAGCCGCTGCTCCCTCATCCGCGGCAGTCTCCCGCACGTGAGGCCCGTGTGCGGACGCGCACAGTCACAGGTCGCCACAGTGGCAGAGTGTCGGCATGTGGATCGGCTGGCTTGAGCTCGACCTGCTGCTTGGGGACGTGCACTCGCTGAAGGCCAAGCGCTCCGTGGTCCGGCCGCTCGTCTCCGAGCTGCGCCGCCGCTTCGAGGTCGCTGCGGCGGAGGTCGACGCGCTCGACCTGCACCGGCGGGCCGGCGTCGGCGTGGCCGTCGTCGCGGCCGACCACGGCCAGGTGACCCGGGTGCTGGACGCCGTGGAGGACCTGGTGGCGGCCCGGCCCGAGCTGGACCTGCTGCAGGCGCGTCGGCGCCTCCGCTCCTCCGACGACGACTAGCCCCGGCTCTAGAGCCAGCTGACCAGGCGGACCGCGGTGCCGGACGCCGCCGAGCGGATCTGCACCAGGTCGCACAGCTGGTTGGCGAGCCACAGGCCACGGCCGCCCTCCGTGGACAGCGGCGGCACCCGGCGTCCGGCGAGGGGGTCCGTGATGTGCCCGCGGTCGGTGAACTCGCAGACCACGGCGTCCCCCTGCCGCCACATCCGCAGCACCCCGCGGCCGCCGCCGTGCCGGACGCTGTTGGTGGCCACCTCGGCGGCGGCCAGCACCAGGTCGGTCGTCCGGTCCGGGTTCAGCCCCGACTCGGCGCCGAACCGGCTCACCCGGCGCCGGACGTCGGCGAGGTCGTCGCGGTTGAAGCTGGTGGCCGGCGTCCCCCCGGGCGGATCGGGGAACCGGCCGCCGAAGAGCCGGTCGACGTGGTGGACGCCTCCGTAGCTGGTGCTGCCGCGGTAGTGCTCCCCCTCGCGCAGCGACGGGTGGCTTCGGCAGGCCTCATCCAGCACCGGGCCGGGGAGTGACTCGGCGTCGTACGGGCACAGCAGCCACAGCGGGGTGTCCGGCTCGACCGCGAGGTTGAGCAGTGCCTCGTGCAGCTGGCACTCGACGATCTCGGTGGCGCGTCGGCCGGCCCAGACCGGTTCTCCGATGCCGCGGACCGGACGTCCCTCGGCGGTGTGCTCGTCGACGAAGGCGCGCCAGGCCGGGATGATGCGCGCCGGGTTGGCACCCAGCTCGGCCATGTCGACGTACTTCACCCCCGGTGCGTCCGAGCCCACGGCCGCCTGCAGCTGCACCAGGCGCGGCATCGTCACGGCGACCATCACGGGCTGGTCCAGTGACACCGCGTCCAGCACGAACGGCACGGTCCCGGACAGGAAGTCGTCGTCCCCGCGGTAGAGAAAGGCCTCGTGCTGGTAGGAGCCGTGCGGCTTCTGCCGCGGTGGGGCGCTGGCCAGGACGGGCGTCGCCTGGGACGAGGCCGCCTGGGACGAGGCAGGAACGGCCGAACGCGCCATCGAGCGCTGGGGCGGGTGCGACCCGTCACCGACCAGCTGCTGGGCGCGGACGACGGACAGCCCGAGCAAGGCCGCCACTTCCTTGATCGCGAAGCCTTCGGCGACGAGGCGCCGCGCGACTCCACGACGCAGGGTGACCGCCTCCACCGACACGCGGTCCCGGTCCTGGCGCGCCGCCGCCGCGGCGTTCAAAAGGTTCATCAGATCGTCATGGACCTGCAGGTCGATGACCACTCGGGCCGACGTCGCCTTGGGACCGCCGAAGCGCGCCACCAGGTCGTGCGCCACCGCCTCCACCTGCGACAGCCGGGCCGTCCGCGCCGTCTCGTCAAGCTCGACGACGTGGACCACCCACGCGTCGTCATCACGCCAGCAACTGGCGGTGTAGCTGTTGGACGGGGTCATCCTGCTCTTCCGCGGTCGGAAACAGTGACTGCGACGGCAGCCTCACCGTCGCGAGGGCATACCCGGCCACCACGTTTCGCACAGGCACAGCAGGACGCCTACCGGCGCTCGCTGCTGAGGCCAAGTGCGTCGGGCGTCGAGATGCCTGCCGCAGTTACGTTGTACGCAATTGATTACAGTTGGCCGCTTCGAGGTTGTCAATGTCGATCGAGAGGGGCCGGGCGTGTCGTCGCAACCCCGCGGTCAGGACCGGCTGACCCTCGAGCAGCAGGTCTGCTTCGCGCTGACCGTCGCCGACCGGCGGGTCGTGTCCGTCTACCGGGCGGTCCTGGAGCCCCTGGGGCTGACCCACCCGCAGTACCTGCTGATGATCGCCCTGTGGCAGCACGGCCCGATGTCGATGCGGAACCTGGGCCGCCAGCTGGCCCTGGACTCCGGGACCCTGTCCCCGCTGGTCCAGCGGCTGGAGAAGGCCGGCCTCCTGGAGCGCAGCCGGGGACGCGAGGACGAGCGGACGGTGATCGTGGCGCTCACCGAGAAGGGGGTGGCGCTGCGGGAGCGCGCCCGCAGGGTGCCGGACGACGTCATCGACCGGCTGGGGATGAGCGTGGAGCAGCTGGAGCGGCTGCACGTGGCCCTGCTGGAGCTCATCGAGGCCGCGGCTGCGCCCAGCCGGGAGGCCCCGCGACGGTGATGTCGCGGGGGTGACGCCGTACCCGGCCGCCTGCCAGCATGGGCCGCCTCAGCGCCCCAGGAGAGGCTCGCGATCATGGACCGCTTTTCCCGTGCCGGGCTGACCTTCGAGGTCCGTGACGGTGGGCCGCAGGACGGCGAGGCCGTCGTCCTGCTGCACGGCTGGCCGCAGAACCAGTCCGCCTTCGACGCCGTGGTTCCGCTGCTGCACGCCAGCGGGCTGCGCACCCTGGTGCCGACCCAGCGTGGCTACACGTCCGGAGCGCGGCCGCGGGAGCGCAGGGCGTACCGCACCGAGGAGACGGTGGCCGACGTGCTGGCACTCCTCGACGCTGCGGGACTGCCGCAGGCCCACGTCGTCGGGCACGACTGGGGCGGAGCCCAGGCCTGGGCGCTGGGCGCCTGGCACCCCGAGCGGGCCCTGTCGCTGACCGTGCTCTCGACGCCACACCCCGCGGCGATGGCGGCCTCGCTGGTGTCGGGAGGGCAGGCGCTGCGCTCCTGGTACATGGGGCTGTTCCAGGTGCCGGTGGTACCGGAGCTGCTCGTGGGCAAGGTGCTCCGGCGGTTCCTCCTCGACTCGCACCTACCGGAGCCGTACGTCGAGTCCTACTGCCGCACGATGGCCGAGCCGGGGGCCCTCACCGGATCGCTGAACTGGTACCGCGGGCTGCCCTTCTCGGCTCGCCCGTCGGTAGGCCCGGTGCGCGTACCGGCGACCTACGTTTGGGGACGCGACGACCCCGCGCTGGGCCGCGCCGCCGCCGAGCGCACGGCCGCCCACGTGCAGGGGCCGTACCGGTTCGTCGAGCTGCCCGCCGGGCACTGGCTGCCGGAGACCCGGCCGGAGGACGTCGCGGAGGCCGTCCTCGCGCGGGTCGGCCGCTGAGCCATCCCCTACCCGCTCAGCCCTTAGCCGCTCAGCCTTTCCCGCTCAGCCTTTCCCCGCTCACCGCGCGGCGGGTGAGGGACGGGTCGGCGTGTCGATGGTGTCGGCGTCCCGCAGGTACATGTACCAGTACGACGTCGACACGAAGACCACGGCGCCGACGAAGTTGCCGAAGAACGCGAAGACCCAGTTGCGCAGGGTGTCGGCCCAGGTGAGGTCCGGCGCGCCGGCGAAGATCGCGGCGGGCAGGAAGAACATGTTGGCGACGACGTGGTCGAACCCCATGGCGACGAAGGCCATGATCGGGAAGAAGATCGCGAGGATCTTCCCCGAGATGGTCTTCGCCCCCAGCGACATCCACACCGCGAGGCACACCAGCCAGTTGCAGCCGACCGCCCGCAGGAAGATCTGCCAGCCGGTCTCGGTCACGCCCTTTGCCTCGGCGATGGCGACCAGCCGCTGGTGCATCATTCCCGCCCCCGTGGTCGGCGGGGCGCTCGGGCCGCCGATGACACCGCTCTGGACCGCGAGGAAGTAGGCGACGAACAGGGAGCCGGCCAGGTTGCCGATGGTGACGATGGTCAGGTTCTTGGCGACGTCCTTGGCGCTGATCCGGCCGGCCATCGCGCCGATCGGCACGAGCATCATGTTGCCGGTCAGCAAGTGTGACCCGGCGATGACGACGAGCACCAGGCCGAGGGTGAACGCCGTCCCGGTGAACAGCGTGGGCAGCGTGCCCCACTGCTGGGGGTTCAGCCCGGACGACACCGCAATGGCGACCAGACCGCCGAACGCGATGTAGGCACCGGCCAGGAACGAGCCCACGAGCAGCTTGCCCGCCCCCACCTCGACCTTGTTGACGCCGCTGGCCACGGCGGCCTCGGCGATCTCCGGTGGCATCCTGTCGCTCATGGGGCCCTCCCGTGCTGCTCGGCCGGGTCGTGCCCCGGTTCGCCGACAGGTTCGACCCATCCGCTTTGTGCCGCAACACGTCGGCGGCCGGATCAGCGCTCGAACACCGGTCTCCCGTCTACCAGGGTGAGGTCGACGCGGGTGCCGCTGATCTCGTCGGGGGGAACGGTCATCACGTCCCGGTCGAGAACCACGAGGTCGGCGAGCGCGCCCACCGCCACCCGGCCGCCGTCGTCCAGGTGGTTGACCCGAGCCGAACCCCGCGTGTACGCCGAGAGCGCGGTCCGCAGGTCCAGCGACTGCTCCGGCAGCAGCGGCGGCAGCGCCGACCCCGGCTCCCGGCGGGTGACCGCGACCTCGAGCGCAGCCATCGGGTCCGGGGACGAGACCGGCCAGTCGGAGCCCATCGCGAGCGGCGCGCCGGCCCGGGCCAAGGCCGCGAACGGGTACTGCCAGCTGGTGCGCTCGGGCCCGAGGAGCGGGATGTTGAGCTGGTCCATGGCCGGCTCGTGGCAGGCCCACAGCGCCTGCAGGTTCGCCGTGACACTGCCGGCGGCGAACCGCGGGACGTCCCGCGGGTCGACGACCTGGAGATGGGCGACGTGGTGGCGAAGGTCCGCGTCGGACGCCGGGTCGGCCGCCGCGGCCTCGATCGCGTCCAGCGCCTCGCGGACCGCACGGTCACCGATGGCATGGACGTGCAGCTGGAAGCCCCGCCGCGCAACGGCAGTGGCGACCCGGCGCAGCAGGCGCGGCTCGACGTAGGACAGCCCGGTGCCGCCGTCCCGGCAGCCACAGCTGTCCAGGTAGGGAGTCGTCATCCCGGCGGTGCGGCTCTCGACGACGCCGTCCTGCATGACCTTGACGCTCGTGGTGCGGAACCTGCCGTCGGGCACGGCCTCGTGCACCCGGCGGCGGGTGGCGACGAGGGCGTCGACGACGGCGTCGAGGTCGCCGGCGGCCGTGCCGCGGGGCCACCACAGGGCACCCACCACCCGCGCGGTCAACCGTCCCTGCCCGGCGAGGGTGAGGTAGGCGCCGGTGGGGTCGGGGTGGCCGGCGTAGCTGCCCACGATGGCGTCCTGCCAGCCGGTGACTCCGACGGAGTGCAGGTGCCGCTGCGCCTCGAGCAGTCCGGCCACCTGGTCCTGCGCCGGCGTCGGCGGCAGCCGCCGGATCACGAGGTCCATCGCCCCTTCGTGCAGGGTGCCCGCGGGGCTGCCGTCGGGTCGTCGCGACAGCGAGCCGTCTGGCGGGTCAGGCGAGGTGGCGTCGAGGCCGGCCAGCCGAAGTGCCGCCGAGCTGACCCAGACCGCGTGGTGACTGTTGTCGCGCAGCAGCGCGGGCCGGTCGCCGACCACCTCGTCGAGGGCGGCGGCAGTCGGCAGCCCACCCTCGAAGGCCTCCTTGAGCCAGCCACCGCCGACCACCCAGGCCTGCTCCTGGTGCGCGGCCGCGTAGGCACGGACCCGGTCCAGGATCGCCTCCGCGGTGGCGGCGCTGCTGAGGTCGCAGCCCAGCCGCTCCACCCCGGCCATCACCGGGTGGACGTGCGCGTCCGTCAATCCCGGGAGCAGCAGCCGGCCGCGCAGGTCCACGCTCTCCCGGGCGCGGCCCACGGCCGCCCGCACCTCGGCGTCCGTGCCGACCGCGACGACGCGCCCGTCCCGCACGGCAGCGGCCGTGGCGCCGGGCAGGACGCGCTCGCCGTCGAAGATCCGACCGCCGTGCAGGACGAGGTCTGCGGGTGCCTCGGCGCTCGTCACGGTCGAGGGCGCCGCCGACGTCGGACCCGCCCGCGCGGCCGGCGGCCGGACGTCCGGCTGGACAGCACCGACCACTGCGACCGGGCGGAGAGCACCGACCAGCGCGACTGCGCCGACAGGGCGGACGCCATGGCGTGGAACGAGCCGACCGAGAACAGCGACATCGCCGATCCCACGGACCCGATCGACGCCACCGAGCCGACCGACCCGATGGACAGGACCGACCCCCTCGAGCAGATGGAGAGGACGGAGTCCTGGGACCACAGCGACCACAGCCATGAGGAACCGGTTCGCGACCTCGTCATGTCGCGGGATTCTGCTCCGGACGCCCGCTGTGGCGCCAGCCGCCGCAGGATCACAGCCTGCTCATACCGTGCGGCCGGTAGCGTCGAACCGTGACGTCGTCGAAACCCGCACCCGTCGGCCCCGCCACGGTGGCCGAGTATCTGGACAGCCTTCTCCCCGATCGCCGTGACGTGCTCTGTGCGGTCCGTGACGTGGTCTCCGGCGCCATGGCGGCCGGCTACCGCGAGGGCATCGCCTTCGGCATGGTCACCTGGTGCGTTCCGCTGGAGCGGTTCCCGGACACCTACAACGGGCAACCGCTCGGGTACGTCGCCCTTGCTGCGCAGAAACGGCACTACGCGCTGTACCTGATGGGGCTCTACGCCGACTCCGAGGAGGCGGCGTCCTTCCGGCAGCGCTGGGAGGCTGGTGGGCGACGGCTGGACATGGGGAAGAGCTGCCTGCGGTTCCGGCGGCTCGACGACCTTGACCTCGACCTGCTGGCCGAGGTCATCGCCGGCACCGACGTCTCCAGCTACCTCGACCGTTACCAGCAGGCCCGCCGGCAGACCAGGTCGTCGTCCGTCAGTCGTTGACCTCGAACGTGTCGAGCTTCAGGCCGCGGTGGGCGGCCAGCCGCTCGGCCTCTGACCCGATCGCAGCGCGGGCGGCTGCCGAGGCGCGAGACCACAGCTGAACCTGAACCCGGACGCCGGCCCGCGACCGCTTCGCGCGCCAGGTGCCCGCGACCTCGTCGTCAAGCAGCACCCCGCCCGGCCGACCGAGTACCGGCCAGAGCGCCTTCACCCGAGCCGGGTCGTCGACGAGCGTCGACCGATCCCGTGCCTGAAGCAACAGGTCAAACGGACCCAGCAGCCGGGTGGTGCCGGTGCCGCCGGCGGAGGCGGCGTCGAGGTCCTCAGCGAGCAGCCAGGCCGCGCTCCCGGCGACCTTGACCTCCACGGCGTCCCGCGGCCACCGGGCCCTGACCTCCGCAACGGGTGCGTCGAGGTATCCGGCGACCTGCTGCGGGGTGGCGGGGCCGAGGAAGCGCAGGTACGCGCGCACGACATCGAAGCGTTCCGGCGGCTCGGTCAACGGGACGAAGTCGGGGATCCGCTGCAGCACCGGCGGTGAGGTCCCGGCCTGCAGCTCCAGGCCCGCGCGCAGCGCCGCCAGCCGGAACGGCATCTCGTACAGGTGGGTGGCGTCGCACGGCCGGCAGTACCGCAGGTACGGCGGCGCCATCAGCGCGGTGACCTGCGTGGAGACCTCGCCCTTCACCAGGGGGCTGCTCACGACCGAGCGCATGGCGGCAGCGACGGCGTCGAGCGCCTGGAGCGTGCCGATGCCCGCTGCCTTCAGCGGCTTGGCGGCGTCGTAAATGCGCTTCGCGGCGTCGGCGTCCGAGAACGGTGCGACCGCGGCCGCCACGGCCGGCAGGTCCGGGCGGCGGTACAGGTGCGGCGCACCGCGCACGGTCCAGACCGTCGCGAGCGCTTCCCGGGGCAGCGTCTCGACGTCAACACCGCGGAGGGCCAGCGCCCAGAGCCCGCCGTCCGGGCCGGTGTCCTGAACCCCGATGTCGAGCACGGCCGTGTCCGACAGTGTGCCGCTCTGTCGGTCCAGTTGCTGCGCCCGGACCCGGAAGGACAGCGCCTGCGCGCGCGAGATCGAGGCGGTCACCGGCTCACCGTAGAGCTCCGACGACTGCGCGCAGGCTCAACCGGCGAACTCTCGCACCGGCCGTCCGCGGACCCCGACGTCGGCGGTGAACAGGCACCCCGCGAGGGGGTCGGAGCCGGGCTCGAGGTTCTCCGCGGACGTCGTGATGAACAGCTGGTCCAGCCGGGGACCGCCGAGGGTGCACGCGGTGACCTTGCGGGTGGGCACCTCCACCACCTCGTCCAGCGCCCCCTCGGGGGTGTACCGGTGCACCGTGCCGCCGCCGTACAGGGCCACCCAGACCCCACCCTCCGCGTCGACGGTCAGGCCGTCCGGGTGGCCCGGCTCGGGGCGGGCGAACGGGCGTCGCCCGGTCAGGCCGCGCTCGCGGTCGTAGTCGAACACGTCCACCCGCCCGGTCGGCGTGTCGACGTAGTAGGCGAGTGAGCCGTCCGGGCTCCATTCCAGACCGTTGGAGATGGTGACGTCGGTCAGGATCACGCTCACCGACCGGTCGGGGTCGAGCCGGTAGAGGGACCCCGCGCCCGGCCGCTGGTCCCACCCCATCGAGCCGCAGTAGAACCGGCCGTCCGGGTCGCAGCCGCCCTCGTTCATCCGGACGCTGTCGTCGGACCACAGCGGGTCCAGGTGCCGCAGCGTGCCGTCGGGCTCCTCGAGCGCGAAGCCGCGCTCCACGCCGAGGACGGCGCCGCCATCTCGCCGGGGGCGAGCGACGGCGGCGACCCGACCCACGTCGCGCCGGTCCACCTGACCGTCCTCGTGCAGCGTGAGAACGTCGCCGGCCAGCATGTCCATCCAGCGCAGCCCGCCCCAGCGAGGCGACCACACCGGCCCCTCGCCGTGGTAGGCCACCGGTCCGGTCAGCTGCTCGGCTCGCATGGCAGGCACTGTGTCGCGTACCCCGCCTCCGCGGCAAACGCCAGCGGCCGGGCCCGGACATGGCAAGGGCCCGCCCACGCGTCGCGTGGACGGGCCCTCGCCCGCGGTGCCTTCGGCGTGCGCCGATCAGGGCCGTCCCCCCGGTCGGCCCTGAGCGGTCAGCCGAAGGTCAGTTCCAGGTGCGGCCGGTAGCCGGCGGCCGCGTGGTTGCGGGACCAGAACCACACGCCGTCCGCGCCGGCACCCGTGACCGCCACGGTGACCTGCGTGCCGAGCACCGACCGCAGGGCCGCGGCGGACAGGGTGGTGGTGTAGACCGTGTTCGCCTTGGGCGCGGACAGCGAGCCGAGTGTCGCGCCGGTCACGGCGGGTCGGTTGGGCCAGGTCAGCCCGGCCTCGGTCCAGCCGTTGCCGGCCAGCTTGACCGTCTTCGCCGTGGCCGACCCGGCGCTCGCGAGGTTGGTGGTGCGGACCCGCAGGGTCGCCGACCGCAGAGTCTTGCCGGCGGGCGCCTTGGGGAGCGTGAACTTCAGGTAGGACGTGGCGGCGGGGCTGCCCTGGGCGGCGAGCGAGGACCCGCTGCCGAGCTTGGCCGCCGGCGCGCCGGCGTTGGCGTAGCTGTCGGCGGTCGGGGTGAGCGTAGTGCTCGTGGTGGGGGTCGCCCGCGACTCCGACGCCGGAGCAGAGGCGGTGGTGCCCTGCCGCAGGCTGCTCGAGCCGACGTACTCGAGGTCCTGGACGTACGGGGTGTTGGTGACCGAGAACGGAGACTTCAGGCTGGCCACCGTGGCGCCGCCACGGACCAGCTTGGCGCTGACCGTGCCCGTGCGCAGCGGAACCGTGCAGGTGTCTACGCCGGCGTCGACCGCGCACGAGGTCGTCGTACCGCCCACGGTGATCTGGACCGTTCCGGCCGCCCGGGAGAAGGTCAGCGCCTCCACCGTGTTGCGGGCCGGGCTACCGCCGCCGTGCGTCATCAGCTTGGTCTGCTTGAACGTCGGCTTGACCGCGACCGGCTGCTTGCGGTGCGTGAGGTACACGGCGTCCCGCTTGATCGCCGGCTGCACGCCGGTCTTGTACCAGGTCAGGTAGTAGGCGTTGATGTCCAGGAAGCTGTAGCCGTGCTTGACGGACGGCTGCATGCCACTGCCCTCCGGCAGGTCGTTCCAGGTCGCCAGCTGCGCCATGTCCGCACCGCTCTTACGGGCGATCTCCCAGGAGTTGCGCAGGTTCTGCGTGTTCTCCGACTCCCAGTAGATGCCGCTGCGTGGCCGCGAGTCCTGCACCGAGATCGGGGCCATCCACTTGTCACCCGAAGCATGGACCGCGCCGACACGACCGATCGGCGCGCCGGCCGCGGTGCTCAGGTTGGTCCACACCGGGTTGCGCGTGCCCCAGTTCATCATCCCGTAGGTGATGGGGGCGAACGCCGCACGCCACTTCCGCTCGTCCTGGAACAGCGGGAAGAGGACGGCAGGAGCCTTGTGGGTGTTCGCCATCGTGGTCATGACCGACGACCACCAGCTGGGCGCCTTGTTCTCCGCGGTGAAGGGCGCGAGGACCATCTTGCCGCCGACCTTGTACGCCGAGCTGTACTTGCTCAGCTCCGCCATCCGCATAGCCATGGTCCCGGCGTCGATCAGCTTGAGCTTGCTGCCCCCGCTGGTGTCGGGCATCGGGATGATCTTGAAGCCCGGGTCCACCTCCGCGGCGGCCTGCATCATCAGCTTGGCGTTGTCCCACAGCCGGTCCGACTTGCCCGCCGGGGGCAGGGTGTAGACCACCATCGTGAAGCCGTCGATCCCCTCGGAGATGGCCTGGCGGACCTCGGTCTTCATGTCGGCCAGCCGCCAGTTGCCGGGGAGCGGCGCCCGCCCGAGTGGGCGGTCGCGTAGCATACCGCCGTACGCGGCGTGCACGCCCTTCTCGCCCATCGGGTTGAGGTAGTTCCGCTGGTAGTAGTCGTTCGCCGGCGCCTGGTTGTCCAAGGACACCGGCAGCGACACCACCCAGTTCGCGAAGACCTTCCGCGACGAGGCCCGCAGCGTGGCCTTGGCGGGCAGGTCGAACGGGAGGAACGGGCTCGGGGACGCTGCGGCCGCGGCGGCCGGAGCGGTGGCGACGGCGGATGCGGGCGCGACGAGTGTGGCTGCGGCGACCGGCACGGCCACGGGCAGGGCCAGGACCGACGCGAGGCGCTTGAGCAGGCGGCGGGTCGGGCGCGCAGGGCGGGGCTGGCCCTGGCGCAGGAGGGCGTGCGGGATCACGGCGGGTCCTTCCTCAGGAACGGGGTTGCTGGCGTTCGGGCGGATCGACGGTGCTCGTGCTCGCGCCGCGCGGTGCCGACAGTCCAGCTCAGCCCGGTCGCGCCTCCGATGCAGTCCGTGGCTGCCCCGCAGGGACCGGCTCAAGGTTGCCGGGTGGTCCAGCGGGGGGAGGAGCGGCGCATATCCAACGTAACCCGGTTGGTTCGAGACGTACACTAACCAATCTGTGGGGTAGGTCACAGGTTGGTAATAACTGGTTCATTTGGTCGTCAGACTCGGCGCAGATTGGGTATGACGAGTCTCTGCCCAGGGGTTGCCGTGCAGGGCCCGGGCGTGCTGGGGCAGGTCGCGCTCCGCTCCAAGGTCCCAGCCTTCACCGACCGCCGTCAGGATGCGGTGACCTCCACGGCGTCACGCACGACGTCCGCCAGCCGGCCGCTTCTCCCGAGGATCTCACGCTGCCGTCGGGCGCCGGTCCCCCGGCCGAGCAAGTCGGCCAGCAGCGTGTGCACCAGCGCGGCGTCGCCGCTGCGCTCCAGGGCCGGTCGCACGTGCCGGACCAGCGCAGTCACCACCTCCCTCGCGGGCCGCGGCCGCAGGTCCGCCGGATGCAGCAGCACGTCGTCCATCCCGCCGCGTGCGGCGCGCCAGCCCGCGAGCCGCACCAGCGTCGATGGCACGGGCGGCGCCGGCACGCGTTCGCGCCACTCCCGCGCCGCCGTGTCGACCAGCCCGCGGGCGAGTGCCGCGATGAGCACGGCGTCGTCCACCCGCAGACAGACATCGGCCACCCGGACCTCCAGGGTCGGGTAGCGGGCGGACAGCCGGGCGTCGAAGTAGACCATCCCCTCGTCCAGCGCGACGCCGGTCGCCACCAGATCGCGGACGAGCGCGCGATAGCGCTCGACCGAGCCTTGCACCTCGATCGGGCCGGCCGTTGGCCAGCGGCCCCAGGCCTGGGACCGGAAGCTGGCGTAGCCGGAGTCCTCGCCTTGCCAGTACGGCGAGTTGGCGCTCAGCGCTGTGAGGACGGGAAGCCACACCCGGATCCGGTCGAGCACGGCCACGCCCTCCTCCGGCGACTCGACGGACACATGGACGTGGCAGCCGCAGGTGAGCTGCTCGGCCTGGGTCAGGCCGAAGTGCTGCGCCATCCGCAGGTAGCGCTCGGTGGGGGTGGTGACCGGCGTGACGGGCAGCGGGGAGGTCGCGAGGGCGGCCACCCGGGCCCCTTCGCCGGCGGCTGCGCGGTCGGCGCGTCGGCGCCAGGTCCGCAGCTGGTCGGCGAGCTGGCTCAGGTCGGTCTGCGGCGGGGTGTCGGTCTCCACCTGCTGCTGGTGCAGCTCGCCCTCCAGCGTGCCGCCAGGCCCGTCGGCAGGCCGGTCGCCGCCCCCTGGCAGGTCGGAGCCGACCTCCGGCGCCGCCGCGGCACGACGAAGCACGGCGCCGGCCACCGCGCGCGGCTCGCCGGTCCGGCCGTCCACCAGCAGCAGCTCCTCCTCGACGCCCACACTTCGCATCCGCGCAGTTTCGGGCACGTGAGACCGGTGCACGAACCGGGGTGGGATGTGCGACGGGATCCCGGTCGGGCAGGATGACCGGATGCGTCTGGTCGCCACCGACCTCGACGGCACGGTCGTGCGCCCGGACGGCACCATCTCCGCGCGCACCCGTGCCGCACTGTCGGCGTGCCTGGCCGCGGGGATCCACGTCATCTACGTCACCGGACGGCCGCCGCGCTGGATGGGCGAGGTCGTGGCGCAGACCGGCCACCGCGGCATCGCGATCTGCGGCAACGGCGCGGTCGTGTACGACCTCGACGCCGACCGCGTGCTCGAGGCGCGGACCCTGGCGGTCGAGAACGTCCGTGCCTGCGTGCAGCGGCTGCGCGCCCTGATGCCCGACGCGACCTTCGCGCTGGAGACCCTTGCGGGCTTCCGGCGCGAGCCCGCGTACCTGACCCGCTACGACACCGGGGTCGAGGCCGAGATCGGCTCGCTGGACGACCTGCTCGAGGACGACCCCGGCGTCGTCAAGCTGCTCTGCCGTGACGAGACAAGGGCCGGGGACACGATGCTGGCGCTCGCGCGGCCCGCGGTGGCGGGCCTGGCGTCAGCCACGCACTCCGACCCGCACGACGGCCTGGTGGAGCTGTCCCTGGAGGGCGTGAGCAAGGCCGCGACGCTCGCCGCTCTCGCCGCCGCACGCGGCGTCGACCGGGCCGACGTGGTGGCCTTCGGCGACATGCCGAACGACGTCGAGATGCTGGCCTGGGCCGGTCGGGGGTACGCCATGTCCGGCGGGCACCCGGACGCCGTCGCCGCGGCCGGGCGCACCGCGCCCTCGTGCCTCGACGACGGCGTCGCGCAGGTGCTGGAGACCCTGCTGCGCCGCTCCGCCTGACCGCGGCGCTCAGCGGGACTGCAGCGCGTCCAGGGCGACGGCCAT
>DATFPQ010000041.1:0-2141 GCA_035264765.1 Actinomycetales bacterium | reverse complement strand
GCCTGGTTGGTGGTCGTCGTGACGGCGCACCGGCTGTACCTGACCGCCAGGGGGGCGCGGGTTTGAGAGGATGTGCGCCGTGACGGTTCTGCAGTCCTCCAAGCTGGCCGACGTCTGCTACGACATCCGGGGACCCGTGCTGGCAGAGGCGCAGCGGCTGGAGCGCGAGGGGCAGCGGATCCTGAAGCTCAACATCGGCAACCCGGCGCCGTTCGGCTTCGAGGCACCGGAAGGCATCCTGGCCGACGTCATCGCGGCCCTGCCCACGGCACAGGGCTACAGCGACTCGCGGGGCCTCGTCTCGGCCCGGCGGGCGGTCGTCCAGTACCACCAGGCCAAGGGCGTCGGGCATATCGACGTCGACGACGTCTACCTCGGCAACGGCGTCAGCGAGCTGATCGTGATGGCGCTGCAGGCGCTGCTGGACAACGGCGACGAGGTGCTGATCCCCTCCCCGGACTATCCGTTGTGGACGGCGGCGGTGTCGCTCGCCGGCGGGCGCCCGGTGCACTACCGGTGCGACGAGAGCCAGGGGTGGCAGCCGGACCTGGACGACCTGGCCGCCAAGATCGGCCCGCGCACCAAGGCGGTCGTCGTCATCAACCCGAACAACCCGACCGGCGCGGTGTACGGGGAGCCGGTGCTGCAGGGACTGCTGGCCCAGGCCCGCGCGCACGGGCTGGTGGTGTTCAGCGACGAGATCTACGACCAGATCCTCTACGACGACGCCGTGCACGTGTCGACCGCGTCGCTGGCGCCCGACCTGCTCTGCCTCACCTTCAACGGCCTGTCCAAGGCCTACCGGCTGGCCGGGTTCCGGTCCGGCTGGATGGTGGTGTCCGGCCCCCGGCACGAGGCTGGCAGCTACCTGGAGGGCCTGGACATCCTGGCGAACATGCGGCTGTGCGCGAACGTGCCGGCGCAGCACGCGGTGGCCACGGCGCTCGGGGGACGTCACGGGCTGGACGAGCTGGTGCTGCCCGGTGGACGGCTGCGCGAGCAGCGCGACACGGCGCTGGAGCTGCTCGAGGCCATTCCCGGCGTCAGCTGCGCCCGCCCGGAGGGCGCGCTGTACCTGTTCCCCCGCCTCGACCCCGACGTCTACGAGGTCAAGGACGACCAGCAGCTGGTGCTCGACCTGCTGCGTGAGCAGAACCTGCTGCTCGTCCAGGGAACCGGCTTCAACTGGCCCGATCCCGACCATCTGCGCATCGTGACGTTGCCCCACGTCGACGACCTGCGCGAGGCGATGGGCCGGCTCGGCGACTTCCTGGCGACCCGCCGCTGATCCCTGGGCCGTTCGGGTGTGGGGCAGCCCCCGGCTACGGGCCGTGAACCGACGCTGTGACACGATCCGCCACATGCGAGTCGACCACGTGTCCTACGCAGCAGAGAGCGGGGGTCTCTACGACACCGCGGAGCGGTTGGCCGAGCGTCTCGGGGTTCGAGCGGTCGACGGCGGGGTGCACCCGCGGTTCGGGACGCGCAACGTCATCCTGCCGCTGCTCGATGGTCGCTACGTCGAGGTCGTGGAGGTCCTCGACCACCCGGCGTCGGACAAGGCGCCGTTCGGCCAGGCGGTGCGCCAGCGCAGCCAGGACGGCGGCGGCTGGCTGGGCTGGGTCGTTGCGGTCGACGATCTCGCGCCTGCGGAGGCCCGGCTGGGCCGGCACTCCGCCCCCGGCAACCGGCACCGTCCGGACGGCGTCGAGCTGCGCTGGCGGCAGATCGGCATCAAGGGCCTGATGGCGGACCCGCAGCTGCCGTTCCTGATCCACTGGGAGACCGACGACCAGCTTCACCCGTCCCAGGCGGGACCGACCCGGGCGCGCCTGACCGGGCTGCAGATCGCGGGCGACCCCCGGCGCGTGACCGACT
This sequence comes from Actinomycetales bacterium, assembly GCA_035264765.1. GTDB lineage: Bacteria > Actinomycetota > Actinomycetes > Actinomycetales > Angustibacteraceae > DATFPQ01. The sequence goes on along the minus strand of DATFPQ010000041.1, from coordinate 263 downwards.
GGCTCGGGCTTCAGCCGGGCTTCGGCGTCTCGACCGTCGAGTTCGCCTTCTTGGCCCCGCACGGAACTCCTGGCCTGCTGGCCTGCAGCTTCGACACCGCGCACGGGCCGGTCACCGTCTGACCCACGGGCGGGTCAGTGCATGGCGGCCACGTCGCCGGTGGCGAAGGCCTCCTCGTCGAACGGCTCGTCGCCGGACAGCACCCGGTCGACCTGGCCGCGGTCCAGCTCGCCGACCCAGTGGCCGATCAGCACGGTGGCCAC
>DATFPQ010000040.1:0-15727 GCA_035264765.1 Actinomycetales bacterium | reverse complement strand
GACGGTCTGCTGCAGCGTCTTCGGGTAGTTCAGCAACGGTTTGAGGTACTCCGAACCGGGCCGGCCCGCCGGACAGCCTGTGCTGATGTCGTGCGGCGTGAGCGTCATCTCATACGTGCCGTCCGGCAGCGCGCCCTCGGTGCCCTGGTCCGGGAGGATCCCTGTACACCGGGCGGTGTCGGGACCGGCATCGACCTGGGTCCTGAGTTGGCGGATTCGTTCGAGCCAGCCCTTGTTCTTGGAGTCGGCCGCAGAGATCGCGTCGTAGACGGGAGCCAGCTTCTGCTCCAGGGCGGCGAGCTGGGCTGCCGTCGCTTGCGGCATCGCGATCCCGGCGTGGCAGATCGGCGCCACAGATCCGGTGTCCTCGGTCCGGGAGGCGTCGAGCGCCGGCTGGACCGACTCCTTACCGGCGGCACGAAGCGCCTTGTGCTGGTCAGCTGAGAGGCCCTCCCACCGCTGCTTGCCCGCGAGGATCACCAGCGGACGGGGCCAGAGGTTGAGGTTGCCGACAACACTCCTCGCGCCCTGTTCTTCGTAGTGATTACCCCAGATCGAGCTCAGCTGCTGCTCGTACCCGTCGACGTCCGCGATCTTCGCGCCGGACTGTTCGTGAACGGTGGTCGCACCCAGGGTGGCGAAGGTCTGCTCAGCGACCCGAGAGTCCTGGATCCCAACCGACAGGCCGGCCAGGGCCGCCGGCGTCGTCAGCGGGCCACGCTTGCTGAGCAGCTTGCGCATCGGCCCCGGCAGGACGCCGACGCCGACCAGGTCGATCTTTTCTACGCCGGCAAGCATGTCGCCCGGTATACCGGCCCCGAAGACCTTCTGCTGCAGATCCTGGCTGTCCACCAGCAGCGGCGCCAGGAGCGGCTGGAACGTGGTGACACCGACCTGGTCGAGCACCCGGGCACCGACCCAGCCCATGGCGACCTTGCCGTCGCGGATGTCCCGGACCGTGCCTCGCTCGGACTCCCTCTCGCCGGCCCGCCACCGGTTCTTGAAGTCGATCTTCAGCGTCCCGGCCGAGCGTTTGGCAACTTCGTCGGCGAAACGGAGGAGTTGTTCCGGAGGGGTGTCGTTGGGATTGGCGAACGTGAGGATGACCTCTTTCCCGGCGTTTCCGCCGGCGCGGTCGCTGCCCTGGCACCCCGTGGTAGCCAAGGCCAGGGCAGCCGTCAGGGCGGTCATCACGATGATCCTTCGCATGAGCGCACTCCCTTGAATCGGATACACCGACGCTAGGAACGCCCCTGGACCGCCACACCCGGGCTAACCCTCAATGTTGGACTCCATCACCCAGTGCTGACCAGCGTGTCGCCGAAGCCGGATGGTGCCACGATCGGTTGCATGCCGGTGCGCGTCGCCTTCCTCGCCTGGGGAGCTGTGCTCGGCGCCATCTCGTTATCGGTCACGCTCAGCGGACCGGGATACTCCTTCACCGAAGGCGCGACGACCGGCCAGACCATGCTGCTCGGCGCCGGATGGGCACTGACGCTGGCGGCCACCGTGATCGTCCGCCGCCGTGACCGCCACGTCGTGGCGGCGCTGCTGTTGCTCGCGGCCACGGCCTGGTTCGTCGCCGAATGGGCCAACCCGGCCGCACGAGACGTGACCTTCACGGTCGGAACCGTGGCCTACGTCGCGACCCCCGCGGTGGTCTTCCATGTGATCGTCGCTACCGCGGGGCTACGTTCGGCCCCGCCCGCGCGCGCCCTGGTCGCGGCGGGCTATCTGATCATGCTCGGCATCGTCGGCCTCGCCGCTGCGCTGACCTTCGATCCCGCCACGCTCGGCTGCGCCACCTGCCCGGCCAACCTCGTCGACGTCTGGCACAACCCGACGCGCTGGTCCCAACTCAGCGAACTTGGTTTGCGGGCCGGAGCCGCCTGGACCGCCGCCGCGGTTGTCGCCGTGGCGTGGTGGCTGATTCGTGCCAGCGCGGTCCAGCGCCGCGACGCCGGGCTGCTCGCCCTAGCGGGGCTGGTCTACCTGGCCCTCGAGCTGGCCCACTTCGCACGCGGGTGGACCAAGGGGCTGCTGGGGTCCGACGCCCAAGACCAGACCCTATGGAGGTACCAAGCTGCCGCCCTGTTCGCCCTCGCTGCGGCGGCGACCGCAGACCTAGTGCGGACCCGACACGCCGAACGCGCGCTCACCCGAGTCGTGAGCGACCTGCGCGCCGACAGCGACATCCGCGCGCAGATCGCCGCGCGCGCAGGAGACCCGACTCTGCTTATCGCCTATCCGGGTGACGGCGGCTCCGGGTACCTCGATGCCGAGGGCCGTCCGGTCGACCTCACGTCCCTGCCGGGGACAGTCACGCAGGTCCGCCGGGAAGGCACCCCCCTGGCGGCGGTAATCCACCGGCCCGACGTAGCGGCAGACAGAGTCCGGGAGCTCTCCGCGGCCGTCCACCTTGCCCTGGACCATGAGCGTCTTCGAGCCAACGCCCTGGCACAGCTGGACGACATCCGACGCTCGGGCGTCCGGCTCGTCGCCGCCGGCGACGCCGAACGCCGGCGCCTCGAACGGGACCTTCACGACGGCGCACAACAGAGTCTGGTTGCACTGCTGCTAGGCATACGCCTGCTGAGAGGACGCGGCGGCGCCGTAGTCCCCGAGCTTCTCGAGGCCGAACGGCTACTCGAGTCCGCGATCAATCAACTTCGAGACCTGGCCCACCGCCTCCACCCGGTGCTGCTGGAACGTGCCGGACTGGCGACCGCCCTGTGGGGCCTTGCCGAGACCCGGCCGCTCACATTGCTCGCGCTCCCCCATAGCCGGCTCACCGCTCTCGTAGAGTCCACGCTGTACCTGCTGGTGGAGAGGGCATCCCGAGATCGGCCAGTCTCGGTCCGGGTGGATGTTCGAAACGACGCGGTCGGCGTCACGGTGTCCACGCAAGGGGACCTACCGCACCTAAACTCGAGCTTCGACCGCATCTTGGCGCTGGACGGTACGTTCGCCGTCAGCTCCGTGGAGGACGCGACCCTGGTGGCCGTAACCCTCCCGCTCTGCCCTGCATCGGCCGAAGGCGAAAATGCGCTCGTCTAACACCGGCGGACGTCAGCTCGAGCCGTGTCCGACCGACTGGTCTAATGCAATCGGGACGTTGCGAGGGGTGCCGTCCTTGGCGACGTAGGCCATGCGGAGCAGATCGCGAGCCAGGGCCTCCTGACAGACGGCACGTTCACGATCGCGGTGATCTGGTTCGGGTTGCATGGTGGCCGCTCCTTCGTCGGTGTCGTCGCGGCCCGTTCGGTTGCTCGTACCCGCGGGACGTAGCCGCCCGAGCGTTCTCGACGTCCACGGCGCATGAATCTGCGGATTCCTTCTGGACCCGATCTCGTCGCGCGGCGCCGGTAATCGTCGGCGGCCCAGGAGCAAGCTCGAGGACTCTCCTGGTCGGTGCCTGCGGCCCCGACGGCTGGGTGGCCTGTGGAGATGGTACCGGCCGAGCGCAGGATGCTGACCCGGTAGGCGGCGCACGCCTCTACGGTGCTCACAGGCCCGACCCTGCGGGTGTGAGCGCGGGTGCCTCGCGTCATCCGCTCGCGTCGCGGCCCTGCTGTGGGTTCCTCGGGGTCACCCCGACGTACCGGGAGCCCCCGCATCGGACCGGAGATAGGCGAGCACTGCCAGGACCCGGCGGTGCGAGGACGGGTCGTCGTCCAGGCCGAGCTTGAGGAAGATCTGCCTGATGTGGGCCTCGACCGTGCGCTCGGTCACCGAGAGCCTCGTCGAGATGCTGCGGTTCGACAGTCCCTCCGCGACGAGTTGCAGCACCTCGCGCTCGCGCTGGCTGAGCGTCTGTACGGGATCCCGCCGCCTAGGCCGGGCCAGCAGGCGGGACACGATGGCCGGGTCCACCACGGTCTGCCCCGCCTCCAGGCGGCGCAAGGCGTCGACGAGCACCGCACCGTCGAACACCCGCTCTTTGAGCAGATAGCCGACCCCCTCCGGACGTTCGGAGATGAGCTGCATGGCGTACTGGGGGTCGACGTACTCGGACAGGACGAGGACGCAGACGTCCGGCCGGCTGCTGCGGATCCGCTGCGCCGCCACGATGCCTTCGTCGGTGAATGTCGGTGGCATGCGGATGTCTAGCACGACGGCGTCCGGTTGGCGGGACGAGGCCACCTGTGCGGCCTGGTCCGCGTCCTGCGCCTCACCGACGACCTCCAGGCCGGCGTCAGTCAGGATGTGGACGACGCCCTGGCGCACTAGCAGCGAGTCATCAGCGACGACTACTCGCACGGGATGTCCGCTCGCACCGACTGCTCCTCCACCACTACGCGCCCGCCCATGGCCTCGATCCTGTCGTAGAGGGCAACCGCGTCCTTGGGGGCGGCGCCCGTCACCTCGACCCGCAGCATGCCCAGCTCGGAAGTGACGACAACAGTCACTCCTCCCGGGTCCTCGATCGTCGAGTCGAGGGCGGCCGCGACGACGAGGTACGCCGCCCGCTCGGCCGCGTGGGGGAAGCGTTCGGCGGACGCGCGCACCTCCACGGGCCAGGGCGCCTGGTCCGTCAGGCCCCAGACCGCGGCGTTCAGCCCGGCCTGCTCCAGGACCGCCGGGTAGATACCCTGGGCGAGCTCGCGGAGCTCCGCCAGCGCCGCGCGCACCTCGTCGGCCGCGGCGTCGAGGGCCTCGGCGGCGGCGGAGCTGTCGGGCACGGCGGTCCGTGCCCGCCGTACCTCGAAGGCGAGGGCCAGTAGCCGCTGCTGGGCGCCGTCGTGAAGGTTCCGTTCGAGCTGGCGTCGGGTTTCGTCGGTGACCTGCACGATGCGGGTCCGCGACCGCTGAAGCCGGTGCAGCTCGGCGAGCAGCTCGGCCCTCAGCCTCTCGTTGTCCACGGCCAGCCGCGCCGCCGACCCGATGTCCTGGAGCACCTCGTCGGTCATGTTCGCTGCCCGGTCGTGCAGCAGCGCCGCGACCGGCCTTCCGCTGCGGACGATCTCCGTGACGGCGAGAGAGCGTGTAGTGGGCGCCGGCACGGGACAGCCGGAGGCGTCGACGTAGTCCCCGCCGGAGAGCCGGTAGACCACCTCGGCGCCGTCGTCGGCGAGCAGGCCGCGCAGGACCGACTGCAGCGTCCCGGGTGTCGGCGCGGCTGCCAGGTCCTGCGCGAGCCGCCGCACTCTCCTGCGCGTGCGTTGCTCGCGCGCGACCGTCCCGATGCCGCCGGCCGCCAGCAGGGTCAGGGTCAGCCCGCGCGTGAGGAAGACGGCCGCGAACGCGCGCCGAGAGGGATTCTCCGCCGGCTCGAGCAGCAGCAGGAGCGCGTATCCGGCGTTCGCCGCGCTCGCCAGAGAAACCGGGAGCAGGACGAGGCGCGCCGCCTCCCTCGCCGGACCGGTCCGCCGCTGCAGCCGGCGCACGGCCAGCACCGCGCCGGCCGAGCCGGCGAGGACGGCGACGGCCAGCCCGGCGATCTGCAGGGCCCGCGCGAGGCCCGGCAGGGGAGTGAGGAGGAAGACGTTGTCCGTGCAGTTGCTCCAGCAGTACAGGTCCAGGAAGGGGTCACGGATCAGGACTAGCCCGCTGGCCAGGACGGCCGTGGCTGCGTACGTCCCGACGGCGAGCGCTCGGGCTGCGGTGGTCCGGGCACGCCGGCCCGGGTAGGTCGCGGCGAGGCCGACGAGCAACGCCACGTCGAACGGCGCGACGAGCATGGCGAGGCTGCGGACAAGCGCCGGACCGTCCCACCAGCCGGCCCACAGTGGCGCCAGCCAGGTGACCGCCAGCAGCTGCAGGGTCAGCCCGACCGGCGCCGGGCCGCGCAGCAGGACCCACAGCAGGCCGGCGCCGCATAGGAGTAGGCCGGCGCTCAACTGAACCGCCGCCAACCAGGGCGACCCGGCGGCGTAGGTGGTCTCGGCAGCGGGGGTCTGCCGAAGGACCGCCGCCGACGCCAGCGTGACCACCACGCAGAAAACGGTCAGCACCGTGGACGTCCAGGTCGCGGACCTCGAACCTCGGCCCCCAAACGCGAGCGGGGGCTGCCACGGCGGGCTGCCGTCGGGGAGCCGGCGACGCCGCTCAGTCACGGCGGGGCCTCGTCCGGGCCGCGCGCCGCGCCAGGGCGCCTCGGCCGTAGGGCAGCACCGCGACGAGCCGGGTACCGCCCGCCGGGGGTGACGTCACGGTCAGTCGGCCATCGAGTGCCTCCGCCCGGTCGGCAAGACCCTGCAGGCCCCTGCCCGCGGCCAGGTCGGCGCCGCCGCAGCCGTCGTCCCACACCGCGACCGTCACCGCACTGTCGTCCTCGGTCACGTCGACGCTCGCCATGGAGGCGCGGGCGTGCTTGACCACGTTGGCCAGTGCCTCCGCGCACACGAAGTAGGCGGCGACCTGCACCTCAGGGGGCAGCGCATCGGCGACCATGACCCGCACTCGCACCGGTAACGGAAACCGCGCTGCCAGGTGTTCTAGGGCGCCGGCCAGTCCCTCCTCGAGGTCGGGCGGGTGCATCCCCGCCGCGAGCGCATCGAGGTCGGCAACCGTCCGCTGCAGGTGCTCGGTGACCAGCCCCAGGTCCACCGTGGCCTGCGGTGCTCCGGGCGGTGGGAGCGCCGCGAGCGCGGACTGCAAGCGCTCCAAGCGCTGCCGAGCACCGCCGCTCAGCCGCACCTGCAGCCGCCGGGCCTCATCGTCGGCAGCCGTGACCAGGCGCCGGCGGGATGCCGCGACGTCGTCGAGCCGTGCCCGAAGCTGCTGGTGGAGCTCCGCATTGGCCGCGGCGAGCTCGACGGCCGTGCTAACCCCCTGATGCACCGCGTGGTCGCGCAGGGCCTGGCCGTCATGGACGAGCCGAACGTGGGTTCCGGTGCCGGTGTTGACGTGCGTGGCGACGCGTCCGGTTCCCGGAGCCGGAATGCGGACCTCGGCGCCCGTGCGGTCCTCGTAACGGCCGGTTGCGGGAACCCAGTACCCCAGCTGCAGGCTCGAGTCGCCGAGCGCCAGAGCCAGGGCGTCGCGCACGTCGACCGACCGCTGCTCGCCGAGCTCGACGACCACGTCGGCGACGTGCTCGCGAGTCCCTCTCAGCTGTGCGACCAACGCGATGCTCGCCGCGACGAGGGAGCCCTGGTACACGATCAGCACGCCGACGTCCGGCATCTCGACCCAGGGACCGTCACGGACCACCACGCCGCCACCCAATGCAGCCGCGACCACGGCACCCCACCGCAGGGCCACAACGCGGGTGCGCCGTGTCAGGCCGTGCGCGGCCAGCGCGCGTGCCCCAAGCGCGCAGACCCCCGCCACGCATAGCAACAAGGTGCCCCCCGCCGTCGCCCACACCGCGGGAGCCGACGCCGCCAGGTAGCCGATCGTCACCGCGGCCCACTCCGCACGGCGCCGCGGTCGCCACCCCGGATAGCTGAACAGCAAGTGCGCGAGCGGGCCACGATGCAGGACGACGGCAGGCTGCCAGAGCGTGCCCAGGAACCACGCGGCTGCGGTGGCGCCAAACAGCGTCCCGGCCCCGCGCGATGACCGCCAGGTCACAACGCCGCAGCCAAGAAAGCAGACGCCGACCGCCAGGTCAGGCAGAGCCCGCAGTGGTTCGCCCCACCCGAAGGTCGCCGCCTCCGTCGCGGCGCCGAGCACCAGGCCCACCACCACGACGGTCAGCCGAACGCCGCCTCGGCCGCCGGTCCCGGCAGCACGCCACCATCGCTCGACGGCCTTGCGGCCCGGGGCGACGGTCACCGGCCCGCGCGGACGCTGCACGATCACAGCATCCGGCAGGCCGGTGGGGTGTGCGAGCACTTAGCGCAACCGTCGCCAGGGGTGCGCGGTCATCAGGACGGCGACGACCGGGTCGACGTCTCCTCCCGGCGCCAACCGCAGGTCACCGCGGGCGTCGATGTCCCAGGTGAACGTCGTGGGGGGAGGCCCACCAGCGACTGGGAAGAGGAAGGTGACGCGTTGCCCCTCGACCGTGTACGTGCCGTCGTCGGCCGGACGGCTGATCGGGTTGGGGCCGCGTTGGTCCCAGTGCCAGGTCCCGTCCCGCAAGCGCCAGGTGTAGATCCCGTGGTTCTCCAGGAGGTCCCCTGCACTCGTGACCCCACCGGCCCGCAGGTCCGCGTCCGTGATCTCGATCCGGTAGACACCGTCCAGGCCCGCCGACACGCTGGCCCTCGGCGAAGGCGTGACCGGTGCGGCTTCACCGCAGGGCCGCACGCGGCTGGCGGACGAGGTCGGCGTCTGTCCCTTCAGCCGTCGGATGGCCTCGATCAGGTGTCGAGTCTGCGGGTCCGCGGACAGCTGTTGGTAGACCGGGCGGACGCTGCGTTCCAGGGCCGCGAGGTCTGCCGCGCTCGCGGTCACGACCCTTCCTCCCTCGCGGCAGAACTCCTCGGCTGCCGCGGCGTCGTCGGGTGCCGCCGAGAACGACCACGCTGCCGTTGCCGCGGCGGCGTCCGTGAGGGTCTTGCGCTGCGCCTTCGTCAGCTTGGAGAAGACTCGCCTGCCGGCCACCAGGGAGTTCACCTTCGGATACAACGTCACGTTCCCGGTGGCCGTGCTCGTCGCGGGGAGAGTCTTCGCTAGCGGGAAGGAGGTCTCCGCCCCGTCGACGCCGCCGCCCCTGACCTGCTCTTCGAAGTCGCTGCCGTTCCAGTCATCCACGGTGGCACCCAAAGCGCCGAACAGGCTCGTCGAGACCTGAGAGGCCGGAACCCGGATGGCCGCACCGGAGTAATCGCGAGGCGTGCGCAGCGGCGGCCCGAAGCTGAACGGGTGCCGGAGACCCTCGAACCACAGCGAGAGCCCGACGACGTCGACCTTCTGCAGGCCGCCGAGCATGGTCCGGCCGAGGTCGCCGCTGATTGTCCGCCGGACGAGGTCTGGGCTGGTCACGAGGAAGGGGGCCTGCAAAGCGCGCAGCGAGGTGACGCCCTCGGTGTCCCAAGCGCGTGTCGGGATGGATGCGAGGTCGAGCCGGCCCTCGACGACCTGGCGCGCGACCCGCTGGTCCCACCCCTGGCTTTCGCGCCCCCCTTCGGCGGCGCTCCACACCGGCTCAATCCGCATCCGCCCCCCGGAGCGTTGCCCGATCTGGCGGGCGAACTCCTCGACCTGCAGGCTTCCCGGTCGGCCAGCGGGGTCCGCCGTCCCCAGACGCAGCGTCATCGTGGCGGCACCCCCGGCCTTATCCGTGTCCGCGGCCTTGTCCGTACCCCCTCCTTGGCAGCTGGCGACCAGCGCCGTCATCAGGACCGCCAGAGCCACCGGCCCCGACCTCTTCAGCCGCATGGACCTCATTGTCCGCTCCCCTCCTCGTGCCGATGCCAGCACGCTATGAGCGGGGATCCCCGCGGGCATCGGGGCGGGCACGGGACTCCAGCGGCGACCACTCAGGGCTAGCCACAGTCCCATCGGGCGTCCCGTGGCGTCACCCACCGCTCGAAACTTCAGCGGCGGGTGGCCGGCTGCGTGCTGGCACGGGGGCGGACACCGTACTGGCGCCGATGCTTGGCCCCTCGTGGCCGGGCCAACCTGAGGCGCGCTCGCTCCGAGGCGACAGCGCCCGCGTCGGGACCCTGCGGAGGGGAGGGGTGTCGGCGCGGGTCACTAGAACTCCCTCCGGTGAAGGCGGGTGCCGAACCCGAGCCTCGCGGCGAGCACGGCCCATTCCTAGATCACCTGGGTCGTGACCGAGGCCCTGCGGATCCGCGCCGATGATCATCCGGGCAATCACGCCGCCGCAGGCCGGATGGCCATCCATCCGACGTTGCTTCCGAAGAACAAGGGTGGCGTCGCCGACCGTTCCGCGGTCTTGCCGCTGGCCCGCGTCGCCCCAGCGCAGCGGCATGCGATCCGCAGTGTTCTGGTCCGCGCCGCGCACGTCACCATATGCCGCGGGATGCGGGTCCTGCGCATGTCCCACTGGGTGTGCCACGAGACGACGGGTCCGTCGAGCGGAGCGTTGCCGGCACTGGTTGACACGACTCTCGCATCCGCCCTACGGTTCTGCAACCGATCTCAGCAACCGATCTCAGAGATCGATCTCAGGAGGGGATGCGATGCACAAGGGTGAGGTGGGAGCCTGCGGGGTCGTCCCGAAGTCCCGGCGTCGAGCGGGCGTCGCCGTGTGCGGGTGCCCGACGGGGCTGGCCGCCACGTTTATCGCCGGCGCAGCGACCGGTGTCCGCCCCGCGACTGTGGGCGCGTCCTGATGAGCCGCGCACGCACCATCGTCCTGGGCGCCTCGCACTGGCACGTCCCGCTGTACGCCACCGCGATCGGCGAGGTGCACGACGTCGTAGGGTTGTCGGACGAGCAGCCCGAGAGGGTGCGCGATCTCGCCCAGCAGTGGGGTGGCCCGGTCGAAGCCGACTGGCGCCGGCTGCTGGACCTCCAGGACGTCGAACTGGCCTACGTCTTCAGCCGACACGACCGCATGGCAGAGATCTGTCATGCGTTGATCGAGCGGCGCATCCCCTTTGTCGTGGAGAAGCCGCTCGGTACGTCGCTGGATCAGCTGCAGGCGGTGCGGCGCGCCGCCGAGAGTGCGCGCGTCCCGGCCACCGTGCCACTGGTCCAGCGCGGTGGCCCCGCGGACCGCTGGCTCGCGAAGGCTGGGCGCCCTGTGTACCAGCGGCTGTCGTTCATCGCCGGTCCGCCGGAGCGCTACGACCGCAACGGCAACCCGTGGATGCTCGACCTCGAGCGCGCGGGAGGCGGCTGTCTGGCCAACCTGGGTCCGCACTTCGTCGACCTCTTCCAGCAGCGCAGCGCCCAGACGACGGCCGACGTCGTCGCGAGGCTGTCATCCACCCTCCACTCGACGCCAGTCGAGGACCACGCGACCCTCGTGCTGACCACGCCGGACGGCCGCGAGGCGATCATCGAGGTGGGGTACGCGTTCCCGCACTCACAGCTCAAGCGTGACTGCAGCTACTCAACGGCAGGCGAAGCCGGATACGCCTCCATCGGCTCGGATGGCTCGGCCACGTTCACGGCGCTGGACGGCGGCACCGAGCGAGCCGTCCTCGACGTGGACAGCGATCCCCTCTACGACCCGTTCGTGCGGCAGGTCGCTCGCACGCTCGGCGAGGGGTTCCGCGGGCTGCCGACCCTGGGCGAGCTGGAGGACGTCATGCGCATCATCTGGCGTGCCTACGAGCTCGCCCAGGAAGGGACACAGCATGGCTGAACTCAGCATCGACGACGTCGCGAAGGCCGCGGGCGTCCACCGCTCGACGGTGTCACGCGCCTTCTCCCGCCCGGAGGCAGTCAAGGGGGAGACGCGTGAGCACGTCCTGCGCGTCGCGGAAGAACTCGGCTACACCATGAGTCCGCTGGCGCAAGCGTTGCGTCGCAAGACCAGCGCCTTCATCCCGCTGATCGTGCCGGACATCACCAACCCGTTCTTCGCCGAGCTGGCGAAGACGATGACGCAGGCTGCCGGCGACCGCGGCTACCAGCTGCTGCTCTGCATCTCGGACGGCGACGACGCCCGGACTGCGGGCTACCTGAACGCCATGCAGTCCTTGTACGCGCCGTTCGGCGTCGTCGCGCCGTCGACCCGGGTGAACGTGGACACGCTGACGCAGTTCGGTTTCGGCCACCGCGTGGTCGTCATCGACCGCGTGGACGAGCAGGCGACCGTGCCGAGCGTCACCGTCGACAGCCGCAGCGGCATCCAGCTCGCACTCGACCACCTGCGCTCGCTCGGCCACCGCCGGATCGGCTACGTCTCGGGGATCTCGGGCACATACACCGCCCACGAGCGCCTGGAGGCATACCGAGAGCTGGCCGACGGGGACGCCATCATCCTCGACAGCGATTCGGACACCGGAGCCAGCGAGCGAGCAGCCGCGCACTTCGTCGCCATGACCGAACGGCCGACGGCGATCATCACCGCCAACGACATGGTCGCGTTCGGCGTGATCTCCGCGCTCGCAGCTCGAGGGCTCCACGTCCCGACGGACGTCTCCGTCGTGGGCTTCGACGGGCTCGCCTTGGGCGCGCGCTTCAACCCAGCTCTGACCACCGTCCGCCAGCCGATCGCCGACATGGGCAACATCGCCATCGACCTCGCCGAGAAGAAGGCAGCGGACGGATCGGTCGGGCACGTCGTCCTGACACCGGAGCTGCTGGTGCGGGCCTCCACCGCCGGGCCGCCGGCATGACGGCGCGCACCGGCGGCGAGCTGCCCCGCATCCCCGGCGTCCGGTACGCCGACCACGTCGCCTTCACCGTGCCCGACCTCGACGAGGCCGTCCGGTTCTTCGTCCAGACGCTGGGGGCGCAGGAGCTGTACCGCTCGACCCGGGGACCGGACGCGCAGTTCATGCCCGAGAACTTCGCCGTACCGGAGGACGCGCGCCTCACGCTGGCGATGCTGCGCATGCCGCCCAACCTCAACGTGGAGCTCTTCGAGTGGAGCAGCTCCGACCGTCGCACCGAGCACCCGAGGCACAGCGACGCCGGCGGACACCACCTCTGCTTCGTGGTGGACGACGTGGACCAGGCGATCGCGGTGCTGCGGGACATCCCCGGCGTGCGGGTGCTCGGCGACCGCAAACAGGTCGCGGGCGACAGCCCCAGCGTCGCAGGCAACCGATGGACCTACTTCCTCACGCCGTGGGGACTGCTGATGGAGATCGTCGACCGTTCCAGGGTGGCCGACCCGCCGCCCCTTGTTGGCCCGGCCGACTGGCACGCAGCAGCAGACGACAACAGAAGGAGGCACCAATGACAATGCGGCTCGCGGGCCACACTCTCGGAACCCCCGACCAGACGGTCCCGGAGGCGCTCGCGCTGTTCGCGGCCGCCGGGCTCGACGCCGCTGAGGTGATCTACCAGGACGGCTACCGCTCCGGGCTGCCGCTGCGCGACCGGAGCTCAGCAGAACAAGCCCGGCGGGCGTCCGAGGACACCGGTATCCCGATCGTCGGGATGACCCCGTACACCACGGGGATCAACGCTCTCGACGAGCGGCAGTGGCGAAGCGCGGTCGACGAGTTCCGCGGCGCCATCGAGACCGCGCAGGTCGTGGGGGCCGACCGGCTCCGGGTCTACGCAGGGTCGTGGCGACCGGACGACCAGGACCACGCGGCCCACTGGAGCCGGCTCGTTGCGGCCCTGGCCACGCTGGCGCCGGAAGCGTCGGACGCCGGGGTACGGCTGTGCGTGGAGAACCACTTCGGGACGATGACGCAATCCGCGGCCGAGACGGCACGGCTGGTGCGTGAGGTGAACCACCCCGCGGTACGGGTCCTGTACGACCAGGCCAATCTGACGTTCACCCACGACGAGCCCTACGAACAGGCGCTGCGCATCCAGGGCGACCTGGTCGGGCACGTGCACGTGAAGGACCTCGTGTTCACCGACCCGGCCGCGCCGTTTCAGGCGTCGGAAACGGCGCGGGTCGCGGCGTCCGAGCGCGCGGTGCGCTCGCGCGTCGTCGGCGACGGCATCGTCCCCTGGGGCGGCATTCTCTCGGCCCTGTCCACCCTCGGCTACGACGACGTTCTCACGCTCGAATACGAATACCGCTGGCACGCACAGGACCTGCCCGAGCCGGTGGTCGGCTTGACCCGGTCCGCGGCGGCGCTGCGTGCCCTGCTCGCCGAGCTGGCCGGCGTAAAGACTTCGCGATGAGCGGGCAGGCCAGGACCCGCGTCGGCATCATCGGCGCGGGAGACATCGCGGCCATCGCGCAGCTGCCGACACTGGTCAAGCGGGACGACGTGGAGCTCGCGGAACGGTTACCCCGGCAACCTGGCGTACTGCCCGGAGCTGTGGGAGTGGATGTTCTCGCTGGGGCTGTACCTGAACTACGACCCCTCGCACCTGATGTGGATGGGTATCGACCCGGTGCAGGCGCTGCGCCCGTACGTCGATCGGGTGGCGCACGCGCAGGCCAACGACGTCGAGCTGTTTCCCGAGCGCCGCAACCGGTACGGCTGGCCGGGCCGGGCGGTCGCGCGCCCCGACCCCTGGGACGTCGGCTGGTGGCGCTACCGCGTGCCCGGCCGGGGCCAGGTCGACCGGAACCGCGTCGTCGACGCGCTGTACGAGGGCGGCTTCGACGACCATGACGCGTAGCACGAACCCCGAGCACGTCGACGTCTGCATCATCGGTGCCGGCGCGTCCGGCGCGGCCGCCGCCAAGGTGCTCACCGAGAGCGGGCTGCGGGTCGTCGCGCTCGAGAAGGGTCCCTGGCGCACGAAGGAGTCGTTCGGCGGCGACGAGCTGGCGAACGTCAACCGCTACAACCTGTGGCCGGACCCGCTCCTCAAGCCGCGGACCAGCCGCACCAGCGCGGACGACCCGGCCGAGCTCGAGGCGTTCTGCCCGGTGCCGCAGATGGTCGGCGGCGGCACGGTCCACTGGCAGGGCTGGCTGCCCCGCTTCACCGAGGACGACTTCCGGCTGCGCAGCATCGCGGGTGAGGTGCCGGGCACCACGCTCGCCGACTGGCCGATCAGCTACGACCAGCTGGAGCCCTACTACGACAAGGTTGAATGGGCGTTCGGCGTCTCCGGGCAGGCGAGCGCGAACAAGTACGAGTCGTGGCGCAGCCGCGGCTACCCGTGCCCGCCGATGCCGATGTCGCGGTACGCCCAGAAGTTCCACGAGGGCTGCTCGGCCCTCGGCTGGAACTCGTTCCCCACGCCGCAGGCGGCGCTGTCCCGGCCGTTCGGCGGACGCCCGGCGACGGTGATCAGCGCCTTCGCGCAGCAGCACGGCGATCCCACCGGCACGCGGTCGAGCGCGCTGAACGTCTTCGTCCCGGACGCCGTCGCGACCGGGCGCTACGACCTCCGGCCGGACAGCTACGTCCGCGAGCTGGTCGTCGACGAGCGCGGACGCGTGCGCGGCGCCGTCTACGAGGACGCCGACGGTGTCGTGCGCGAGCAGCGGGCCGACGTCTTCCTGCTGGCCTGCGGCGCCGTCGAGTCCGCGCGCCTGCTGCTGCTGTCGAAGTCCGGGCGCTTCCCGAACGGGCTGGCGAACGGCAGCGACCTGGTGGGGCGCAACGTCACCTTCCACGAGTACAGCGCCTCGGTGGGCACCTTCGACGACCCGGTGAACGCGTGGGCCGGCGGTGGCTACGTCAGCGCCAGCAGCTTCGAGTTCTACGGCCACGACGAGTCGCGAGGGCACGTCAGCGGTGGGCACATCGCGGCGGCCGGCGTCGGCATCCCGCTGCCGATCAACTGGGGCCTGCCCGGGCGTCCCACGTGGGGTGCGGAGGCCAAGCAGGTCGACCGCGAGTACTTCAGCCACAGCATGGCGGTGGCGATGGTGCTGCACGACATGCCGCAGCACGACAACCGAGTGGACCTGGACGACGAGGTCACCGACGCCTGGGGACTGCCGGTGGCCCGGATCACGCTTACCCCGCACGAGAACGACCTGGCTCAGGGCCGGTTCCTCGTCGACCGCTGCGGGGAGATCCTCGAGGCCGCGGGTGCCAAGGGCGTCGACCGCGTGTACGCCGAGCGGGTCACCGGCAACTGCTCGCACCAGCACGGGACCGCGCGCATGGGTCACGACCCGCAGACGTCGGTGCTCGACGCGGACTGCCGCGCGCACGAGGTCGAGAACCTGTACGTCGTGGACGGCAGCC
Source organism: Actinomycetales bacterium (assembly GCA_035264765.1). Lineage (GTDB taxonomy): Bacteria > Actinomycetota > Actinomycetes > Actinomycetales > Angustibacteraceae > DATFPQ01. The sequence goes on along the minus strand of DATFPQ010000040.1, from coordinate 122 downwards.
CGTTCCCGACCGCGACCGGCGCGAACCCCACGCTGACCATCATGGCCAACGCCTGGCGGGTGGCGGAGCACATCGCTCGCAGCGGCGGTCGCTGACCGGGCGGATACCGGTGGTCCTCAACC
>DATFPQ010000039.1:0-29851 GCA_035264765.1 Actinomycetales bacterium | reverse complement strand
GGACTGCTCGACATCGTCGAAGCGGAGATGAAGGACGCCCCGGACCGCCTGCAGTGGGCGATGAACCACTGTCTGGCGCAGATCGGGATCGAGCACGTCCAGCATCGCGCTCGCGCCATCAACATCGGTGAGCGCCTGAAGGTGCTCGAGGATTACCCGACGCCCCCGAACTGCACCTCTCCGTTCGCGCCCATCTGGATCACCGAGATGGTGAACCGGCGCCAAGAGAGGTTAGGGGTTCCGCGTTACGCCTCGTACTGCTACGCGCGCACGACGAGAGCCGAACCACACGCTGAAATTGGCAAACGCAGTCTGCTCGGCTCACTGCTACCGGCGCGCCGCCAGAAACTCCAGGACCCGCCTCGTCGCGAGTTCGGCGCTCGCAGCGTCATAGTCAGGGTGCCCGGCCTCGGCGAAAAGATGACCGGCGGTCGGGTACACGAACAGTTCGGCCTTCGGCACAGCCGCAAGGAACTCCTGCTCGGTCTCGACCTCGCGCCACGGGTCGCCCTCGGCCTGGTGCGCCTGAGCCGGAACGCTGTCAGGCCAGAGGGCATCCCACCAGGACGGAGCGACGGCACCGTACAAAAAGAAGGCTGACTGGGCGCCCCGACGACTCAAGACCTGCTCAGCGGCTCGAGCGGCCCCGAAGGATGCGCCGCCGTACACCACCTCGACGGGGAGGTTGTTCACCGCCGCGGCGGCACGTCGGGCGAAGGTCGCCTCACCCAACGACTCCGTGTAAGCCACCCCGTCGCTCACATCTGCGAACGTCCTGCCTTCGAACAGGTCAGGCGTGTGCACCGTGTGTCCGGCAGCCCGCAGCGTGTCGGCGAAGGCATTGACGCCCGCAGTGAGCCCGCCCGAGTGATGGAAGAACACGACTTCTGCCATCAGCCGAGGGTAAGCGCGGCCGTGGCGCCGCAACAGAGCCGTGAGCCCACGAACACCTGCGGCGCGGGGGACGAGAGAGCAGGCGGCGCGTCTGGCGGCAACGAACGAGAGCTCGCGACAGGCGACACCGCGGCAGGCATGGGTGGAACACTGACTCTGTGGCTTGGGACGGGCCACCCAGGCAACGGGGCCGCCGTGAGAAGGGTGGATGCCGATGGCAGTCGAGCTGAACCACACGATCGTAGCGGTGCGCGACAAGCAAGAGTCCGCGACTTTTCTGTCCGAGATTCTCGGAGTAGGACAGCCGGAGCCCTACGGCCCGTTCTTGGTCGTGCACGTCGACAACGACGTCTCGCTGGACTTCGCTGACGACCATGGTCCGGTGCACCCGCAGCACTATGCGTTCCTCGTCGACGAGGACCGGTTCGACGAGATTTTTGGTCGAATCCGCGAACGCGGCCTGGTCTACTGGGCGGACCCTTTCCGACGTTCCCAGGGCGAGATCAATACCAATGACGGCGGCCGCGGCGTCTACTGGGAGGACCCCAGCGGGCACTTCCTGGAGATCATTACCCGCCCCTATGGCAGCGGAAATGTCAGCGCGCCCGGCGATCATGGGTCGGTAAGGTAGGGATCGGCCCATGCGCTGATGATGCGAGCCGCCCGCTTGGCCTGGTTGCGGCCGGTGAGGAGGTGGTCAGCACCTTCCAGCGACACGAAGCTGCGAGGATGCCGCGCCGCGCGGAAGATCTCGCTCGCGTTCGCGATGCCCACCGTGTTGTCGGTTGGGGAGTGCATCACGAGCAGCGCCCGGTGCAGAGTGCGGATCTGCTCGTGCAGGTCCACCCTGCGCACGTCCTCGAGAAAGTGCCGCCGCAGGGTGAGCGCCTTCCCACCGATCAGGAACGGCGCCTCCCCGTCGGCGAGGATCCGGTCCACGAGCGCGTCATAGGTATGTTCCACGTGCGCGGGTTCGTACGGGGCGCCGATGCTGGCCACCGCGCGCACTGACTCCAGCTGGTGGGCCGCGGCAATCACCGCCGCCCCACCGAAGGAGTGTCCCACCAGGAGCCGCACATCGCGGCCGGAGTTCTCCAAGAACCGCGCCGCCTGGGCGGTGTCGGCGACCTTGTGCGAGAACGAACCGTCACCCCAGTCGCCCTCGGAGTCGCCGAGTCCGAGGTTATCGAAGCGCAACATTCCGACACCCTCGCTGGCCAACTGCTTGCAGATGCGGCTCGCAGCCGGACTGTCCTTGCCCAGGGTAAAGCCGTGTGAGAAGACGCCCCAGCCGCGGACGGGGTCCTCCGGCTGGTCGATGAGACCAGCCAGCCGGGGCCCGCTCGAGCTGGGGAACCACACGCGCTCGGCCACGTCGATCATCCTTGCAAACCACCGAGGGGAACGCTGCCCAGCGCGCGGGCTCGAGACGCTACGTCGCTCCGGCGGTCGACCGGTGGAGGGGCCGGCCGACGATTTCAGCGAGCCGCGCCACCTCGGTGTCCAGGTCATCGTGCGCGGGCATCGCGGCGTCCGCTCCCCAGGACGTCACCACCGCCTGGCCGGTCAGCGACCAGGTGCCGGCGACGACTCCACCGACGACCACGACATTGGCGCCCCGACTCACATCGGACCGGAGCTCGGCCGGCACGACGTGGACGTCGCGGGTGCCGGGGCCGAGCACCCACTGGTCGTACTTCGGCAGGAGCCGCACGGCGCTCGTCGGACGTGCCGCAACCAGCTCGTCGACGTCGTCGCTCAGCACCAGCCGGGGCTCGGCCTCGACGTCGACCGTGCACAGTCGGCCGTCCAAGCGAGCGACCCACTGGCGGATCAGGGCGCGGCGGACGCCCAGACCCTCCCCCAGCCAGTACTGCAGGTTGTCCGCGGAAGCTGGCCCGTACGCCCGCAGGTAGGCCTCGATCGCGCGCGGTCCGGCCTCGTCGAGATGGGGCAGGCCACTCCATCGAGGGTTGCCGTCGAGGCGCTGGAGCGTCAACTGGCCTTCGCGCAACGGTCCCAGGCTCAGGTCGCCCCGCCAAGCCAGCGGCTTGAGGAACGTGGCCGAGGGATCGGTGAACGCCGGCGCCAGGTGCGCGAACCTGGGGTGGGAAGCCACGGCAGCGGCGAGCTCGGGGCGGGTCATCGGCCCGTCGATGAGCGCCTCGCGGACCGCCTCGCGCAGCGCGGGCCAGTCGGCCGGCGCGAGCTGGTAGTGGCTCTGCCAGCTTGGACGCTCCCACATGCGGCTCGCGGCACGCAGCGCGAGATAGACGCCCGCCTCGTCCGGGGTCATCAGATGCGTGGCGCCGCGGAAGGCAAAGGTCTTGATGATGCGCCCTTCGTCCAAGGCGCGTGCCACGTCGCCCGGTCGCGAGCTTCGTCGTCGGGTGCGGACGCCCAGCTCAGCGGCTGCCGGGTCGAGCTGGGCCGCGACCGCACCTAGGGTGCCGACCACGCCGGCGGTCGACGTCGCGCCGACGGGGTCGAGGAGCTGACTTCGCATGCGCCAGGCGAGGGCACCCAGCCACGTGAGCGACAGCACCGGTCGAGGCTACTGCGGCCCCGGCGCATGGGGTGGTATCGACATTCACCATTCGCTCTCGTCGCTCCGAGGGCGACGGCAGGAGATCGCAAACACCCGGGCAGGATTGCAGGAAGGCTTCAGCGCCAGATGTCCAAGGAGATTGACCGCATCCATTCACTGAACCAGCCGTCGTCACTTGCAGCGGTCAGCAGCTCGCGTAGCTCTCCGTCGAACTCCTGGAGCCGGTCGCCGAACAGGTGCGGGGCGGAGGACGACAACGAGTAGATCGACGCGACGACCTCCTCAGTTGTGCGGTTGACGGTGCGACCGGCCACTTCCAGCCGTTGTGGACCGATGAACCCGGCGGCGCGATAGATGGTGTCCTCGTCCCCTCCCGTTCGGGACGGCAGCACACCACGGCCGGCGCGACGCGCCGGCCCGAGGTAAGCCTGAACCAACCGCGTGATGGCCTGGCGGGGTGGCCGGGGATGTGGCAGGTCGACGTCGGCGTCGACGCCCTCGTGTGTGGTGGCATGCACATGCACCACTGCGCCGTCCGGTACCAGCATGGAGCGAGCAGCGGCCGCGACGCGAGGTCGATCCATCCAGTGGAATGATTGCGCGAAGGTCACCACCCGGACCGGCGGTAGGTCAGCCGGCAGTTCCTCGCCGCGCAGGTGCCGCCAGCTGACGTTGCGGATCTTCTGGCGTTCGGCGAGCCGAGCGGCCTCGGCCAGCATGTCGGCGTCCGCGTCGACGCCCACGGCCTCAGCGAAGTACGGCGCCAGCAGCAAGGTCAACGACCCCGGACCGCAACCGACGTCGAGCAACCGCCCAGAGCCATCCAGCTCGAGCGGGGCAACGAGCGCCTCGGCGACTGCCGCAGGGTAAGGGACTCGACCGACGGCGTAGTAGCTGGCGCTTCCGGCGTACAGCGAGGAGTCCCACGTCCACTCGGACGGGTCAGGTGAGCCGGCCTGCGTTGAAGACACCTCACCAGCATGCCTGAGTCCGGCGAGACGCGATGGGGCGGCGATCATGTGGCACGACTAGACGAGGTGGTGCGACTCCGCGGATCAGACGGCCTCGGCGACCAGGCAGCGCCGTCCGCCGTAGTGGTACTTCTCCCCCGCTCCTCGAAGGACCGTGCGCCGCGACACCACGCCAAGGCTGACAGCCACGCTCGCCCCGTCAGTCGTGGATGCGGCAAGTGCCGATCGCGCTGACCATGGCCGGGTCGCGGTGGCTGAAGAACAGCGACTCGCCGGTGTCGAGCGAGGCGATGCGGGCCATCTGCTCGTCGGTGAGCTCGAAGTCGAAGATGTCGAGGTTGTCGGCCATGCGGTCCGGGCGCACGGACTTGGCGACGGCGACGACGCCGCGCTGGAGAAGCCAGCGAAGCACGACCTGTGCGACCGACTTGCCATTCGCCTCACCGATCTCGGTGAGGACGGGGTGGATGAAGAGACTGTTGCGCCCCTCGGCGAATGGGCCCCAGGACTCGATCTGCACGCCGCGCTCGGCCATGAGCTGCTGGTCGGCGGCGCGCTGGTAGAAGGGGTGGGTCTCGATCTGGTTGACCGCGGGAGTGATCTCGTTGTGCTCGATGAGGTCGACCAGGCGGTCGGGATGTCCTGCGTCCAGAGCTTGGTGGTCACGAACAGCTCTTCGCGAGGGACGCCGCTGGCGGCGATGGCGCGGCCGACGGCTTCCTCGTTGCCGTAGGAGGCGGCGGTGTCGAGGGAGCGGTAGCCGGCGGCGAGGGCGTCGAGAACGGCCTGCTCGGTCTGCTCGGCAGGGATCTGGAAGACGCCGAAGCCGAGGACCGGCATCTCGACGCCGTTGTTCAGGGTGACCGTCTGCATGTTCTTCCTTTGTTCGGTGGGAAGCGGGCGGTTCAGGGCGAGGCGGGGAAGTCCGTGCTCAGGCTGGTCTTCTCCCAGGCGGTGAGCTCGGCGAGCTGGGCGTCGATCACGGCGCGGATGCTGGTGAGCGCGTCGGTTCCGAGCATCAGCAGGGCGGGCGGCTGGTCCGCCTCGACGGCGGTGATGATGGCGCGGGCGGCGCGGGCCGGGTCGCCGGGCTGGGCGCCGTGGGTGCTGTCGTTCTCCTTGCGGCGCTTGCCAGCGGTCTCCGCGTAGTCGTCGATCACGGTGGCGGACTGTTGAAGGGACCGGCCGGCGAAGTCGGTCCGAAACCCGCCGGGCTCGACGACGACGACGCTGATGCCCAGCGGGGCGAGCTCCTTGCGCAGCGACCCGGACAGGCTCTCGAGGGCGGCCTTCGTGGCGGCGTAGTAGCCGGACCCCGGAGGGCAGATCCGGGCGCCGATGGACGAGACGTTGACGATGGCGCCGCTCTTGCGCGCCCGCATTCCGGGCAGCGCGGCCTTGATGAGGGCGACCGGCCCGAAGACGTTGGTGGCGAACAGGGCCGCGACGTCCGCGTCGTCGCCCTCCTCGACAGCGGCCCGGTAGCCATAGCCGGCGTTGTTCACCAGGACGTCGATCGCCCCGAAGCGCTCTTCGCCCGCACGTACCGCGCCCGCAACCTGGGCTGCGTTGGTGACGTCGAGCGGCACCGCCAGAGCGGTGTCGGGATGGGCCTCAGCGAGGTCACGGACCGAGTCGGCGTTGCGCGCCGTCACGATGGCGTTGTGGCCGGCGGCAAGCACCGCGCGAGCCAGGTCGCGGCCGAGGCCGGTGGAGCTGCCCGTGATGAGCCAGGTGGACATGGTTCTCCTTGTTGACGGATGAGAGTGGGCGAGCCAGTGCGGAAAGCGTGCACTCGGCCGGTGGCCGGACGGTGGCCGGGCCTACGGCGCGGCGTACGGGTCGGTACGGGCGTGGTCAGGCCGCCCGATGCAGGGCGAGGACGGCGACGGCGAGGACGGCAAGGCCGACGGCGCTGGCCAGCAGGCTGATCCGCAGCCCAGCCTGGAAGCTGGCCTGCCCCGCGACGACCGCGCCGTATCCGGCCACGGCGAGCGAGCCACCCAGCTGCCGGGCGGTGCTGAGCACGCCGCTGGCCGTGCCGGCCGGGTGCCCCGGGACGTGGTCGAGGATCATCGCGGTCACCGGCGGCACGGTGAACGAGCCGCCCACGCCGACCGGCACCATCACTGCGGCGACCAGCAGCACGGGAACGTCGGCGGGCAGCAAGCTCAGCGCGACGAGCCCTACGACCACCGCCAGCAGCCCGCCCACGATCGGCAGCACGCGTCCGTGCTTCCCTACGACGCGGGCGACGCGAGGGTTGAGCGCAACGACCAGCGCGGTGGCGACGACCCGGGAACCGAACAGGTCCAGCGGCACCATCGGATGCCGGCCGCGGGCCTGCGCCCCCAGGAACACGACCACCGCGACGACCGTGACCGCGACCGCGGCCAGGATGACCGGGCTGCCGTAGCCGAGGTCGCCGCCCTCGATCACCGCGTAGGTGACGGCGACCAGGCCGAGCACCGCTGACCTGTCCGGTCCAGTCGAACCGGGAGCTGCCGCGCTCGGACGGCGTGACGCGGGCCAGGACCGCCAGCGCGAGTGCGCCGACCGGCAGGTTCACGAAGAAGATCAGCCGCCAGTCCAGCGCGGTCAGCGCGCCGCCGAGCACCGGGCCGGCCGCCGCGGCGACCGAACCGCCCATCGCCCAGTACGAACAGGACCATGCCCGCCCCGTAGGCACGCCGGGCGCCGACCCGGTCGGCGACGCTGCCGGCGATCAGCTGCAGCGCGGAGAACGCCAACGTGTAGCCGGTCACCACGCACTGCAGCCCAGACAGGCCCCCACCCAGGTCGCCACGGATGACCGGCAGTGCGACCTTGACGATCTGCGCGTCCAGCGCGACCACCGCAAACCCGAGCATCGCCGCCGCCAGCGCGAAACCCGGAGGCGCGGCGCGGAACAACAGTCGGGGTCGTCGTGGCACGGCCGAACCCGAGCATGGTGGTTGCAGTCATCAGGAGAAGAATTCCTTGTCGTGGGAGGGCGCCTGCCGCTCGCCCGCACCGGTGATGCCGTGCGAGCGGGCGTTGAAGGCGGCAACACCACGGGACCACACCTGCAGCCCGTCACGGGAGATCCTGCCGTGACGGGTTATGCCCTGAGGGGTTATGCCAGGGACTCCCACCACTTTCTGCGGCGGTCGTACCGTCGACGACGTGGACAACCGGGCCGAAGTGCGCGACTTCCTGACTTCCCGCCGCGAGCGGCTCAGCCCCGATCAGGTAGGCCTCGACGCTGGCGGCACTCGCCGCGTCAAGGGTCTCCGCCGCGGTGAGGTCGCCGTCCTGGCCGGCGTCTCCGTCGAGTACTTCACCCGGCTGGAGCGGGGCAACCTCACCGGCGTCTCCGAAGCCGTCCTCGACGCCCTGTCCCGGGCGCTGCGCCTCGACGAGGCCGAGCGGACACACCTCTTCGACCTCGCGCGGGCCGCCAACGCCACCGGCTCGGCCCGGCGCAAGGCGGCCACCCCACCGCGGCTGCGACCCGGCATCCAACGCGTCCTCGACGGAATGAGCTGGCCGGCGTGGGTGCGCAACGGGTGCGCGGACTTCATCGCCTCCAACCACCTGGCCCGCGCGCTGTACTCACCGGTCTTCGACGACCCCTACCGGCCCGCGAACACAGCGCGCTTCGCGTTCCTCAACCCGCACGCCAGAGCGTTCTACGTCGACTGGGACCAGACCGCCAACGACGTCGTCGCAGCCCTGCACGCCGAAGCCGGCCGCAACCCCTACGACAAGGGCCTCACCGACCTCATCGGCGAGCTCTCCACGCGCAGCGAGGACTTCCGCACCCGCTGGGCCAAGCACAACGTGCACTTCCACCGCAGCGGGCACAAGCGCCTCCACCATCCGGTCGTGGGGACCCTGGACCTGTCGTACGAGGCCATGGAGTTCCCCACCGAGCCCGGACTTACCCTGCTGGTCTACACCGCCGAGCCTGGCACCCCCACCGCCGACGCCCTCACGCTGCTCGCCTCCTGGGCCGCCACGTCAGCGCACCGCCCCCAGCCGCAGGAGACAGCCGTCGCCGCCGTGGGAAGGGACGACAGCGAAGACACCTGACGGACGCGCTGCTCTGAGCGTCGCTTCTACTCTCACCCGAGGCCGCGTGGTCGAGAATCGCAAGGCCGGCCCGCGGCCAGTCGCTGCGGTGACGGAGGAGGACGCGTGCGTGCAGCTCGGCGACGTCGCGCTGGCTCTTGAGGGGCCCAACAGTGCTGAAGCCTCGTGTTATGGCCGGCCTGGGGTAGATGACGGCAGGCCGAAAGGGGGGCGTATGACATCCCCGTCCGCCAGCCTCCCGCGTCCACCCTGGAACTGCCGCCTGCGCGCCGTGTGCCTCCTCACCCGCCAGGGTTGGCGCCCCACCGCGGTCGCCGTCGTCGCCTACGTGCAGACCCCCGTCGGGCCGTACCGCGAGGCGCTCGTCGCCTTCGCCACGAGGCCGTGGAGTGCACGCGTGCCATGGATCGTCGTCGACGACCCGGCGTCCGCCGACGCTGGCCGGGCCTGGTGGAACCTGCCCAAGCAGCTCGCGGACATCGCCGTGTACGAGCAGCGCGCGTCGGTGCGCGCACCCGATGCCGAGTTCGAACTGACCGCGCCGCGGCTGTGGCCGGGCGTCTGGTTCGCGGCACCGGGAGTACTCGATCAGCCGCTGCGCGGCCCGGCACTGGTGGTGTTCACCGGCCGGCTCCAGGTCGCGCTGGTGGCCGCGACGGGGACCCTTCCGGCCGGTGTCAGGCCCGGCAGGAGACTGGGGCTGGTGCTCTCCGGGCGGCTTCGCGTCGGGGCTCCACGCCGCTGACGGCGCCCTGTCGTCGCCGCCCTCCCCGATAGGGGCTCGGCGTCCCAACGTTGCGTCGGAGGACAAGCCGTGGTGCGGTGGAGACCTCCGCTCTCTCTGGGACGGCCCTCGGAGGTCAGCGTGGAATTCCGTCTCGAGATGGTGACCGTTCCTGTTGCGGACGTAAAACGTGCCGTGGAGTTCTATGTCGAGCGACTCGGCTTCAGGGTCGAGCGGGACGTACACGTGGATGAAAGTCACCGTTTCGTAGAGTTGATACCTCCCGGCTCGTCCTGCTCGATCGCGCTCACGTCCGGGTACATCGACGCTCGCCCTGGGGCTATGCAGGGCATCCAGCTCAACGTCGACGACGTGGACGCGGCACGCGCGCTGCTATTCGAGCGCGGAGTCGCCGTCTCCGAAGTGCAGGAGTACCCGTGGGGTCGCTTCTGCTTCTTCTCGGACATTGACGGAAACGGCTGATCGGTCCATGAAGCGCCAGGCGCGTGAGTCACGGCGAAGGTGCCCAAACTTGGCTCACTGTTCACCCGGCTGTCCATCATGGCGATGGCCGCCGACCAGGCGGAGTTGTCGGCACCGAGGTCCGTCGGCCCGTGCAGGCCGGCGCCACTCCTCCTCGGCGTCCAGTGCGGGTGCCCGCCAGCCAGCCCCCCAGCGGCGCGCGACGGCGACCCGTGCCAACGTACGGGCGTGGACGGCGATCAGGCTCTCACCCGTGTCACCGCGTTGGTCACGGGGGCGTCCCGCGGTGTCGGGCGTGGTATCGCGCTGGCGCTCGGTGCGCGCGGGGCCACGGTGTGGGTCACAGGACGCTCGACGCCGGGCAGCGCGACCAGCCCTCTCGGGGGCAGTCCGGAGCAGACGGCGGAGGAGGTCACGGCACGTGGCGGACGCGGCGTGCCGGTGGTGGCTGACGCGCTGGACGAGGACGCCATGCAGAACGTCGTCGCACGGCTCGAGTCGGAGCACGGGGGCCTCGACGTCCTGGTCTGCAACGCGTGGGGTGGGTACGCACTGTTCCACCGCGACGAACCGGAAGGGTGGAACCGCCCGTACTGGGAGCAGCCCCGGGCCCTGTGGGACGAGACGGTGGGAAGCGTCCGCGGCACCTGGGTGACGTTGTCCCTGGCGACGCCGCTGCTGCTGCGCTCGACGCGAGGACTGGTCGTTGCCACGTCGTTCCTCGCGTCCTGGCGCTTCGAGGGGAACCTGCCGTACGGCGTGAGCAAGACCGCCACCGACCGTCTCGTCGCAGACGCGGCCACGCAGCTCGCGCCCCACCGGGTCTGCGCGGTGGCCCTGCACCCAGGCCTGGTGCGCACCGAGCTGATCGAGCGCGACGCCCGCTGGTTCGACCTCTCGAACGCCGAGAGCCCAGAGCTCTCCGGACGCGTGGTTGCGGCCCTTGCCACGGACCCACAGCGGCTCCGCTGGACCGGCCGGGCCCTGCTGGTCGCCGAGATGGCCGCCTACTACGGCGTGCACGACGTCGACGGCCGGCAGCCCGAGAGCCTGCGCGCGCACTTCGGTGGCGGGCCGAGCTGGCAGCGGGCCGACCCTCCCTAGCAGCGGCGACCTCGTCGACCCAGTCGAGCCCTGACGTGGGGCAATTAATAAGGTGTGCTGACGACTGTCGGCGGACTTCAACTCAAGACACCAGACGTGTGATGGCTAGACAACGGCAGACGTGCCCAAGCGGTATGCCGTGCCGTGAACCCGACTTGGGCCGCCTCCCGAGCTTGGGTCTACCTGGTGCTGAGACGTACGGCTTCACATCAGGGTCCGGGTGCGGCGGGCGGGTTGGCCATCGACGCGCGAACATCGGTCAGGGGTGTGGCGTTGACTTGGATGAGGCCGCGGACGGGGCGGTCCAAGTCGAGGGTGATGACCAGCATGAGGGTGACCAATAAGGCGGCTACCACCACTGTTGTGAGGCCGCGGCCGAGAGCCGCGAGATGTAACGCGAGCAGTCCCAGGGCGATGGCTGCGCCGATGATCCCCAGGACCAGAACCGCCGTGGGTACCGGTTGTCGAGGCTGTAGATGCGGGTCGATTGAGCGTCCTCCTCTGCGCTGACCGGCACCCTCTGGGCGATCCTGATGCTCGCGTCGGTGAACTGCCGCAGCAGATCCATTGATCGGGTTCAGGTGGGCTCCGGCAGGGTCTGGGCGCGCAGGTAGGTGGGGGTCTGCGGAGGGTGATTCAGGACGGTGCGGATTCCAGGCTGTGGGCTGCCCTCCACCGTAAGCACGCGCTGGCTCTGCACGGGCTCGTGGCGGACACGGCGAGCCGGACCGGCTCCCGCAGAGCCAGGCCGGCGCCGGAGACTTGCCTCCCGGACGTGATCCCAGCTCCGCTGTCGGCTCGATTGAGTACGGGAAGGCCAGCGCAGCAGCGCGCGTGTCACCGGCGGTCGACGGGCCGGTGCCATGCGTACTGCCCTCCGGCTCACTTGATGGCCCCCGCGGTCAGCCCCCGCTCGAAGAGCTTCTGGAGGGCCAGGTACACGATGACAGTGGGCAGCGTGATGATGACTGCTCCCGCGATGATCTTGGTCTGGTCGCTGCCGTACTGGGTGGAGAAGAACTGCGGCAGCTGGGTGATTGTCTGGTTCGTGGGGCTCTGCAGGAACAGCAGCGGCAACAGGTACTCGTTCCAGGCTCCCACGAACGTCCACACCACGACGACAGCTGAGATGGGACGGATCAGCGGCAGGACGAGGTGCCAGAAGGTGCGTAGTGTCCCGCAGCCGTCAAGGCGAGCCGCCTCGAAGAGCTCGTCCGGCAGGGCGGCGATGAAGCCCCGCGCCAGAAGCACGTTGAGCGGGATGGCCAATGCGGTGAGGGGCAAGATCACGGCGACGAAGCTGTCAAGGAGCCCTAGCCGCTGCACAGTGATGAACAACGGCACGGTGAGCGCCGCGCTCGGCATGGTCAGGGCGAGGAGCAGCACGTAGAACAGCACCTCCTTGCCGACGAAGGGAAGCTTGGCCAGGGCGAACGACGCGAGCATGGTGGACGCGTAGACGAGCACCACCGTGCATACGGCGATCAGCAGGCTGTTCCGGAAGAACGCCGGCAGCTGCGGCAAGCCCAGGACGGATGAGTAGTTGCCCAGCCCGTCCCCCGCCAGCGATCCCTGGAGCATGGACCACAGCGGGAACACGAACGGAGCGACGAGGACCGTGATGAGCAGCTGCGTGGCGACGCGGCCGGCTGCGCCGCGAATCTCGAGCACGTTATGCCTCGCTTCCGAGTTTGAACCTGCGGACCTGGGACACGGTCAGGACGAGCGACATGATCATGAGAACGACGGTCAAGGCGGCGCCGTAGCCGACGTGGAAGTCCGTGATGCCCTGTTGGTAGAGGTAGGTGGCCAGGACCTCGGTAGAGCGGGCGGGCCCGCCTCCGGTGACGAGATACGGGATGTCGAACGTCTTGATCGTCCCGATGACTCCCAGGATCGCGAGCGTCACCGTGGTGCCGCGGGTCAGCGGGATGAGGAGGCTGGAGATGACTCGCCAGTTGCCCGCGCCGTCGATGCGTGCGGCCTCGATGAGGCTGGCATCCACCTGTGTCAGGCCGGCGTAGTACAGCACGAAGCTGAAGCCGGTCCACTGCCAGACGTTGATGGTGATCAGCGCGTACAAGGCGGTGCTGGGGTCTGCCAGCCATGGATGTGCCAGCGCATCGAGGCCGACCGCACGGAGCATGGTGTTGAGCTGACCGTCGGCGTCGAAGATCTGCCGGAAGACCGGCGCCATGACCGCCGGTGCCAGCACGACCGGAAGGAACAACAGCACCTTGTACAGCGTCTTGGCGCGCACACCTGAGTGCAGCAGGATGGCGAAGCCCAGGCCCAAGGCCATCTGCACCAACACAGCGAGAGCAAACATTGCCATGTGTCCGAGGGACCGCCAGAACACCGCGTCCTCGACGAGACGCACGTAGTTGTCCAGGCCCACAGCCACCGGGTCGGGGCTGAGCCCGTCCCAGTCCAGGACGCTGATGCGGAGCGTGTACACGATGGCGAAGTAGACGATTCCGACCACCACGAGCACGGCGGGTGCAACGTACAGGTACCCCGCCACGTTGTTGCGCCGCGGCCCGTGAGGCGCGGAGCCTTTGGCGGCCCTTCCGGCCCGGTGCTGTGTGAGGGTCGACTGCTCGTGCCGGTGGCGGGTCAGAGCCACGGTCTTCATCGCGTTCCTTCCTGACGGAGCCGACGCGACATCAGCGGGAGACGCCGTCGGATGCGGTCTGCAGGTCCTGAGCCGCCGCCTGCGGGGTCTTGCTCCCTGAGGCCAGAGCTGAGGCGGCGTCGCCGATGGCAGTCATAAGGTCGGGGTAGGCAACCTGCCGGTGCTCGGTCGCGTTCTGCACCTGTGTCCCGAGGTTCCGCAGCGAGGTCACCTGCACCGAGGGGTCCACCAGTCCTTGCGTTGCAGGCGTGATGCCCTTGAGTGACGGCACCTGCGTGTACTGGTCAGCCACGACCTGCTGCCCCTGCTTGGTGAGCGTGTACCAGGCCACGAAGATGTTGGCAGCACGCTGGTTCTTCGACCGCGCGTTGACCGTGAGCCCGAAGTCGGGGTCCCCGAAGAGGTACGGCTTGTTGCCCTTTCCAGCCACATCGGGCAAGGGCACCAGCTGCTCGACGAACGGCTTCGGCGAGGAGACCCCAGCCGACTTGATACCGGCGGTCTGGGCCTGCGCCTTGTAGTTGCCCAGCTCCCAGGTGCCCTGCATGATCATGGCTGCGTCCTGCGCCATGAACTTGTTCTGCGCGTCGTTGTACTGGGTGATGCCGGCCGCACCGGGCTGCATGATGCCGTTGCCGAAGAGGCTGCGGTAGACGCTCAGCGCCTGCACGAGGTCGGGATCGGTCCACTTGGCCTGGCCCTGGACCGCCTTGGCGAACTTCCCGGGCGCGATGCTGTTCGAGATCGCCTGGATCAGGTCGCGGTTGACCCAGGCGTCCTTGGCTCCGTGCACGAAGCAGGTCTTGCCCTTGGCCTTGATGGCTTTGCAGGTACTCACCCACTCGTCCAGCGTGGTCGGCGGCTTGAGGCCCCACCGATCGAACAGCGTCTTGTTGATGACCAGAGTCCCTGCTCCGCCCGAGCCAACGGACAGCGCCTTGAGCTTGCCGTCCTGGGTGAAGGCGTCCGCTCCGAGCGGCGAGAGCTTGTCCTTCCAGTCGCTGCCCAGGACCTTCTGCGCCAGCGGCGTGAGGTCCGTTCCGAAGCGGCCGTACTGCCTGGCGATCCCGCCGGGCTCGAGGTCGAAGACGTCCGGACCGCTCGGCGACCCGACGCCGGTCCGCAGGGCGGGGCTGTACTGGTTGTAGTCGTAGAACTTGAAGTTGACCTTGATGTTCGGGTACGCCTCGTTGAAGGCCTTGACGTACAGGGGTGCGACCGAGACGCCCGGTGACCAGCCCCACCAGTTGACAGTGCCCTTGACCGTCTTGGCCTCGGCCGAGCCGGGCTGCGGCACTGCGAGGGCATCCGAGGACGACGCGTTCGACGTCCCCGACCCGCTCCCGCACGCCGCAAGAGCGGCCAGTGTGAGTCCCACGAGTGCGGCCTGGCACGCACGCGTGCGACGCCAGCGGCTTCCGGTGATTGACACTGCCCAGCCTCCAGTCGCCCGACGTCCGACGCTGGACGTGCGGGAGTTGTGTGCGACGCCACTGCCGGCGCCCGCAGGGGGCGGCGCCGCGTCGAGTCGGGCGCCGATCGACTTGATTTAACCGGTTCAGTCGATGAGTTCGACCCTAGGAGCGCCAGCGCGCAAGCGTCAAGGGTTCACCACAAATGGGTCTAGGGGCTGTCTATCGGTGCAGTGGGCTGCTTTGCCGCCTCACCGTCGGACCCAGGCGGACACGCGGACGCGTCGCGACCCGCGGACCCGGCGCATCGACACGCCATTGTTCTGAACCGGTTCACCAGCTAGTGTCGATCGCGCAGCGGGGCGGCGCGCCGCTCGCGCGGCCCCGTGACACGCGCATCGGGCGGTTGCGAGGCGCGTAGCGCCGGCAGGTGGACGGTCCTGCCGCGCGAACACGGCTGCGTCCCGAGACCTCTACCGAAGGCAGGCACAGTGACAGAGCGAATGCTCGACCTAACCGGCACGACGTTCCGTGACAAGGTTCGCGGCTGCTGGGTCGGCAAGAACTGCGGCGGCACCCTGGGTACGCCGATCGAGGAGGCGCTCGGTCGTCCTGAGCCCTTCGACGTGTGGTGGTACCCCGAGCTGCGGGAGGGCGGGCTACCCAATGACGACCTGGAGATGCAGCTCATCTGGCTCACCGCGCTCGAGCAGGTCGGTCCTGGCCTGACGGCGCGAGACCTGGCCCGGTACTGGCTGGACCACATCGGCTACAACTGGGACGAGTACGGCTTGTCCAAGACGAACCTGCGGCTGGGGCTGGAGCCGCCGGTGAGCGGGCACTACAACAACTGGTTCATCGACTGCATGGGGTGCCCGATCCGTTCGGAGATCTGGGCATGTGTCGCGCCGGGTCATCCTCGGTTGGCTGCTCGCTACGCGTACGAGGACGCCATCTGCGACCACGCCGGCGGGGAGAGCGTGTTCGGCGAGCTGTTCAACGTGGCCATCCAGTCGGCGGGGTTCGTCGTGAGCGACCCACGCCGCCTGATCGACATCGGGTTGTCGTATGTCCCAGAGGACTCCCTGACCGCCAAGGCCGTTAAGGCAGCGCTCCGCGCACACGACGAGGGTCTGTCGTGGCAGGAGGCTCGCGCCCGCGTGCTGGAAGCCACGCCGTCTCACGTCGCCCAGTTCTCGCCGCTCAACATGGGCTTCCAGGTGATCGGCCTGCTCTGGGGCAAGGACTTCGGGGACGCCCTCTGCATCACGGTCAACTGCGGCTACGACACCGACTCCAGTGGCGGGACGATCGGAAGCTGGCTCGGGATCGTGGCCGGGGACTCCGGCCTGCCGACCAGGTGGACGGAGCCGTTCGGCGAGGCCATCTCGACCAACGAGGACTGGGGTGGCGTGCGCCACCTGACCGACGGATCCACGCCGATTCCCCTGGACCTGAACCAGGTGGTGGACCGCGTCGCTGCCATGGCGCAGCGGGTGCTGGCCGCCAACGGGCTCACCGTCCGCGACGGTGCCGTGGAGGTGGATGAGGCGGACCTGTATGCAGACGACTCGGTACGTGGGCTGTGGAGGCGCAGTCCCCTGCTCGTCGAGCACCGCATGGCCGGTCTGTCGATCGGTGTGGACTACCTCGACGGTCCCGCCGCCGTACCGACGTCCACCAAGGCCCTCACGACCCGCCTGGCGAACCCACACCCCGACCCGGTGACGGCGACCGCCAGACTGATCGTCCCTGAGGGGTGGCAGGCGCCTTCGGCACAGGTGGTGGAGATCCCTCCGGCGAGCGCGGTCACCGTGTCATGGGACATCGCCGTGCCCGACCGGTCTCGCGTCGCCAACACCAACCGGCTCTTCCTCGACGTGGAGCTGGCGGGCTACCCGCAGCAGCCTGCCGTACCGGTGGCGCTCGTCGGAGCGATCGCGACCCGGGTCAGCGAGCGCTACCCGGCTGAAGGCCGCTCCGCGGGCCAGCTTCTGCAAACTCCGTTCCCGCCGGAGGCACAGCGCCCGGACGAGCTCACGGCGAGCGCTAGGGACGGGAGCTGGAAGGACCTCACCGTGCTCGGCAACCGCCTGCCGCTCGAGCAGGTCCTGGACCAGCCCGGCGTCGTGTACGTGCAGACGTTCTTCCAGGTCCCGGAGGCGCTGGACGTCCTTCTCGGTGTGGACGCCGGGTGCCCTGTGTCGGCATGGCTGAACGGCAAGCAGCTGTTCAGCCTGGACCGCCACCGCCCCATCCGCCCGGCGTACGGGAGCCCGAACGACGGGTATCTCGAGGTCCGCTTCGAGCAGGGTTGGAACGAGCTCGTCGTGAAGCTGGTCCGCGAGGAGGGCGCGGACCTGCCCGAGTGCCATCTGCTGGCCAGTACGGCAGGCCGGCTCAACCACGGCCTTCCGACCGTCGGGCGTACTCGCTTCCCCTGGGACCACTGACGCGAGCGGGTGCGGCGCGCGACACCGCGCCGCACCCGCCCCCGGCTGTGGCCACCGGGTGCGGCCCCCCTGCCGGGGGAGGGAATGGTTCACTGTTCATTTCAACAGCTGGAGGGGACGTCGGATCCGTGACGCAGGCGAAGGTCACCATCAGGCACGTGGCGCGGCAGGCCGACGTCTCGGTGGGCACCGTGTCGAACGTCCTCAACCGTCCCGACTCGGTGGCTCCGGCGACGCGCCAGCGCGTCCTACGGGCCATCACCGAGCTGGGCTTCGTGCGCAACGAGTCGGCGCGGCAGCTGAGCACCGGCCGCGGTCGGGTCCTCGGCCTGGTGGTCCTCGACCTGACGAACCCCTTCTATACAGACCTCGCTCGCGGCGTTGAGGACTCCGCCAGTCCGGCCGGGTTCGCGGTCATCGTCTGCAACACCGACGCGGATCCCGGCAAGGAGGAGACGCACCTGACGCTCTTGGAGCAGCAGGGCGTGCAGGGCGTGCTGATCATCCCTTCCGGCGACTCCGTCGCGGCGCGGCTGCGGCGGCTCCGTGACCACGGAACGGCCGTCGTCTCTCTTGACCACCGCACCGCCGACGCGGACCACTGCGCTGTCGGAGTCGACGACGTACGAGGCGGCGAGCTGGCCATGGCACACCTGCTCTCCCTCGGTCATACCCAGGTGGCCTACATCTCCAGCAGCCCGGAACTAGCGCCGTGCCGAGAGCGTGGCGAGGGAGCACGTGCCAGCCTCGCCCAGTGGGGGCGCGACCCGGACTCGATGGTGGACGTACGGGTTCCCAGTCTCGGCTTCCAGAACGGCCGGGACGCCGGCATGCGCCTGCTGGGCCTCTACCCGCGTCCGACCGCCGTGATCTGCACCAACGACCTCATCGCGTTGGGAGTTCTGCAGGTGCTCACCGAGCACAGAGTCGCGGTGCCGGACGACATCGCCATCGTCGGGTACGACGACATCGACTTCGCAGCAGCAGCCGCCGTGCCGCTCACCTCCGTCCGTCAGCCGCGACGGCTGCTCGGCCGCACGGGGGCCGACCTCCTGCTCGAGGAGGTTCAGCACGTGGCGGGTCACCGACACCGTCGGGTCGTGATGACACCAGAGCTCGTCGTCCGGAGCTCCACCACGGGGCGCCAAGCGAGAGCACCGGTCGCCGTCGAGGAACACGAGTCAGCGGAACGCTGATCGAGGCCGAGGCCCGGCCTACCGAGCACCTCACCCGTTGACCGGGAGCGGCTCCGGCCCTGCCCGGTCGACGCCCACCGCGTCGGCCCGCTGGAGAATCGTCTGGCGGAAGGCGACGGACGACAGCGTCCCGAGCGCGCGCCACTGGTCGTCCGCGAACTGCAGCCGGTGCACCGCCCCGACCCGGCTGCGGACGGTGGCCGACAGGCGCAGCGGCGTCTCCTGCCCAGTCACGGCGATGGCGAGCTCCACGGTGTCCCCGACCGCGTGGCCCTCCCCCTCCAGGCGAACCTGGGCACCGCCGAGCGACACGTCGTCCACCACGGCGACAGCGCCTCCGACCTCGCCGAGCAGGTGCACCGGGAAGCGGTGCCCGTCGCGGCGCTCCGCCCCGTAGCGAAGGTCGCGGATCCGCCTTACGGCGGCGAGCACGAGGACGAGCGTGACCGCCAGCCAGCCGAGCGATACCAGGGCCACCCACCGCGCCGGGTACGTCGTCGGGGTCAGCCCGTCGAGGGTGAGCAGGCCCCAGACGAGGCCCGCGGACACGACCGTCAGCAGGGCCTTCAGGACCGACGGCACCGACGCGGCAGCGCGCTCGTCCCCGGTGCGCCCCTTGGCGGTCACCCGGAAGCCCCCGCTGTCCGGCCGGACGAGCGACCAGGTGGCCCCCAGGTTGGCCTGCAGCCGGACCACGTCGAAGACTAGTGACGGCAGGACCCGGGACCGGCCCCGACCCAGCGCCACCAACGCGGCCTGCTGGAGGCCCAGCGACGTTCCGGCGGCGGCGAGGAAGGCCGTCGGCGGCGCCTGCACCGGGACGGCCCCCGTGAGAAGCACGACGACGGGAACCAGAGCCAGCAGGAGCGTGCGCCAGGAGTCGAACCACGCCGACAAGGAGTAGAGGTACGCCGCCCGCTGCCGCAGCGTGAGGCCAGCACCGAGCAGCGGGTTGTCGAGCCGCAGAACCTGCATGGCGCCCTGTCCCCACCGCAGGCGCTGGGACAGGAAGGCATCCGGCCCCGCGGCGGCCAGCCCGCGCGCCAGGACCTCGTTGTGGTAGACGGTTCGCCAACCGGAGCGGTGCAGTCGCGTCGTCGTGTGCAGGTCCTCGGTGAGGGTCTCGGTGGCGACGCCGCCCACGGCGCGCAGGGCGGACACGCGCAGCACCGCGTTGGTGCCGCACCAGAACGCCGCACCGGCGCTGTGCTTGCCCGCCTGGATCACCCGGTAGAACAGCGACTCCTCGTGCAAGGTGTCGGAGAGGTGCTCGAAGGAGTCCACGTTGTAGAAGTCCTGCGGTGTCTGCACCAGCGCGACCGCCGGGTCGGAGAAGTAGCCGAGGGTGCGGGTGAGGAAGTCCCGATCGGCCACGTGGTCGGCGTCGAAGACAGCGACCAGCTCGGTTGTCACCAACTCCAGCGCATGATTCAGGTTGCCCGCCTTGGCGTGGTCGCGTACCGGCCGGGTGACGTGGCGCGCGCCCAGGGCACGGGCCACCCTTCCCACCTCCGCACGGTCACCGTCGTCCAGCACCCAGGTCTCGTGCGGGCCGTCCAGGTCCACGGCCGCGGCGACCGTGGGGAGCAGCACCTCGAGATCCTCGTCATAGGTCGCCACCAGCACGGTCACCGACGGCTGCGGCGCCGGAAGCGGCGGCACGTCCGGCGAGTCCACGTCCCACGTGGAGCTGACGAAGAGCGCAAAGCCGACGGCGGCGTGGACCTCCAGCACCAGGAAGGGGACGCCGAGCCAGAGGCTGCCCGAGGGCATCGTGGCCACGAGCCGCCAGGTCAGGTAGGCGGCGGTTGCGACGAGCGCCAGCACAGCAAGGGCGCGCACCGCGGCGCGACGGCCTCGGGGTTCCGGCGCGGGAAGCGCGTCCCAGGGGTCGCGGAGTCCTTGCCGAGGCGGAGGCACCGGCCTGTCGGACCGGCGCTGCGCCGGCACCATCGTCATGCCAGCGGTATCGGACTGCCGTGCACCAACCCGGATCACCCGAACGGGTAGACCGAGCGCGTCCCCACGATCTGACCCGGGTGCAGGAGCGCATAGCCCCTGCTGCCCCGTGGGGGCGTATTTGGGGCGGCGGTTGGCTGCGGTGATAACTCCAAGGCGCCCCATGGTCCCGCCCAGCGATCGACAACACGGACACCGTCGGATCCCGTGGTTCTGTGCGCTCCACGGGCCAGACGCGGGAGAGGTTGCCGCGCGACGTACGTCTGACTGCTGTGGATTCGAGCCGTCGGGCCGTGCCACGATCAATCGCGCACGGGACGTTCGCTGAGCGGGGACGGGCTCATACGGCTCATGCCTCGGTGCAGATTGCGATCGGTGTGGGGCGGTGGTGGGCGTGGGTTGTCGGAGCCCCGAAAGTCGGCGCGCAGTGGCGGGAGTCGGGACGCGATGAACGGGCCAGCCCCAAGTGGCCGCGACGACGGGTCGGGTTCGAGGGCCGGTGTCGTGCCTCGTCGTGAGATCGTGGGCCGCCTTCGTGCGGTGTCTCCGGATACTCCAATAATCCTGGTGGACGCTCCCGCGGGCTACGGCAAGACCACCGTGCTGCGGCAGTGGGCAGCAGTGGATGAGCGTCCGTTCGGGTGGGTGGAGTGTGATCCAGAGGCGGACGAGCCTGTGGAGCTGATCAGGCGAATCGCCCGTGCGGTGCCGGCAGGCGATGGCGTGGAGCAGCAGCTGGCCGTCGTTCGGAGGGCCTTGGTCAGTAACGATCCAGTGGAGGCGGGCTTCACCGGGGATCTGCTGATCGATGGCCTGAGGTTGGCGGCTCACCCCCGAGTGGTGGTGATCGACGACGCGCAGGCCTTGACCCGGCCGGCGTGCCGGGACCTGCTGACCTCGCTGGCGCAAGTGCTGCCAAGGGGCAACCACCTGGTCGTGGCGGGACAGCGGCCGTTGGGCCACGGTCTGAGCCGGCTGCGCCGACAAGGGCTGACCGCGGAGATCGACGGCAACGATCTGGCCTTCTCCCCTGCTGAGGCGAAGACGTTGTTCGACTTGATGAATGTACCGGTGAGTGAAGCCGCGGTTGCGGAGCTGCTCGAGGTGACGGAGGGCTGGCCCGCCGGCATCTATCTGGCTGCGATGGCCGCTCGGGCTGGCGGCGGCCGGACGTCGGGCATTGAGCCATTTGGAGCGGGACACCGATTTGTGGCCGACTACTTCGTGGAGGAAGTTCTCTCCAGACAGCCGGAGGAGCTGGTGCGCTTCCTGCGACGGAGCTCGGTTCTGTCCGTGATGAGCGGAGCCCTCTGCGACGCCGCACTGCAGGTGGGCCATTCCTCAGCGCTGTTGGCGGAGGTTTATGACAAGAACCTTTTCCTCGTACCGGCTGAGGCGGACGGTTGGTTCCGCTATCACCAGCTCTTCGCCGCGATCCTGCGCGCCCAGCTGCGTCGCATCGAGCCTCATGAGGAGGCTCCGATCCATTCGCGGGCGGCGACGTGGTTCGAGGAGCACGGCATGCCGGCGCGCGCCATCGAACACGCGGTCGCCGTCGGCGGCCGGCCCGATGGAGCTGCGCGGCTGATCGGCGCTCAGATCCAGACTCTCAATACCCAGGGCCGCCTGCATCAGGTGCGGTCTTACCTGTCGGCGCTCAACGACGACATGCTGCGAGCTTTCCCGGCGGGCGCCGTCAACGCAGGCTGGGTGTGGGCACTGACGGGTCATCCGGGTGAGGCCGCTCGCGCCTTGCGAATCGCCGAGCAGAGCGATGACCACGACGGACCTTTCATGGACGGGGGCGCATCACTGACGTCGGCCGTTGCGCGTCTTCGGACGGCGCTCGCGGTAGCTGGCATCTCCAACATGGTGGAGGAAGCTCGCGAGGCGATGCAGCTGGAACCGCCTGGAAGCCCCTGGCACCCGATGGCAGCGCTGCTCCTGGGATGCGCCCTGAGCCTGTCGGGCCAATCGGGGCAGGCCGGGGCCGCGTTCGCCTCGGCGACGCAATACGGCACATCCAATCAGCGGCCCGGGGTGAGCATGGCCCTGGGCCAGTTGGCGTTGCTGGCGATCGACGGCGAGGACTGGGATGCCGCAGGCGCGCACGTGAACGACGCTCTACGGCTCATCGAGGACGGCCACCTGGAGCCGTACCTGACCAGTCTGGTCGTCTACGCGGCGGCCGCCCGGCTCAGGCTGCACGCCGGAGACACCCTGGCTGCCGAAGAAGCGCTGTCCAACGCCGTGCAGATCTACGCGGATCCCTCCCCGCGCGCGTTCCCCTGGCTGGCCTGCCAAACCGCGCTGGTCCTCGGCCACCTTCTGCTGGATCTTGGCCACGCCGACGAGGCGTACAAGAAGCTCAGCGACTCCAAGCGCTCCCTGCAGCTACTGCCCACACAAGGTGTCCTGCCGGCTCGTCAGGCGGAGCTGCAGCGACGCCTGCCCCCGCCAGGGCCGGCGACCGTTCTCGGTGAGACGCTGTCGACCACGGAGCTGCGTGTCCTCCAGATGCTGCCGACACACAAGACGGTCACCACCATCGCAGACGAGATGGCGGTACCCCCCTCCACCGTCAAGACGCAGATGAAGGCCATCTACCGCAAGCTCGGCGTCCGAAACCGTGCCGCCGCGGTGGAAACGGCCGGAGACCAGGGGCTGCTGCACCCCAAAACCACGGGCGCCCCGCTCTATCGCCTCCGCGGGCGCATCCCAGCTGAACGCGGCGCCCACGACCCCGACAGCTGACGGGGGCAGTCGCTGCCCGACGTACCGGCCCACGCTCCGAGGGTCGATCTGGTCCCCGCAAGGAACTCAGCTCACGACACTCAGTCCTCGCCCGAGTTGAGCTCCCGCTCGAAATCGTCCAGCAGCGTCTCTGCCGAAATCCCCCACCGGGCCTCGACGTGCGCGAGGAGCACCCGGACGATGTGGAAGCCCGCCGCCAAGCAATGTCCGACAATCCGGTCAACCTCATGCGCCGGGACGCTTCCGACGCCGGGAACCGTATTCCCCATACCCGCCGCCCGAAGCACCCCGGTCAACGCGGCCAAGACGTCGCTCGATGTGACCGGTCCATCTTTTTCGACCCTGGTCACCAAGCCCAGGATGGCCCGCATCGCAGCAAGCGTGACGTCGTCAACGGACTCATCGAAGTCCGGACCAGGAAACTCACTCATCAGCCCATCACGCCCACTCGCCAACACCAGCGCCTTCCATCTCCCGGAAGTTTCCTCCCAGCCTCGAGAGCGGCGGCGGCTTCCTAGGAGCGTACAGGCGGCCGCCGCCCCCGGCCCGTTCCAGCGTGGTGGGCCGTCCGCCGGGGGGCTGCCGTGCTCGTCGTCCGCCGGACCGGCCAACCTGTGCTGGGATCGGCGCGGCTCGACGCCTCCCCTGACTGCTGGCGCTGGCCCCGCTGGCCACCTGACCGACGTCGCCATCGCGGCTCTTGCTCAAGAGCCGATCGACCAGGTCCGGGCGTGGCTCGACCCGATCGTTCCTCCTGGTCGACGGCTACCACCGGCTGGCTGCTGCGCAACGTCTAGGGCAGGAGTCGATTCGCGCGACGTGCGCAGTGGTGAACGAGGCGATGGCCTGCGGTTCGTTCTGGAGCTCGCGCGGCGTCAGCGCGGCTCGACCGGCAACAGATCATGGGCGCGATCTTGCGCAGGCAGGGTGTGCCCGATCCGCTGCACGGACGCTCCGTCCCTTAGGCCTCACCCCGAACGCACGTGTTGAGCAACGGCGGCGGCCGTGGCGCCCATCGACGGTGAGGAAGGAAGCCGACCAAGAGCGCCTCAGGCGGTCGCTCGTGTCTCGCCGGTCGGTGCGACGTGGACTCAACGAGAGCGACGCGCACGCGCGACCTGACGGGCGCGGACCAGCTCGCCGGACCCGCGCGGTATCAGCGTCGTCGGGAGGACGTCGAGCGCGGGGGCCCCGTCCTCGCCGCCGATGCGCGCGAACAGCCGCGCAGCCGCCCGACGTCCCATCTCCACGATGTCGTGCGCGACGACGGTGACGGCTGGGGTGAGCAGGTCGGCCGTGTCGAAGTCGTCGAAGCCCACGAGGGCCACCTGCCCCGCAAGACCGGCGTCGTCGAGGGCGCGTAGCGCGCCGATGGTGCACACGCTGTTGAGCAGGAACAGCGCGGTCGGCGGCGACGGCTCGGCGAGCAGACGCAGGACGGCCGCACGCGCGGCAGCGGAGCCCTCGACGTCGAGCTGCACCAGTCGGGGATCCCCGGTCAGCCCGGCCTCCGCGATGGCCGCGTCGAAGCCGGCGATCCGCTCGTTCACGGTGTGCACCGACGTCGATGCGCCGACGACGCCGATGCGGCGGTGCCCGTGCTTCAGCAGGTGCCGGGTGGCGAGCAGGCCTCCGCCACGGTCGTCGGCCAGCACCGCGTCCGCCGCGACCCCCGAGGGTGGACGGTCGACGAAGACCAGCGGCATCCCCATGGCCTGCTCGGCCCGCAGGTAGGTCTGGTCTCGACCGACCGGGACGATGAGCATCCCGTCGACGCGCCGTGAGGAAAGCGCGAGCAGCGTGGAGCGCTCACGGTCCTCGGAGTGCGAGCCGGCCGTCAGGACGAGGGCCCCGTGCGCGTCGGCGACCTCGTCGACCCCGCGGATGAGGTTCTCGTAGAACCGCGTCGAGGAGTGCCTGAGGACGAGCCCCACCGTGCCCGTGCGGTCCCCGCGTGCCAGGCTGCGGGCCAGGTCGTTCCGCCGGAAGCCCAGCTCACGCGCCACGGCGAGCACCCGCTCGGTCGTGCGGGCCGAGGTACCAGGTTCGCCGTTGAGCACGCGCGACACGCTCTTGGTGCTGATGCCGACGCGGTCGGCGATGTCCTGCATCGTCGGCCGCCCCGTGGCCCTGCTGCTCCGCGACCGCACGCCCTGTTCCACCTCGCACTCGCTCGACGTCGGCTCGACCTCGAGGAGCCTTGGCACATTTCGCCGAGAGCAACCTATTGACGGTCGAGCTCGGGCAGGAGCATAGTGCGTCAACGCTGAACGTCAGCGCTGACGTAGGACACGTCTCAAGCTCCCGCGACCTAGGAGACGACGCTTCGTGACCCAGACCCCCCTCGGCTACCCGCGCGCCGACGAGGCAGAGACCGGGCCATCAGCACCCCGATCGGGCGTCGTCGCGGTCGTCGTGCCGCACACCCACTGGGACCGCGAGTGGTACGCGCCCTTCGAGACCATGCGATTCCACCTGCTGCGGTTCTTCGACGAGCTGATCGACACCCTCGAACGCGAGCCCGGGCTCCCGGCCTTCCTGCTGGACGGCCAGTCGGTGATCGTGGAGGACTACCTGGAGGTGCGGCGCGGCGCACGGGACCGCCTCACCGCCCTCGTCCGCTCCGGTCGACTGCGCCCAGGGCCGTTCTACGTCCAGCCCGACGAGCTGCACGTCTCGGGTGAGTCGATCGTGCGCAACCTGCTGCAGGGGATCGCGGTGGCCGAGGACCTCGGCTGGGTGGTTCGTGAAGGTTACCTGCCGGACACCTTCGGCCACGTCGCGCAGCTGCCGCAGATCCTCAGGGGCTTCGGCATCACCACGTTCTACGCCATGCGCGGCTTCGGGTCCGACGTCGAGCGGACGGGCAGCCAGCTGTGGTGGGAGGCCCCCGACGGGTCGCGCGTGCTGGTGGAGTGGCTGACCGAGAGCTACTCGAACGCGGCGGTGCTGACGCCGGACCCCGAGGCCACCTGGCTGCACCACGGAGCCCTCGTGCGCTACGACACGCTCCCCGAGCTCCTCGGCCGGCTGCAGGAGCGCTCCCGGACGGGGGTGCTGCTGCTGCTCAACGGGGGCGACCACCTGCGCGTCCAGCCGGAACTGCCCGACATGGTGAGCGCCCTGGACCGACGGCTGGACGTCCAGGTCGAGCTCGGTGGCCTGGAGGAGTTCCACGCCCTGACCCGGGACCGCCCGCAACCGACGACGACGCTGCGCGGCGAGCTGCGCTACGGGGTGCGCCACGACGTATTCGACGGCATCGGCTCGACGCGGACGCCGCTCAAGGCGCTGAACGACAGGGTCGAGGGCCACCTGACAGGTGTCGCGGAGCGTCTCGACGCCATGGCCTGGCTCGTCGACGGCCGCACCGCGCTCGACTCGCTGCGCTACGCCTGGCGCGAGCTGCTGAAGAACCACGCGCACGACTCGATCTGCGGCTGCTCGATCGACGAGGTGCACTCGGAGATGCGGACGCGCTACCTGAAGGTCGGTCAGGTGGGTCAGGCGGTGGCCCACGATGCGCTGGACCGGCTGGGTGCCGCGGTGGCCGCGTCGGGGACGGCGGACGACGCCGTGCCGATCGTCGTCGTCAACCCGAGTGCCCACCCGCGGTCCGGCCTGGTCGACGTCGGCGTCCTGCCCGATCTGCACGCGCCGCTCGGCCAGCGGCGGTTCGGGTGGCTGCAGGGTCCGGGCGTGGACTGGTCGGAGTACGCGCTGCTGGACGACGCCGGACGGCGGGTGCCTTTCTCGGTGGCGCACCGGGCGGAGGCCTTCGTGGCCGACCCCCTCGACCGACGCAAGGAGCTGCTGCGCGACCGGCTGACCTTCCTCGTCGACGACGTGCCGGCTCTGGGCGCGGCCGAGTACCGGCTCGTGCCGGGGGTCGAGGCGGCCGGCGCGCCCGACGCGCCAAGGACACCCACCATGTCGCCGGTGGCACGCACCGAACGCACCCTCGACAACGGTGTGCTGCACGTGGCTGCCGCATCGGACGGCACGATCACGGTCGCCTCCCACAGGTTCGACCGGTCCTTCGACGGCCTGCTCGAGATCCTCGATGACGCGGATGCCGGCGACGAGTACGGCGCGGGCCCACTACCCGGGGACACACCGTTGTCGTCCCGGGCCCTGGACTGGGACGTGGCCCCCGGGTCCGAATCGTCCACGTTGCTGCTGAGCGCGACGATGCGCCTGCCCAGCCGCCTCACGCCGGATCGGTTGGCGCGCTCACCCGAGCTGGTCGAGCAGCGGCTGACCATTCTGCTGGCACTCGCACCGGGGTCCGACCGGGTCGACGTCACCATCTCGGTCGACAACCGCGCTGAGGACCACCGGATGCGCCTACGCCTGCCCACCGGCGTCCTCGGCGGCGGAACGCTGGCCGACACGGCGTACGGGACGATCGCGCGCGAGCCGACCACGCCCGACGGCCAGCGTTGGCGTGAGCGTCCCTCGGGGGCCCGCGCGCTCGGGCGGTTCGTGGCCGCCTCCGGCGACGATGGCGGGCTGCAGGTGCTCACCGAGGGCCTGCACGAGTACTGGTGCGACGAGGCCGGCGTCCTGGACGTGACGCTGCTGCGCTGCGTCGGGTGGATGGCTCGGACGGACCACCCCCTGCGGCCGCACAAGGTGGGGCCGCAGGTCCCGACACCGGGGGCGCAGTGCCCCGGCCCTCAGGTGATGCGCCTCGCCCTGCGGCCGATCGGGCCGCGGGAGCCGCTGGGTCGGCTGCACCGTGCGGCCGAGGAGCTCGCGGTGCCGCTGCAGGCGATCGCGGTGCAGGGACACGGCTCAGGTGCAGAGGTCGCCACGGCGGCCGGCCTCGGGCTTTCGGTGGCGCCCCAGGACGTCGCCGTCACGGCACTGAAGGTCGCCGAGGACGGCGACGGCGTCATCCTCAGGGTGGTCAACACCTCTGCCGAGGACGTCGTCGCCGAGCTTCAGTCGGCCCGTTCCGGGATGCGACCCGAGGCCTGCGACCTGGAGGAACGCCGCGTCGGGCCGCTCGAGAGCGATGACGCCGGTTGCGTGCGCCTGCCGCTTCGGGGTGGTCAGATCGCCACGGTGCGGTGGCGCGTCGGCACGGAAGGGAGTGGGACGTGACGGCTCACGACGACCAGCGAGCGGTGGGCAGGCGCAGCATCCTCGGGCTCGCAGGTGCTGCGGCGGTTGCGGCGCTGCTGCCCGCGTGCTCCCGGGACAACGGGTCGGGGGTGTCGTGGCAGGCCATCCCCTCATACTCCCTGCAGGGCACCGACCCCAAGCGCGTGACGTACCTGCGCCGTCAGTTCGCCGCCTTCCAGAGCTCGGCCTCGCTGCCGATCACTCCCGAAGTGAGCAGCGCCGACACGGCGGCCGCCATGTCGAAGCTGTTGCTCCAGGCGTCGCAGGGCAGGGCACCTGACGTCGCGCAGGTGGACGGCTACATCTTCGGCCGCATGTCGCGTTACGCGAAGCCGCTCGCGGCTCAGATGAGCGCGCACCGGCTCCGCGTCGACGACTGGTTCCCGTCGCTGCAGCAGGTCATGACGGGCGGCACTGACTCCGTGCGCGGGCTGCAGTTCACTTCCGACGTCCGTGTCCTGTATTACCGCAAGGACGTGGTGCCGAAGCCGCCGTCCACATGGGACGAGCTCATCGCCATGGCGAAGCCGCTCGCGGCCCGAGGGCTGCAGGTCCTCTTTCCCGCCGGCCGCAGCGAGGGCGCGGTGACGACGACCTTGTGGCCGCAGGTGTGGGCGCAGGGTGCCGAGCTGTTCGACACCAGCGGTCAGCCCGCGTTCGAGTCCGGGAAGGCGTACGACGCGGTGCGCGACGCCCTCGCAGTCGTGGAACGCTGCGTGGCTGACGGCGTGACGCCCGCCCGCGTCGCGACCTTCGGTGCGGAGGACGACCAGGCCAGCGACGTGGTCGCCGGGCGGGTCGCGATGTTCCTGGGCGGTAACTGGCAGGCAGCCGCACTTAACAACGCGCTGCGCGAGAAGAACTTCTTCGAGGCCTGGGGCGTCGCGCCCATACCGAGCATCTCCGGCGAGCGGCACGTGACGTCTGCCGGCGGATGGGTGTGGGCTGCGTTCACCGACGAACGTCGCTCGCTCGACACGGGCATCGACTGGGTGGTGCGCACCTTCGTCAGCGACGAGGGCATGGCCGCCTGGTGCACCGCCGGTGGCTACCTCCCGCCGCGGCAGAGCATCTACGCGCGGCCGGACTACAAGCAGAACGCGTTCACGCCGGTGTTCCGCGAGCACCTCGCCACCTTGGCGCGCGCTCGGCCGGCCGCCCGCAAGTACCTGACCGTGTCCAACAGCTTGCAGGTCGCGCTCAGCAGCGTCGCCTCGGGGACGTCGGGCGCGGAGCAGGCCCTCGACGAGGCCCTCAACCGGATCGCCTGAGGAGCAGGCATGACTACGACGCTCACGACCAAGGCCCCTCCCGTCCCGAAGCTGCGCCGCCGTTCCCCGGTGCGCGAGTCGGCGTGGCCGTGGATCCTTCCGTTGGCCCTCGTCCTCGCCCTGGTGCTCGTCTACCCGCTGATCGAGGTGCTGCGGCTGAGCTTCACCGACGCCTCCCTCGTCAGCGGTGAGCCGTACTCGGCGACCACGGACACGTACCGGTCCCTCGTACGTGGTGACGAC
>DATFPQ010000038.1:0-7300 GCA_035264765.1 Actinomycetales bacterium | reverse complement strand
GACCATCAGTCATGACCGTAGTCCGCGCGATCCCACATCCACCCAGCGTCAGTTGGCGGCGGGTCGCGCGCAGAAGTTCCCACCGTTGTCCTCCATCACCGCACCGACGCTGGTCATCGCGGGAGAGGACGACCCGCTCCTCAGGACCAGGGGAGGCAGGGATACCGCCGCCTGGATCCCTCACGCCCGCTTTGTGTCCTACCCCGGAATGGGGCACAACCTGCCGGAAGAACTCTGGCGAGACATCATCGAAGAGATCCGCGCCGTTGCCGGCGCCCCGGATCGCGCCTTGTGAGGTCGGCCCAGCGCGGGAGTGATGTTGACCCTCAACTCGTCCGATGACACGGCCTACTCGTCCGAGTTCTCGCCTGCACCGGGCTGCGCTGGGGGAAGGCGACGGCGCTGCGGATCGGCCGGCTGGCGCCGTTCGGCGACGACCTCGACCCGGATGCCGAGCGGCTGGACCAGGCCGCTTCCAGCCACGTTGCCGACCAGGTGCGGACCAACGGCACCGCAGAGACGGTCACGCCCCTCCCGCCACGAGGGCGGAAGGGGCGCTAACCTGCAGTGATGCAGTGGAGCCGCCTAAGGGAGTCGAACCCTTGACCTACGCATTACGAGGGCACGGAGGACCCTCGGTCGGGCGGCCAACATAGCCGCTGACCTGCGCGGATGCCTCGCGTCGGCTCACCGCGACGACCAGGCGTCCGAAGCCGAGTGCGGACTGGATGCGGACCCGCAGCTGCCTGACGGTGGCTGCCGGTCCGTCGTCGTCTCCCCTGGCGTCAGCGGTTGGCGGCTGGCGAGGACGGGCGCGAAGCGCCCGCCCGCAGCCGGCCGCGCGCCGGCGAAGCCGGCGCCTTGACGGAGGACGGAAAGTCCTCACCCGGTGATCTTTGGCAAGCCCCACACGCGGTCGGGATCGCACCCTCATGCCGAAGGTCGGACGTTCTGGAGGATGCACGCGCATTCACTTCCACGGAAGTCATGCAGGCTCTGGAGACGTCGAACTCCGTGGTGGTCGGGTCGGTTGTGGCCGTCGCCGGCGGCCGCGGCTCAGGCGGCGAAGACGTCCTTGGCGACGGTGATGGCGGTCATCGCTTTGGGCCAGCCGGCGTAGAAGGCCAGGTGGGTGATGGCCTCGATGAGCTCGGTCTCGGTCAGACCGTTGTCGCGGGCCCGGCCCAGGTGGAAGCGCAGCTGGTCGGCGTCACCGCCGGCCATCAGGACGGCGACGGTGATCAAACTGCGGTCGCGGGCGGCGAGCTCGGTGCGGTTCCAGACGTCCTCGAACAGGACGTCGTCGGTGATCTCGGCGAGCTTGGGGGCGAGGTCGCCGATCGTGCGGCGTCCTCCACCGATCTGGCGGGGCTGCTCGGGCATGGCGTGCACTCCTGGTCGTCGGGGTGGTGTGCTGCTGGGTGTGGTCAGTGGTGCTGGGTGGCGGGGGCGGCGGCGTACTGCTCGTCGGTCACGGCCTCGAGCCAGGTCGTGGGGTCAGACCCGTCGGGGTTGTTCTCGAGCAGCGCGAAGTGGCTCATGAAGGTGTCGGCGGCGGCGCCGTGCCAGTGCTCCTCCCCGGGCGGGCAGATGGCGGTGTCGCCGGCGCGGACGCGCACCACGGTGCCGTCGCGGGTGCCGACGAGGCCGACGCCCTCGCTGATGTGCAGGGTCTGGCCGACGGCGTGGACGTGCCAGTTGCTGCGGGCGTTCGGAGTGAAGCGCACCAGGGCGGCGGTCATCCGTGACGGTCCGGTGCCGCTGTAGATCGGGGTGACGTAGACGTCGCCGGTGAACCAGGCGGCGGGGCCCTTGGCGGTTGGGCGGGGGTGCTGCAGCTCCATGAGGGCTCCTTGAAGTGGGATCTTCGCTTGGCGTGCTGCGGTGCTGCGGTGCTGCGGTCACTGGTTGGGGTGGCTGGAGCGCCGGCGGGTGCACCTCGCCGCCGGTGTGCGGATGGGTGGTCTGGGTCAGGAGCTCTGGCCGCGGTGGCCTCTCACTCAGCGGCGGGAGCTCTGCTCGTCAGGGCGGTGCCCGTCTCGTCGGCCAGGACCTGC
This sequence comes from Actinomycetales bacterium, assembly GCA_035264765.1. GTDB lineage: Bacteria > Actinomycetota > Actinomycetes > Actinomycetales > Angustibacteraceae > DATFPQ01. Next base: position 5,243 of record DATFPQ010000038.1, on the reverse strand, counting down.
AGGAGCCGGTCCTGGAACGCGTGGTCGGTGACCGCGGGGTGGGGTCGGCGGCGTTCGCGGTGGTACCAGTACCCACCGCTGGTCAGCGCCGGGGGGTCGTCGCTGGTCGCGAGCCACTCCTGCGTCTGGTGGCCGAGGTCGAGGTCGTCGGGCGCCCCGGGGCCGCCCATCCTGGTCGGCACCCAGCCGGGGTCGACGGCGTTGCTGAGCACATGCGGGCGCAGGCGGGCCACCGCTGCCGCGAGCGTGGTGACGAACAGCTTGCTGTCTTCGTAGGACCCCGCGCGGCGGCCTTGCCAGTCGATGCCGTCGAGGGACGGGCGTCCGCCGTAGTGGGAGCTGCTGCTGAGGTACACCAGCCGGCGCGCGTCGGCCAGCAGGGCGGTGAGCAGGTACGGCGCGACGATGTTGACGGGCATGACCGCAGGGCCGCTCCAGACGCCGACGTTGTGGATGACCGCGTCGAGGGGCCCGCCGTCGTCGAGGTCGACCGCGACCCGGCGGACCTCGTCGCGGTCCGCGAAGTCACCGATCACCAGGTCGGCTCCGCGGGCGAGCAGTGCGTCGAGGGCCGCTGCGCGCTGGCGGTTGCGGGCGTGCACGACCACCTGGTGCCCGGCGCGCAGGAGGGACTGCGCCGCGAGGCGGCCTAGGCCGTCAGCGGATCCCGTGATGAGGACTCTGCTCACGGTGCTACTTGCCGTCGAAGTTGGTCTCGGCGGTCCACTGCTCCGCGGGCTGGGTGTGCAGGTTCCAGTAGGTGTCGGCGATGCCGTCGGGATCGATCGGGGTGCCGGGCGCGATCGGGCCGCAGATGGTGACGCCGGCGGCGTGCACGCCCTCGGGCTTGAGCTCGTCGTGCAGCATCGAGACGGCGTTGCGCAGCGCGGCCTTGCCGAGCCCGAGGGTGGCGTAGGCGGGGTGTGGGCTGACCGAGGCGTACCCGCCGGTGGCCAGGAACGTCCCCGCGCCGGCCTGGCGCATGGCCGGGGTGAAGACCTGCGCGGCGCTGATGGCGCCGAGCACGTCGACCGCGTACGCGGTGGCGAAGTACTCGACGTCGTTGCTGAGGACGCTGTCGCTGGCGACCAGTGCGGCGTTGTAGACGACGACGCCCGGGGTGATGCGGCCGGCGATCTCCTCGAGGGCCGTGCGGAACCCGGCGGTGTCGGCGGCGTCGGCGGTGGCCGTGTCGACCTTGACGCCGGTGGCGCGGAGCTCGTCGGCGAGCTCGGACAGGGCCTGCTCGTTGCGTGCGACGAGGGTGATGGCGAAGCCCTCGCGGCCGAAGCGGCGGGCGATCGAGGCGCCGAGGCCGGGGCCGGCGCCGATGATCACTGCGTGCTTCGGGTCGGTGGTGGTGGTGGGGGTGGCCATGTGCTTCTCCTGGTGCTGGCTGGGGTCGTGGCTGGGGGTGGTGGCTGCTTGGCCGGGGCACCGCCGGAATGCGCATCGGTGGGGCGCAGAGCTGAGGGGGGTCCCGCGAGGCGGGGTCAGCCGTTGGTCGGTGCGGCCAGGCTGTTGGCGCGGCGGTGGGTGCGCCGGGGCTGGTCGAGCAGGGCCGCGTGGCGTCCGATCGCCCACACGGCGAGCCCGACGACGCCGACGGCGATCTCGACGGTGGTGACGGCCCGCCATCCGCCGGCGGACCACAGCGGTCCGACTGCGGCGGAGCCGATGGCGCCGGCGACGAAGTTGACGGTGACGAAGGCGGTGTTGACGCGGCTGCGGCCCTCGGGCGCCACCTCGAACAGCCGTGCTCCGAGCAGGACGTTCATCGGGAAGATCGCCAGGTGCAGCAGCAGGATGCCCAGGCCCAGGACGACCGCGGAGTACGGAACAGCGTCCACCAGGGCGAGCGCCAGCAGCGCGAGCGCCCAGCCGGCGCCGGTGGCGGGTAGTGACCAGCCTCGGTCGTGCAGCCGGCCAGTGTATGTGGCGGCGAAGGCGCCGACCAGGCCGAGCAGCCCGAACAGCCCGATGACGCTGACGGAGTAGTCGAACGGGGGCGCGGTGAGCAGCAGCGTCAGTGCGGTCCAGAACATCATGAACAGGCCGAACTGAAAGGCGCCGAGCAGCAGCGTCCAGCGCACGGCCCGGTGCTGGCGGACGACGGTGCCGATCGAGGCGAGCAGCGCGGGGTAGCGCAACCGGGCGCGTGTCGCGGCCGACGGGATGCTGCGGTAGGTCAGGACGGCCAGCACGAGGACGGCGACGGCCGCGGCGGCGTACATGGCGCGCCAGCCGGCGGCGTCGGCGACGAGCCCGCTGAGGGTGCGCGACACGAGCGTGCCGGACAGGAAGCCGGCCATGACCGTGCCGAGCACCCGGCCGCGCGTGGCGTCGTCGGCGAGGTCGCCGGCGAGCGGGATGATCACCTGCCCGGCGACGGTGGTCACACCGAGCAGCGTGATCGCGACCATGAGGGTGCCGAACGTCGGGGCGAGGGCACACGCGACGAGCGCGACGGCCGAGCACACGAGCATCGCCGGGATCAGCCGACGCCGGTCGAGGACGTCGCCGAGCGGGACGATCAGCAGGATGCCGGCGGCGTACGCCAACTGCGTCGCGGTCAGCAGCGCCCCGGCGGTGCCCGAAGAGACGCCGAGGTCATCGCCGATCATTTTGAGCAGCGGCTGCGCCCAGTACAGGTTGCCGATCGCCACGCCGCCGGTGAGGGCGAGCAGAAGCGTCAACGCCCGGCTCATCGCGGGCCGAGAGGTCGCTGGTGCCGTGTCTGCCGGCGCGGTGTGCATGGACATGAGCTCATCTCCAACGGTTGCGTTGGAGACAACGGTAGTACCGTCTCTGAAAGAAAGCAACGCCAGCGTTGGAGTTGGGAGTGCAGGATGGCCTGGGACACCGAGGGCACCAAGCGCAAGATCCTCGAGGCGGCCGCGAGCGAGTTCGCACAGCGTGGCCCGGACGGCACGACGGTCGAGCGCATCGCGGGGCTGGCGGGGGTGAACAAGGAGCGCGTCTACAACTACTTCGGCGGCAAGCCCGCCCTGTTCGCCCGCGTACTGCGCGAGCAGCTGGCAGCGGCCGCCGAGAACGTGCCCGTGGGGTCGTTCGCGACGGAGGACATCGGAGACTACGCGGCGCGCCTGTACGACTACCACCGCGAGCACCCAGAGCTCATCCGCCTGCTGCAGTGGGAGGCGCTGACCGTCGAGGCCGAGGTTCCGGAGGAGGAGCAGCGCAGCACCTACTACGGCCGCAAGACCGCCGCGATCCAGGACGGGCAGGCCGCCGGTGTGCTCAGCTCGTCGCTCGAGCCCGACCTGCTGAACTTCCTCGTGACCGCCATGGCCGGCTACTGGGCAGCGCTGCCGCAGGTGGCGCGCATGATGACCGGCTCCGCCCCCGACCACGCGAAGGAACACGCCCGGCGCCGCGCCTGCGTGGCTCAGGCCGCTCGCCGACTCACAAGCCCCGCCCTCGACAGCACGTCCACCGCCTAGCCGCCGCCGTCACGCGCAGAAGCTGAGCCTGTACAACGCGGCTTCGGACGCCGGTAACGCCAACTCACCCGGGCTCCCCGCCGGACGCCAGTGCCGCGGAAGGCTGCCCATGCACCGGAAGGCACTTGGCGATGCATCCGCAAATGCCGCGGAGCGGCCGTCCGGTAGCCGTCTGTCGAACACGCGCGCTCAAGCCGAAACGCGAGGTTGCTACGAACCGCGGAAGGGACCGTTGGGCAACCTCGACGGGGTTTTCCGCTCCGCAGCCGACGGCATGCGAGCGAGACCTAGCCTGGTCGCGTGGCCGTTCACGAATCTCCCGAACGCGGCATGCTGCTCGACCGCTTGGCTGGCCAACGTCGCCATGTGCTCACGCAGCTCGAGGGACTCTCCGACGAACAGCTGCGGCGGCCAGTGCTTCCGTCCGGCTGGTCCTGCCTCGGCCTCGTACGGCACCTCACCCTCTCGGACGAGCGCTACTGGTTCGAGGTCGTGGTGGCCGGTGAGCCGCTCGACTTCTGGCCAGACGGCGAGAACGGCGACTGGCGTGTCCTGCCCGACGAGCCGGTCGTACAGGTGCTGGCCGAATACCGCTCCGCCATCGCCCGCTCCGACGAGATCATCGCCGCGCGTGAGCTGGACGATGCCCCGCAACAGCCGGAGGACCGGTGGACTGACGCCGGACTTCACTTCCCAGACCTGCGCACGATCGTCGTCCACGTTCTCGTCGAGACCGCCGTGCACGCCGGCCACCTCGACGCCGTCCGGGAGCTGCTGGACGGACGTCAACACCTCGTCCTCTGAGACACCGCCGCGAGAACCAAATGAGGCGCAACTCACGTCATCACTCCTGAGCGTCCACGCTCCGAGGCGGCACTCAAGCGGGATCCTCCGGATCTAGCCGCCCAGAGCGCCGAAGGCCCGACCATCAGCGTGAGGCGTTGTGCGTCAAGGGGGTTGGGTCGGTGCCGCGCTCCGTCGTCTGTCCCTGCGTAGCGGTGATGGGGATTTGGTCCCAGCAGTGTGCGATCGGGTTGGTGAGACGACGGGCGGGGCTGCCCATGATGGTCGGCGAGGTCATCTCGGAGATGCCTCAATGCCGCGTGGGGCTCACCCCGACCCTCTTCCTCGCACGTCAAGCGGACGAGGAAGCGGTGATGCCGCTCAGGCGGCCACGTGAGCCCCGGGTTGCGGCGAGATCCGTGGGCGGCGATGTCGGGGTCCCAGACGCGTCCGGTGGTGACGACGGCATGTAGTGGGCGCAGCAGGGCGGCGGCGATGGCGGCCTGCGCCTGGGTCGCGGTGAGCTTGTTGTGCTCGCGGCCGGTCAGGTGCTGGTAGCGGGCGGCGTAGACGGGGTTGTTCTGCAGCACGCCCCAGCCACCGCGCCAGGCGGCCAGCCGCAGGCTCGGCCGGCCCTGTCCGGTGACCCTCGTGCGGCCGGTGAACGCGCCGGAGGACTTCTGCCGTGGGGCCAGGCCGGCGTGCTTGACGACGGCCCGCGCGGAGTCGAACCGCCGTAGGTCACCGGTCTCGGCCAGGATCGTGGCGGCGCCCAAGGCGGACAGACCGCGGATCGAGGTCACCGACGTGGTCAGGGCCAGCGCGTCCAGCACGGCGAGCATCCGGGCCTCGGTGTCCGCGCAGCGTCGCTTGGCCTCGTGCCAGTCCCCCAGCAGCAGGGCGACCCGCTCCAGTGCGCCGCGGCGGTGGGCGAGCACCCCGGCCGGGTCGTCCAGGACGCCGAAGATCTTCCGGGCGATCCGCAGGCACGGCTTC
>DATFPQ010000037.1:0-2446 GCA_035264765.1 Actinomycetales bacterium | reverse complement strand
CCAGGTCGACACCGTTGCCGCCACGCTGGCCCGGCAGTTCCCCGCCGTGGCCGACCTGCTGCTGGCGGCCAAGACCGACGTGACCGCGTTCGCGACGTTCCCGCACGCGCACTGGCGCAAGATCTGGTCGACGAACCCGCTATCCGTTAACCGGCTCTCGGACGACACCTGGACCGCTGCGGCGTGAGGTCCCGGGGTGAACGCGTCGACCGGTCGATGCTGGGTGAGGGAGGGGGTTGTGGTGACTGTTGCCGTGCGGGTGCGTGAGGGTGAGCACCGCCTCGTTGGGGACTGGTCCGGTCTCGAGCCGGCCAACCGGTTCTTGGCGCATCTGGGTGCCCGGGCGTTCTCGCCGGCCACGGTCCGGGCCTACGCCTTCGACGTGGCGAACTTCGCCCGCTTCCTTGAGCACCAGCGACTGGACGTGGACGTTGTGGACCCGGTGGACGTGTTCGCCTGGGTGGACTGGCAAGGCGTCCTGCGACCAGGCTCGCCTACGAGGGTTGTCCCACTGCGGCCGCGCGCCGCGGCGCCGGCGACGATCAACCGGCGGGTCGCCGCGGTTCGGGCGTTCTTCGAGTTCCTGGTGATGAGCGGGGCCCGGGACGCCAACCCGGTGCCCGCGCCGCGACGCGGGCAGGGGCTGCGTCCGGTCTCGCGGGGGATGCTCGGGCACCTGGGACCGGGACGTGCCCGCGGCGGCGGGCGGCTGGTCCGCGAGCAGCGACGGCTGCCGGAGTCGCTGGACCTGGAGCACGTGCAGGCGTTCCTGGCGGCTCTGCGCACCCACCGGGACCGGGCCATGGTGCTGGCGATGCTGCTCGGCGGGCTGCGCAGCGCGGAGGTCCGCGGCCTGCTGCTGGCCGACGTCGACCAGGGCCGGCGCCGGCTGCGGGTGCTCGGCAAGGGCGGCCGCGAACGCGTGGTCCCGGTCGACGCGGCGTTCTTCGCCGAGCTCGCCGCCTACCTGCGCCAGGAACGACCACCCGGGCTGGGCACGGCGCAGTGTTTCGTGGTGCTGCGCGGACCCAGTGCCGGAGCGGCGGTCACCGAGGCCGGGCTGCGGGCGCTGTTCCGCCGGCACCGGGCGTCCTCGGGAGCGGTTCGGGTCCGTCCGCACCGGCTGCGGCACACCTACGGCACCGAGCTGGCGGCGGCCGGGATCGACCTGCTCGCGCTGCGCGAGCTGATGGGTCACGCCAGCCCCGAGACCACCGCCCGCTACGTGCACCTGTCCACCGAGCACCTGGCGGCCGAGTACGCCGCCGCCCGCGCCACGGTGAGTGCGCCGCGATGACCGCCGCCGTCGCACGCGTGGCCACCACCGGCGACCACGCCCTGCTCGGCGACTACATCGCCCACTGCCGAGCACTCAAGGTCACCGATCGGGCGCTGCGCGACCGGCTGCGGGTGGCCCGCGCCTTTCTGGCAGCGCATCCGGACCTGCAGGCCTGGATGGGCGAGCCGGTGCAGCACCGGCTGGTCGAGCTTCACCGCGGCCGGGCCTGGCCGCTGCTGGTGTTCGCCATCGGCACCGGATCGCTGCGCCTGGACCTGCAGCTGGCGGCCGCGAAGAACCTGACCGGCCTCGGCCGCATCGTCCAGGACCAGGACCTCGAGGGCTTCGCCGCGGCCCGAGCGGCCGGGCTGCGGCTGGGCTGGACACCGCAGTGGGTGGACACGGTGCTGCACGAGTGCCTGGCCGTTCTCCTCGCCTGGCACGGCGGCACCCTGGCCGACCTGACCGCCGATGCGGTGGACCGCTTCGAGTCCGAGCTGGTCGAGTCGATGCGGCTGTCCCGGTCCTCGCTGAGGGCCTACCGGGCCCGGTTGGCCAGCCTGCGCCAGGTGTTGTTCGAGATCGGGGTGCTCGATGTCCCGCCGCGGCGCCGGCCGTGTGGTCGCAGCCTGGAACAGCGCTTCGCCGACGTGGCGATGGCCCCGCCGATCCGAAGAGTGCTGCTGCGCTACGTGGAGACCCGCTCGGCGGCGCTGCGGCCCCGCTCGGTGGAGTCGCTGGTCAACGACCTGCTTCCGTTCGCCGAGTTCCTCACCAGCCACCATCCCCAGATCGCCGACCTTGGCGGGCTGCGACGTGAGCACGTCGAGGGGTTCCTGGTCTGGAACCGCACCCGCACCTGGCGGGGACGCAAGACCCGGCCCCGGCCGGTGTCGCCGGCCGTCGCGCAGTCCGCGATGCTGACCCTGCGCAACCTGCTCGAGGACATCACCGCCTGGGACTGGGCCGAGGCCCCCAGGCGACGGCTGGTGTTCGCCGCCGACATCCCCAGGCTGGACCGGCCGCTGCCGCGCGCCCTGGCCCCGGACGTCGACGACGCCCTGATGGCCGCCGTCCGCCGGCTCGACGACCCGTTTCCCAGGACCGGCCTGCAGGTGCTGCGCGGCGCCGGGCTGCGCGTCGGCGAGCTGCTCGACCTCGAGCTGA
>DATFPQ010000036.1:0-2169 GCA_035264765.1 Actinomycetales bacterium | reverse complement strand
GCCACTACCAGCGGGTGAAGGTGTATGTCGCGCAGGCCCGGCCGCGGATCGCCGCCGAGCTCGGCGCCGGCGATGAGAGCCCCCTGACGGGGCTGCACCGCCGGTTCGAAGTGGTCCCCGGGGCGCAGGCCCAGGTCGACTGGGGCGAGGAGGGCGCGGTGCTCGCCCACGTCGGGATCGGCAGCGTCTACTCGTTCCACATGACGCTGTCGTACTCGCGGGACCCGTTCTGCTGCTTCACCACCAGCATGGACCTGGGCACCTTCTGGGCCTGCCACCGTCGCGCCTTCGCCCATTTCGGCGGCGTGCCGAGCGCCATCGTGTATGACCGGGTCCGCACCGTCGTCAAGCGTCACGTCGCCCCCGGCGCGGCGGTTCCGCTGCATCCGCAGGCGGCGGCGTTCGCGGCGCACTACGGGTTCGCGATCGATGTCCTGGCCGCGTTCCGCCCGACCGGCAAGGGCCGGGTCGAGCGGCAGGTCAACATCGTGCGCGAGCATGTGCTGGCCGGCCGGGTCTTCGACAGCGTGGCCGAGCTCGACGCCGCGTTCACGGCCTGGCTACCCACCCGGCGGGCGCAGGTGCACCGCACCCACGGGCAGGTCATCGCGGCCCGGGCCGAGACCGACCGCGCCGCCCTGACCGCGCTGCCGCCGGCGCCGTATCTGGTCGCCGACCGGCACCTGCGCCGGATCGGCAAGGACGCCCTGGTCTGGTTCGAGGCCTCGCTGTACTCGGTGCCCGCGCGCCGCGTCCGTGCAGGACAGCGGGTCGAGCTGCGGGTCACCCCGGACGCCGTCGCGATCCACGCCCTGAGCAGCGATGCCGCCGCCGGCGCGCTGCTGGCCACCCACCCGCGGGCCGGCACCCGCGGCAGCTGGGTCGTCGACCCCACGCACTGGGACGGACTGCCGGACGGGCGGACCCGCCGCACCGTCCTCGAGCCCGCCCCGCCGCCTGCGCCGCCGGACCACGACGCCCCGCACCACCCCGACGGCGCCGACCGCGCCGACCCTCCCGACCGCGCCGACCGCGCCGACCCCGCCGACCGCGCCGACCCCGCCGACCGCGCCGACCCTGCCGACACCGTGCGCGGCGGCCCGCTGGCGGCGCTGCTGACCGCGCACGCCGGCGCCGACGTCGCGGTCGCGCGGCGACCGCTGGCCGAGTACGCGCTGGCCGGAGCGGTCCGATGAGCGCGCTGGTCGCCGACCGGATCCGCGCCCACGCGACCCGCCTGGGCCTGACGCACCTGACCGACACCCTGGACGACCTGGTGGCCCGCGCGGAGGCCGCACAGATGGGCTACCTCGACTTCGTCGACCTGCTCCTGGAGGAGGAGGTCGGGCTGCGCGAGGGGCGCCGGTTCCGCAACGCGCTCAAGCTGTCCGGGCTTCCGCACCACAAGACCCTGGACGAGTTCGACTTCGCGTTCCAGCCCGACCTGGACGCCCGCAAGGTCCGTGACCTGGCCGCCCTGGGATTCATCGACGCCAAGAGCAACGTCGCGCTGCTCGGCCCACCCGGCGTCGGCAAGACCATGCTCGCCGTCGCCCTCGCCGTCAGCGCCTGCCAGGCCGGGTACTCCATCTACTTCACCAGCCTCGACGACCTGGTCCGCCGGCTGCGCGCCGCCGAGGCCACCGGCCGGTTCAACCGCCAGCTCCAGGCCTTCCTACGCCCCGCCGTCCTCGTCGTCGACGAGGTCGGCTACCTCCCACTCGACCGCGCCGAAGCCAACATGGTCTTCCAGCTCGTCTCCCGCCGCTACGAACGCGGCACCATGATCATCACCAGCAACAAGAGCTTCGCCGAATGGGGCGGCGTCCTCGGCGACGACGTCCTGGCCACCGCCATCCTCGACCGGCTCCTGCACCACTGCGACGTCATCTCCATCAACGGCCCCAGCTACCGGCTCAAAGACCGCATGAGCCTGGTCACCGGAGGTGAGGCGATGGCATGATCCCCACCGCCGACCTCAGGACATCAAGTCGTACCCACCTCGCCACATGAGGTCGTACGCCGACACCACGTTCAAGAAGGGGTTCGGGTTCCATCCGCTGTGCGCGTTCGTCGACCACGGCCCGGAGGGCACCGGTGAGCTGCTGGCGGTCGCGCTGCGCCCGGGAAATGCCGGCTCCAACACCGCCACCGACCACATCAGCCTCA
>DATFPQ010000035.1:0-4097 GCA_035264765.1 Actinomycetales bacterium | reverse complement strand
ATGGAGTCCGGCGCCCTCGTCGAGCTGAGCGCCACCACCATGGGCGCGCACACGGCGGGCTGGCAGTTCGAGGCGATGGGCAGCGAGGGCACCGTCACCGCCTCGGCCATCGGCCGGCGCAGCGTCCACACCGTCCGCTTCGGGCGCGTGGGGGACGACGGCCTCCAGGACATCGGGCTCGCGGAGCGCCGGCCCCGGTCGAACCCGGACCTCCCCGACCGTGGCGCGAGCGGGCAGATCGCGGCCATGGCACTGCTGCTCGAGGAATGGCAGCCCGCGCTCACCGGCGGCGTGTCGTCGGCGCCCACCTTCCGCGACGGGCACGTCGTCCAGTTGGTGATGGAGGCCGCCCGAGCATCATCGGCCGGGGCCGGTTGGGTGACCCTGCAAGCCTGACGGCGTCCTGCTCCGTAGCTCAGGCGTCCTGGACGCCTGCTCCGCGGAGCAGGAACCGGACGAGGTGCTCGATGTCTGCCTCGGTGGGCCGGACTTCGGCCCACAGGTACTGCTCCATCACGGCGAAGGCGCTGCGGGCCATCACCGTGGCGTCGCGCTCGGGATCGGCACTGGACAACTGCCGGAGGGGCTCGGCCAGCAGTTCGGCGAACCGGTCACGGACCGCCGGGCTGCCGCCCTCCCCCGTCCGCTGCGCGGAGGTGTTCCGCAGGACCGCCCGCGTCGTGTCGGCGACGACGGGGTCGGCCGCCTGGCGCATCACCGCCCGCACACTCCCGGCGAGCTGCTCGCGGGGATCGGGGACCTTGTCCCGTTGGTGCCGGACGTAGCCGATGAGCCGGCGGGCACCGTCGTCGGCGATGGCCGCCATGAGATCCGCCTTGCCGCGGAAGGCCCGGTAGAAGGCGTCGTTGGTCACTCCGGCCCGGCGGACGATGTCGGCGACCTTCGGAGCCGTCGCCGGGTCCTCGGTCATCAGGGCCAGTCCGACGTCAAGGAGGCGGCGCACCTCCGCCTCCGCAGCGGCCACGCGGTCACCGCTGCGCCGCCGGACGGCCTGGGCCATGAGCGACTCGTCCTCGCTCCGGCCGTTCTCGGGAGCACTCGTCATGCGCCGAGCTTACGGGCGCTCCAGTCCGTCGATATGTCGTTCTGCCCAGGCGTTGCCTCGTTCTGGGCAGCCTCGGTGGCCGGCCGCTGTCCGCGATGTGTCCTCAGCGCTCGCGGAAGACCGGCGGGCGCTCCTCCCGGAAGGCCGCCATGGCCTCGGACTGGTCGCTCGTGGCGCTGGTGATCACCTGCTGGCGGTTCTCCAGCTCGACTGCGGCGTCGAACGACGGGATCTCCATCGACAGCCACATGCCCTGCTTGGTCAGTGACAGCGACAGGGGCGCCATGCCGAGCAGGTCGTCGACCGCCCGGTCGACGCGGGCCTCGAGCTGCCCGCCCGGGACGACGTCGGCGAGCATGCCGATGCGCAGCGCCTCCTCGGCGTCGAACCGGCGGGCGGTCAACATCAGCTCGTGCGCCCGGCCGGCCCCCACGAGCCGGGGCAGCATCCACGATGTCCCCATGTCGCAGGCGGAGAACCCCACCCGGAGGAAGGACACCGCGAAGACGGCCCCGGCCGAGGCGATCCGCAGATCGGCCGCGAGCACCAGCGCCAGCCCGCCACCGGCTGCAGCACCGTTCACCTGCGCGATCACCGGCTGCGGCAACCGGCGGATCCGTTGCATCAGCGTCGCGATGTGCCGCTGCGTGCGCCACGAGAGATGCGCCGGCCCCTCCTCCGGGGCGCCGGGCAGCTCGCCGTAGCCGTTCAGGTCCAGCCCGGCGCAGAAGCCGCGACCGGCACCGGTGAGCACGATGACCCGGCAACCCGGGTCTCGCTCGGCCACGGTGAGCGCGTCGTGCAGCTGCTCGACCATGGCGCCGGTCATCGCGTTCAGCCGGTCCGGCCGGTTCAGCTCGATCCGCAGGACGCCGTCCCGCGGCCGGGACGTCCGGATCACGTCGAGCTCGGCGGGTGCAGGTGCGGTCATGCAGCGCTCCCGGCCGTGGCCCGCACCGACGAAGCGACCTCGGCCATGACGGAGGGGTCGGCGGCGTAGGGCGTGTAGAGGGTCAGCCGGTCGAACAGGTCGCCGTAGCGGCGCACCACCTCGGCCCCCACCTCCGACGGCCCGCCGACGACGGCGAACGCGTCCAGCACCTCGTCGTCGATCAGCGGGCCCATCTCCTCCCACTGGCCCCGCAGCGACATGCGGTGCAGCCGCTCACCGAGCTCGCCCCAGCCGTGCAGCTCGAGGACCCCGCGGTACGCCGGGGTCGAGCCGTAGAAGGCGATCTGCGCACGGACGCCGGCCTTCGCCTGCTCCAGCTCCTCCTCCGTCCGCCCGGTCGCGATCATGGGCGAGCCCTTGATGGTGAAGCCGTCGAGGCTGTGGCCGGCCTTCTCCCGGCCCCGTTGCAGTGCGGGGACGGTGACCTCGCGCAGGTAGCGCTCGGTGGTGAAGCCGTGCGGGAGGAAGCCGTCGGCGACCTCGCCCGCGACCTCGGTCATGGTCTCGCCGACACCGGCCAGCAAGACCGGCGGCGGACCGAACTCGTGCCGCTGCGGTACGAACATCGGCGTCATCAGGGTGTGGTCGTAGTACTCGCCGCGGAACTCCAGCGGCGCACCGGTGTGCCAGGTGTCCCAGATCGCGCGCAGCGCCAGGACGTACTCCCGCATGCGGGGAGCCGGGTGCGACCACGGCATGCTGAACCGCCGGGTGATGTGCGCCTTGACCTGGGTGCCCAGCCCGAGCACGAGCCGGCCGCGGGACAACGCCTGCAGGTCGTTGGCCAGCGCGGCCGTCGTCATCGGGTTGCGGGCGAAGGCGAGCGCGATCGCGGTGCCCAGCTGGATCTGCTCGGTCGCCGTGGCCGCGACGGCCAGACCGAGGAACGGGTCGTGCTTGACCTCGCTGAGCCAGTAGCCGTCGAAGCCGTCGCGTTCGGCGGTGGCGGCGTCGGTGCGGCAGTCCACCGGACCGTCCAGCGCTGCTCCGCGGTCGAGTCTCACCTGTCGTCCTCCTGGTCGGGTGGTCCGGGCAGCGTCACCTGCCGCGGAGACGCCGATGGCCGGACCGGGGCGAGGCGCCCCGGTCCGGCCATCGATGGTGGTGCGGTGTGCCGGTGGATCAGAGCAGCTCGAGAATCGTGGCGTTGGCCTGGCCGCCGCCCTCGCACATCGTCTGCAGCCCGTAGCGGATACCGTTGTCGCGCATGTGGTGCACCAGCGTCGTCATGAGCCGGGCACCGGAGCCGCCCAGGGGGTGACCCAGCGCGATCGCGCCGCCGTTCGGGTTCAGCGCCTTGGTGTCGGCGCCGAACTCGGCGAGCCACGCGAGGGGCACGGGCGCGAAGGCCTCGTTGACCTCGAACGCGCCGATGTCGTCGATGCCCAGGCCGGACTTCTTCAGGGCCTTCGCCGTCGCCGGGATGGGCGCGGTCAGCATGATCACCGGGTCCGCGCCGGCGAGCACGGCCGTGTGCACGCGCGCGATCGGCGTCAGCCCGAGCTCGCGTGCCCGGTCGCTGCTCATCATGAGCATGGCGGCGGAGCCGTCGGAGATCTGCGACGAGTTGCCGGCGGTGATCACGCCACCTTCGGGCTTGAACACCGTCTTGAGCTTGCCGAGGGTCTCCAGGGTGCTGGGACGGATGCCCTCGTCCTGGGAGATCACGGTTCCGTCGGGCAGGGTGACCGGGGCGATCTGCCCGTCGAAACGACCCTCGTCGCGCGCGGCGGCGGCCTTCTCCTGCGAGCCCACCGAGAACTCGTCGACGTCGGTGCGCGAGAGGCCCCACTGCTCGGCGATCATCTCCGCGCCGATGCCCTGGTTCGGGGCGACGCCGCCGTAGCGGGCGAGGAAGGTGTCGGGGTAAGGCTTCGCGTCGCCTACGGAGGCGCCCATGGGGACGCGGCTCATGGACTCGACGCCGCCGGCGACGACGATGTCGTACTGACCGGCCACGATGCCGGCCGCAGCGAAGTGCACCGACTGCTGGCTGGAGCCGCACTGGCGGTCGATCGTCACGCCGGTCACGGTCTCCGGCCAGCCCGCGGTCAGCGCCGCGGTACGGCCGATGTCGAA
>DATFPQ010000034.1:0-2908 GCA_035264765.1 Actinomycetales bacterium | reverse complement strand
GGGGGGGCTTCAGGACCGGGTGCTCTCGAGCTCGGCGAGGGCCTCGTCCAGCAGGCTCAGGCCGAGTCGGGCCTCGTCGTCGCTCACCGTGCACGGTGGGACGACGTGCAGCCGGTTCATGTTCACGAACGGCAACAGTCCACGGCGCTTGCAGGCAGCGACCAGGTCGTTCATCGGCTGGGCGGCGCTCCCCGAGGCGTTGTACGGCACGAGCGCCTCCCGGGTCTCCCGGTCGCGCACCAGCTCGACCGCCCAGAAGACGCCGAGCCCACGCACCTCGCCGACGACCGGGTGACGGTCGGCGATGTCGGCCAGGCCGGGACCCAGCACCGCCGCGCCGACCCGGGCCGCGTTCTCGACGACACCCTCGGCCGCCATCGCCTCGATCGTCGCGACGGCGGACGCGCAGGCCAGCGGGTGCCCGGAGTAGGTGAGCCCGCCCGGGTAGGGACGCTCGCGGAAGGTCTCCGCGACGGCGTCGTTGATGATCACGCCCCCGAGTGGGACGTAGCCGGAGTTGACCCCCTTGGCGAAGGTGATCAGGTCGGGAGCCGGCACCGCGCCGTCGGCGGTGCGGAAGTGGTCCAGGCTGAACCAGGCGCCCGAGCGGCCGAACCCGGCCATGACCTCGTCGGCGATCCAGCAGATTCCGTAGCGGTCGCAGATCTCCCGGACGCCGGCGAGGTAGTCGGCAGGCGGGACGAGAATGCCCGCGGTGCCGGGGATCGTCTCGAGCACAATCGCCGCGATGGTGGAGGGACCCTCGAGCTGCACCACCTGCTCCAAGTGGTGCAGCGCACGCTCGCACTCCTCTTCCGGCGTCGTCGCGTGGAAGACGGAGCGGTAGAGGTAAGGGCCGAAGAAGTGCACGACGCCCTCGGCGCCGCTGTCGTTCGCCCAGCGCCGCGGGTCCCCGGTCAGGTGGATCGCCGTCTGGGTGTGCCCGTGGTAGCTGCGGTAGCGCGCCAGGACCTTGCGCCGGCCCGTGTGCAGCCGCGCCATCCGCACGGCGTTCTCGATCGCCTCGGCGCCGCCGTTGGTGAAGAAGACCCGGTTCAGGGCGTCCCCGGGTGCGCGCTCGACGACGAGCCGCGCCGCCTCGCTGCGCATGTCGTTCGCGTGCTGGGGGGCAACCGTGCACAGCCGCGTGGCCTGGCGCTGGATCGCCGCGACCACCGAGGGGTGCTGGTGGCCGATGTTCGTGTTGACCAGCTGGCTGGAGAAGTCCAGCAGCGGCCGGCCCTCGCCGTCCCAGAGCCAGCTGCCCTGCGCGCCCGTGACCACCATCGGCTGCAGCGCGCCCTGTGCCGACCAGGAGTGGAAGACGTGCGCCCGGTCGAGCTCGTAGGTGCGGCGCACGGCCTCCGGGTCGACCTCGGGGGCGGCCGGCGCCAGGGACTCCACGGTCACGGTGCTCATGCTTCGCAGCGTAGACAGCACTGCTGCTCGTAGGGGCGTCAGCCTGTACGCCGGAGCCGCCCGGGTCCGGACATGTCGTCAGCCGCGGAAGGCATCGATCCCGGTCAGCGCCTGACCCAGAACCAGCGTGTGCACCTCGGACGTGCCCTCGTACGTGAGCACCGACTCGAGGTTGTTGGCGTGACGAAGCACCGGGTACTCCAGCGAGATGCCGTTGGCCCCGAGGATCGTGCGGCACTCGCGCGCGATGGCGAGCGCCTCCCGGACGTTGTTCAGCTTGGCGGCGCTCACCATCACCGGCGTCGCGGTTCCGGCCTCCTTGGCCCGGCCGAGGTGGTGCGCGAGAAGGAACGCCTTGTCCAGCTCGAGCGCCATGTCGACGAGCTTGCGCTGGGTGAGCTGGAAGCCGGCGATCGGCCGGCCGAACTGCACCCGTTCACCGGCGTAGGAGATGGCCGTCTGCAGGCAGTCCCGCGCGGAGCCCAGCACGCCCCAGACGATCCCGAAGCGCGCCTCGGTCAGGCACGCCAGCGGCCCGCGCAGCCCCCGGACGCCGGGGAGGACGGCGTCCTCGGGCAACCGGACACCGTCCAGCACGAGCTCGCTCGTCACGGACGCCCGCATCGACAGCTTGTGCTCGACGGAGCGGGCCGAGAAGCCCCGGGCCGACGTCGGGACGACGAAGCCGCGCACGCCGTCGTCCGTGGTCGCCCAGACGATCGCGACGTCGGCCACCGAGCCGTTGGTGATCCACATCTTGGTGCCGTCGAGCACCCAGTCGCTCCCGTCGCGCCGGGCCCGGGTGCGCATGCCGCTGGGGTCGGAGCCGTGGTCCGGCTCGGTGAGTCCGAAGCAGCCGATCGCCTCGCCAGCCGCCATCGGCGGCAGCCACTGCTGGCGCTGTTCCTCGCTGCCGAACGCGTGGATCGCGTACATGGCCAGGCTCCCCTGCACCGAGACCATCGACCGGACGCCGGAGTCGGCCGCCTCGATCTCCATGGCCGCCACCCCGTAGGACGTGGCGTTCATCCCGGCGCAGCCGTAGCCCTCCAGGTGCATGCCGAGGACGCCAAGCCGGCCGAACTCGCGCGCCAGGTCGCGCGCCGGCAGCGTGCCCTCCTCGAACCACTGCGCGACGTAGGGCCGGACGTGCTCGTCAACCATGGCGCGCACAGATGCCCGGACGTCCTTCTCGTCCTGCGTCAGCAGGCCGTCGAGGGCCAGCAGGTCCAGCGGGGCCACGGCGTCGCTCATGGGGGCATGCTGCCACTGCCGCCACGTGACGGCGCCCAGCCGTCGCGGTCCGGGCTGGACGGCGGTGGGCTGGACGGCGGTGGGCTGGAAGGCGGTGGGCTGGAGGGCGGTGGGCTGGACGGCGGTGGGCCGTACGGCGGTGGACGCCGGGGCGCCGGCACCGACATGGCTGCGGCCGTCGATGCGACCCTTCGGCCGTGGGGACCGCCAGGTCGTCGCATCCACCGTCGCAGCC
>DATFPQ010000033.1:0-3819 GCA_035264765.1 Actinomycetales bacterium | reverse complement strand
AGGGAGTCCGGAATCGGCTCGCAGTGGTCCTCGTGGACGACGGTCACCTGCGCATACGGCCCGTCCGGCCATACGCACAGCCCGATCACCCGGGTCCCGACCGGGATCCGGGTGTCGGGCCCGCACGCACGCACACGGCCGACGAACTCGCTGCCCGGCACGCAGGGCAGGGGCAGGGAGACCTGGTACTCCCCACGGATCAGCAGGATGTCGGCGTAGCTCAGCCCGGCGTACTCGACGTCCACCGTGAGCTGGCCGGGTCCCGGCTCCGGCACGGGCAGCTCGGCGAGGTGGAGGACGTCTCCCGGCGCTCCTGTGCGAGTGATCTGCCAGCCACGCATGGGTTCAATCATGGTCCTCTTTTCGCGCCACGTACAGATGATCGGCCACGGCGTCCGGTGGCCGCCGGTTCTGTCTCCCTTACCGACGCACCATCCCGAGCACGCGACCCGGAACGCCGTGGAGCTCACCGGGCTGTTCCGGCGCGGCCTCGGCGCCATCGTGACCGACCGCTATCCCCTCGAGCGCGCGGTCGAGGCACTGACGGACGTGGCCGCTCGCGGGACGACCGGAAAGGTGGTCATCGACGTCGGCCAGCAGGTATGACGTTGCCCGTCAGCGGCCGGTGAAGCGCGGCTCGCGCCGTTCCCGGAAGGCGGCGAAGGCCTCCTCGGAGTCGGCACCCGCCCCGATACCGAGCAGAGTCACCTCGTCCTTCACCGACTGGTCCATCGACTGGTCGAGGGCCTCGTTGATCTGCCCCTTGATGTGCCCCAGGCCGATCGTCGGACCCGCGGCCAGCCGCCGTGCCCAGTCCCCCGCCACCTGCAGCAGCTGCTCGTCCGGGACGCACCGGTTCGCCAGGCCCCACTCCGCGGCGGTGCGGCCGGGCAGCGGGTCGCCGAACAGGGCCAGCTCCTTGGCCCGTACCGGGCTGATGGATCGGGTCAGCAGATAGGCACCGGCCGCCTCGAGCGGCAGGCCGCGCCGGACGAACACCTCGCTGAAGGACGCCGACTCGGCGGCGATGACGAGGTCGCAGGCCAGGGCGACGTTGCAGCCGAATCCGTAGGCGGGGCCGTTCACAGCCGCCACGAAGGGCTTCTCGTTCTCCCACACCGCCCGGATCAGCCGCCACCACCCGTGACGCCGGCCGTCCTCCCGCCGGACGTGCACGTCGGTGCCCCGTCGCCGGTCGACCGCGATCTCGATCGGGTCACCCGCGACCAGGTCGGCCCCCGAGCAGAACGCGGTCCCGCTCCCGGTGAGGAGGGCGGCCCGGATCGACGGGTCGTCACGCACCTCGTCGATGGCGGCGAGCAGGGCCAGCCGCAGCTGGTGGTCGACCGCGTTCCGCCGGTGCGGACGGTTCAGCACCAGCCAGGCGACGCCCGACTCGACACGGAAGTCGAGTCCGGCCTCGGCCCAGGCGCCGGTCGACGGTCCGTTCGATGGCATGGCCTCTCCCCTGGGGTCGGTGGCACCGCTTCGTCCTGTCGGTCACGTCCTGCCTCGTGGGCAGTCAGGGCGCCAACGGCTCCAGCGGGATCGGACGCAGCGTCCAGTCGGTGAGGCCGGGCCGGGGCCCGACGTCCGTCCGTGCCACGACCTCGGCCGCGGCTCGCGACGGACCGCCGAGCAGCAGCCGCGCCCGCTGCGCGCGCCGCAGGGCGTGGTGGAGCCCGAGTTCCCAGGTGAAGCCGATGCCCCCGTGGAGCTGGATCGCCTGCTCGGCCGCCCACACCCCCCGTGACCCCGCGAAGACCTTGGCCTGCCACGACGCCGTCGAGCCGAGGTCCGCCTCCACCCAGCCCGACGCGGCCAGGTCGAGCAGCGACGTGGCCATCCGGCCCACGGTGTAGACGTCCACCGCGCGGTGCTGGAGGGCCTGGAAGGAACCGAGCGGCTGGCCGAAGGCGTGCCGGTCGTTGAGGTAGGCGAGAGCTCGCTCGGCGGCGTCCTGGACGGCACCGAGCGCTTCGGCGGCCAGGAAGAACGCCACGGCGGACTCGTGCACGCCGACGGCCTGGAGGTCACCGATCTGGTCGACGTCGTCCCGAGCCATCGAGATCCGGCGCACATCGACCTGGTCGAACGTCGGCATCGGGTCGGCAGCGAGTGCACAGCTCGCGCCGGGGACGATCCCCAGGGTGCCGTCCGGCAGGGCGAGGAGCACGTGGTCGGGCGCCGCCGAGCTCCAGCAGCGGCCCTCGAGCCGCCCCTCTTCCCCGGCCCAGAGGTCGGTCACCACGCCGAGGCTCCCGGCGTCGCCGCGCTGGTCTCCGACCCGGGCAAGGGTCGCCGCGGCCGCCAGGTGCGCACCGACGGGCAACGACCGTCCGGCGCTCGCCACCACACCGGCGACCGTCGCGGCCGTGGTCACCATGGGCCAGGTGCCGTCCTCCTCGGGGACGAGGTCGAGCCAGCCGTCGTCCTTCAGGGCCGCCCAGGCCGCCGCGTCCTCGTTCCGCAGCAGCTTGGCGAGAGCGTCGCGCTCCAGGGCTCCGTCCGTCATCTGGTGCTCCCTCGTGGCTTGTCGGGCAGGGGCGTGGCGGGAGGGCTCATCAGCTGCCGAGCCTCAGCCCGCGCTTGGCCACGACGTTCCGGAGGATCTCGTTCGACCCGCCGGAGATCGTGTACGCCCGGGTGTAGAGATAGCTGTCCGACCACCGGTGCGCCCAGGCGTCCGGTACCGCGCCGGGATGCGCGCAACTGACGTCCATCGCAAGTTGGTGGACCCGGATGTTGAGATCGGCGTAGGCGATCTTGCCGATCGTCTCCGCACCGGCGATCTGCTCGCGGCCGGAGAGGTCGGCCAACGCCCGTACTTCCGTCACGACCTCGGCCAGCGCGGTCGTGATCCCGTCGGACACGTCGCTCCCGAGGCCGCGGACGACGCGGGTCAGCCGATCGACCTCGGTCTGCAGCCAGAGCACGAGCGAACCCACGACCGTTCGTTCGTCGGACAGCGTGCTCATGCTGACGCCCCAGCCGCCGTCGACGGCGCCGACCACCGCGTCGTCGGACAACCGGACGTCGTCGAGGAACACCTCGTTGAAGTCGGCGTCGCCGGTGATCTCCCTGATGCCCTGCACGGTGACCCCGGGGGTCGTCATGTCGAGGACGAACATGGTCAGGCCCCGGTGACGGCTGTCCGGCGCGCCGGTCCGTGCGATGAGGTACCCCCAGTCGGCCAGGTGCGCGTAGGTGTTCCACACCTTCTGACCGCTGACCACCCAGCCCCCGTCGGGATGCCGCGTCGCCTTCGTCCGGACGGCGGCCAGGTCGCTGCCGGCTCCGGGCTCGGAGAACAGCTGGGTCCAGATGGTCGTGCCGGCGGCGATGCCCGGCAGGTGGCGGGCCTGCTGCTCCGGCGTGCCGAACTTGATGATGGCCGGGCCCACCATCCCGGTCCCGATGCTGCTCAGGACGTGCGGGGCCCCGGCCTCGTGGAGGATCCGCGCCACGGCCCGGGTCTCCGCCACACCGACACCTGCCCCACCCCACTCGACCGGCCACTCCATGGTCGCCAGGCCCGCCGCGTGCATCTCCCGGGTCCAGGCGAGCCATTCCTCCCGCTGGCTCGCCGAGACCGGGGTGCGAGAACCAGCCGGCGCGCCCAGCGGAGGCGGGTGCTCGTTGCTCCATGCCAGTGCCCGGGCTTCCCACTCGGCGACCGTGCTCATGTGACCTCCCGGATGGAGCGGTGGACTGAGGGCTGGTGCATCAACCGGCGACGAGGGCGGAGCCGGTGGGATCCGCTGCCCCGACACCGCTCCACCGTGCCTGGGCCAGGGCACGCGCGTTCGCGGATGCACC
>DATFPQ010000032.1:0-18340 GCA_035264765.1 Actinomycetales bacterium | reverse complement strand
GGGCCGTCGGCCTCGCCGACCGCGACGGCCCGGTTGAGGCGGGCCACCGGGTTGTCGGTGAGACGCACCAGCTCGTCGTACCACTCGACGATCTGGACCCAGTCGGTCTCCTGGACCGTGCGGGCGTCGGCGTGCAGCGCGGCGATGGCGGCTTGGGCCTGGAACTGGCCCAGGCGGTCTCGGCTGAGGGCGGTCTGCAGCACGTCGACGCCCTCGGCGATCAGGCGGGTGTTCCACCGGCTGCGGTCCTGCTCGGCCAGGGGCACGAGCCTGCCGTCGGCGCCGGTCCGTGCCGGGCGCCGTGCGTGGTGCAGCAGCAGAAGCGCGAGCAGGCCCGCGACCTCCTCGTGGTTGGTCTTGGCCGCCAGCTGGCGGGTGAGCCGGATCGCCTCGGCGGCCAGGTCGACCTCGCCGGAGTAGCCCTCGTTGAAGACCAGGTAGAGCACGCGCAGCACCGTGGCGAGGTCACCGGCTTGGTTGAGCCGGACGCCGGAGACGGTCCGCTTGGCCCGGCTGATCCGCTGGGCCATGGTCGACTCCGGCACCAGGTAGGCCTGGGCGATCTGACGCGTGGTCAGGCCGCCGACCGCGCGCAGCGTCAGCGCGACGGACGAGGCCGGCGTCAGGCAGGGGTGCGCGCACAGGAAGTACAGCCGGAGGGTGTCGTCCACCGCCTCGACCGGTCCGGGCATGGGCTCGCCCTCGATGCGTACCTCGCGCCGCCGCCGGGAGGTATCGGCGCGGGCGGCGTCGAGGAACTTGCGCCAGGCCACGGCGACCAACCAGCCCTTGGGGTCCCGCGGCGGATCATCCGGCCACACCCGCACGGCCTCGACCAGGGCGTCCTGCACGGCGTCCTCGGCCGCCGCGAAGTCGGCCCCGCGCCGGACGAGAACACCGATCACCGCGGGTACGAGGTCCCGCAGCAGAGCCTCGTCCACCGTGCGTCACTCCGTAATGGTCGGAGGCGCGGCCAGGAACGGGCGCACCTCAAGCCACTCGTGAATCGGCTTCCCACCCGCACCCGGAGCCGCAGACAGCTCGCCGGCCAGCTCCAAGGCCCGCTCGTAGCTGTCGACGTCGATCACCATCCAGCCGGCGATCAGATCCTTGGTCTCCGCGAACGGGCCGTCGGTGACCGGCGGCCGCCCCTCGCCGTCGTATCGGACGAACGTGCCCTCTGGGGACAGCGCCTGCGCGTCGACGAACTCACCGGTGCCCTCGAGGCGAGCGGCGAAGTTGTCCATGTACTGCAGGTGGGCCGAAAGCTCCTCCGGCGTCCACTGGTCCATCGGCACGTCGTTGACCGCTGCCGGTGCGCCACGGTAGTGCTTGAGCAGCAGGTACTTGGCCATTCTGTTCTCCTTGGTGCGGTACGGCCCATGGTGGCCGTGTTCACTGCGAGGACGGAGCCGCGCTCGGGATCTCGACATCCCACCGCACAATCTTTCCGGGCGACTTCAGCGGTGCGGCCTTGCCCCGCCCGGAGGGGAGAAGGCTCACCCGGACAGGCGGAACACTCGGGCCTGCGTGACGGCGGCGCTCTCGACGGTGGGGTCCGCGGTGACCGGATAGCCGGCCAGCAGCTCGAGCCCCTGCGTGGGGAGGTACGTGCGGCCGGGGTCCCCCAGCAGCACGTCAGTGCCGCGACCTCGCGCCCTGCGCAGCCAAGCCAGGACGCGCTCGCTCATGGTCCGCTCGTACCAGACGTCGCCGGCCACGATGACGTCCACGTCTGGCGGTTCGGTCGCCAGCAGGTCGCGTTGCACCCGGCGCACCTGTACGCCGTTCGCCGCCGCGTTGAGGTCGATTGCCACCATGCTGAGGTCGTCCACGTCGACGGCCGTCACGGTTGCTCCCGCCAGGGCAGCGGCGATCGCGCACAGCCCCGAGCCTGACCCCAGGTCGAGCACCGACCGGCGCGAGACCACGGCCCGGGCGTCCAGCAGGTAGCGGGCGAGGGCTCGGCCACCGGCCCAGGCAGTCGCCCAGAAGGGAGGTTCCAGGCCCGGGCGGCCGAGCTCGGCCTCCGACCGCGCCCACAGGGCAGTCAGGTCTCCCGCGAGGTGCAGCTGCACCTCGGGTACGTCGTCCGGGCGCCGTAGCTCGGTGTTGGCCAGCACGAAGGCCCGTAGGCGGTTCGCCGTGTCGGCGTCCACGGTGGCGGGTTCGTCGAGCGTCCGGGCCTCGAATGCGTTGTGCGGCAAGTCGTCTGCCTAGGCTGGCGGCACGGGGTCGAGTCCGGTGGGTCCTCCGGGTCGGCACCGCAGCAGCCGTGCCGCGATGAGTCGGAGGCCGGAAGCGGTGCCGTGAGTCTCGAGCGCCTCGACCGCGTACGCGGAGCAGGATGGCGTCATCCGGCAGCACGGATGCGACCGGCGACTGCCGATGCGTTCCTGGTAGAGCCGCACCAGCCCCACCGCTCTCGAGGTGCTGGCCGGCGGGCGCTGCAGCAGCAGCCGTCCGGCACCAGGGGCGAACAGGAGCAGCTGTGGGCCACAGCCGAGCGCCTCGGCCAGGCAGCACCCGGCCTCGACCATGAACAGGTCGCGCAGGCAACCGCCGCCGCCGCCCCTGCGGTAGCCGCGGCGGTACCCGTACCCGCGCGGGTAGCCGCCGTAACCGCCACCCCAGCCCCGGGGGCGGCGCCGAACGAAGCGGATGTAGACCATGGAGCTCCTTAGCGGGTCCGGACGGGTCAGCGAACAGCATGGCTGCGTCAGCGGTTACCAGCACCCGGAGGCACCTTTCTGGCGGGCCGGTGGTCAGCCGTTCCCCGCCACCAGCGGCCGCTCGTTAGCGGCCAGTCCCTCCAGCCGGGCGTCGAGGGCCTCGTACGCCTCCCGGAACCGGTCCAGGAAGCGGGTCCAGCTGTCCTCGTCGACCCAGCGGTCGACGGTCAGGAAGCGACCGCCTCCGCCGGCCAGGCGGAACAGGTCCGTGCCGACGTACCCGCTGCCCTGGCGGAAGAGCCTCGCCCAGGGCCCCTCGGACCCGTAGGCGGCCAAGAACGCGTCGACGTGCTCGGGAGCTACCTCGTACTCCCAGACCCGGACGTACACGGTGAGCATTGTTCATCCGTCGGCGACCGCAGGCGGTCCCCGGAAGCCATACGCGGGCAGCAGGAAACCCCCGGTCCTCCCCACCGGGGGTTTCCTGCCTCGAACTCAGCCGGTCAGTCGCAGCCGAGGACGCCGTCGGAGGTGTAGAGGAGCGCGTCGGTCGCCGGGTCGGACGCGTCGATGCGCCAGATGTGCTGACCCTGGAGCACCGAGCCGGACACCGCGCCGGCCACACCCTCCAGGACCGTCTTCCTGGCGGAGAAGTTCTGCGTGCCGTCGGCGTTGACGGTGTAGACGCGGGCCACCACGTCGACGGCGCCGGCCGCCGGCAGGTTGATCGAGAAGCTCGTGCCGTTGACGGACCCTGGGGCCGACGCGGCGCCGGCGCAGCTGGCCGCCTCGTACGCACCGACCATCTCCGGCACGGACTTGGCCTGGGCGCTCATCGGGGTGAGCGCGGCGACGCCACCGATGACGGCGGAGGCGACGGCGATGCGGAAAATCTTGGACATGGGAACTCCCCTGCGCAGGGCCACTTGTCTGGCGTGACCTTGTCGGATGTGGATCGATTCGGAGGAATCCGATCGACTGGGTGAAACCTTGCCTGTCGGACAGTTCGTCGACATTCCCCCGTCGGGGCGTTGCTAGCGCCCAAATGGGGTGGCCGCGGATGACTAGCCCCGACGGACTAGTCGTGGCGTCACAGTGCTGCCCAGACGTGAGCCACATTCGCGGCAACCATGCCGAATGTCCGCTATCTGGTGCCGAGACGCGACTAGGTAGGTACAATTCCGCTTTCCCCGCCTTTGGCGTGGACGTGGTGAGTCCGTCGAGGGAAATCCATCGCGCGTCGTGCCCCGAGTGGAACCTCGAGCGGGCAGCATGAGACCCCCGGTCCTGCCCACGGGGGTCTCGTGCTGTGGCCGGAGGCTCATTCGCAGTTCACGAAGCCGGCCGAGGTGTAGGCCAGCGCGGGCAGGCCCGCGGCCTCAGCGGTGGTGTTGGTGACGTCCAGCCGCCAGATGTGCTGGCCGGGCAACACGGAACCGCTGCCCACGTCGGAGACGTTGTTCACTCGGACCCGCTTGGTGGAGAAGTTCTGCTTGCCACTGGCATCGAGGGTGTAGACCCGGGCCCGCGTCTCTTAGACGGCGCCGGGGGCGATCGCCGGTACCGTGACCGTGAAGTTGAGACCGCTCTTGACTCCGGTGGCCGGCGCGGCCGCTGACGACGCGCAGGACTCCAGCGTCACCGCACCGGTGAGCTCGAGTCGCAATCCTGCCCATAGATGTGCCATGGGCCGACGGTTGATAAGCGGAAATCATGACTTTCGCGGCGACGATCCGCCCAAATCGGAGACAGTCGCGGGTGCGCTCAGGCATGGCGGGGTCGGCCTCTGTCGAGCGGCCAGCATCGCACAGATGATCAACAATTTTCCTATGTGCAACGGGGCGCGCGACGCTGCAACAGTTTGCCGGCGCGGGCAGGGCTAAAAGGGTCGCGATGACCCTTCCCGCCCTTGTGGGTGCCTCGGTAGTGCCCTCGTCCGGGCACGAGCCCGCTGACCGGTCGAGAACGGCTGGCCGGCTACCCGGCGGACGCCGACGTGGCCGTGCCCTTCCCGACCTCGGGGACGTCGGCCGGGCCGTGCTCGCCCTCGGCCTCGTTGAAGAGGGGGTCGCCGTGCTTCTTGGCGGGTTCCTGGGCCTCCTCGGCCTCGTGCCCCTGGGCGTCCTGCTCGGTACCTGCGGTCGGCTCGTGCTCGCTGCTGGTCATGCCGCCCAGCCTGCCCACCCGGCGGCCGGACCGCACGCCGTGCGACGGGGGCGCGGCGGTAGCGGGGCCGGTCGTGCCGGCGCGGCGCCCGGGTGGGAAGGTGACGCCCGGTCGTCGACGCCGAGGAGGACGAGCTCATGGACCCAGCGCCCGTCAGGGACGCTCACCCGCGCCCGCAGCTGGCCCGCAGCCGCTGGATCGACCTGAACGGGCAGTGGAGGTTCGGCTACGACGACCAGGACGTGGGCGTGGACGAGGGCTGGGCGGAGCGGCCGGAGGCGCTGGGGCGCACCATCGAGGTGCCCTTCCCGCCGGAGTCCCCGGCCAGCGGCGTTGGCGACACCGGCTACCACCCGGTGGTCTGGTACGCCCGGACCTTTACCGCGCCACAGGAGCCGGGGGAGCGGCTGCTGCTGCACTTCGGCGCCGTCGACTACCGGGCGGCGGTGTGGGTCAACGGACGCCAGGTCGCAACGCACGAGGGCGGCCACACGCCGTTCTCCGCCGACATCACGCCGGCGCTGCGCCCGGACGGCGAGCAGCTGGTGGTGGTGCGGGCCGAGGACGACGCGACCGACATGACGCAGCCCCGCGGCAAGCAGGACTGGCGGCCCCGGCCGCACAGCGTCTGGTACGAGCGCACGACCGGGATCTGGCAGCCGGTGTGGTTGGAGCCGGTGTCCGCCACCCGCATCGGGAGCCTGGGATGGACCCCCGACCTCGCCCGCGCCGAGGTGGCCCTGCGGGTCGGCATCGAGGGCAAGGCCTTCCCGTTGCGCGTGAGGGTGCGTCTAGCGCTCGGGGACGAGCCGCTGGTGGACGCGACCTTCGCGGTCTCCAGCCCGAGGGCCACCCTGCGCCTCCCCTTGGACCGCGCGCGTATCGCGCACGACCGCCGTGCCTTTCTATGGGCGCCGGACCACCCCAACCTGCTGGACGCGACGGTGACCGTGCTGTCCGGCGACGACGTCGTGGACGAGGTGAGCAGCTATCTCGGCCTGCGTAGTGTGGCCCTGACCGGTGGCCGGCTGCGGTTGAACGACCACGCCACCGTGCTCCGGATGGTGCTGGCCCAGAACTACTGGCCGCAGTCGCACCTGGCGGCGCCGTCGGGCGACGCGCTGCGCCGCGAGGTGGAGCTGGTCAAGGAGCTGGGCTTCAACGGGGTCCGCATCCACCAGAAGGTCGAGGACCCCCGCTTCCTGTACTGGTGCGACGTCCTGGGCGTCATGGCATGGGCGGAGATGCCCAGTGCCCTCGACTACCAGACGGACACCGTCGTCCGGCTGACCCGGGAGTGGCTGGAGGTGCTCGAGCGGGACGTGAGCGCGCCGTCGATCATCGCCTGGGTGCCCTTCAACGAGAGCTGGGGCGTGCCCAACCTGGCCGCTGACCCCGCGCAGCAGGCCGCGGTTCGGGCTCTCTACTCGCTGACCAAGGCGATCGACCAGAGCCGTCCGGTGGTCGCGAATGACGGCTGGGAGCACGAGGTGAGCGACATTCTCGGGGTCCACGACTACAGCCAGGACGCCGAGGTGCTGCAGGAGCGCTACGGCAGCCGGGAGGCGGTGGAGCGGACCCTGCGCGAGACGGAGCCGTACTACCGTTCGCTGCTGCTGCGTCAGCTGGAGCTGGCCGACGTGCCGCTGATGATCACGGAGTTCGGCGGCGTCACCTACGACCCGGAGTCCGACGCCTTCTGGAACGGCTACGGCGCCGTGGACGACGCCGAGGAGCTGGCCGGGCGGTACGAGGCGCTCGTCGCGGCGCTGCTCGACAGCCCGATGGTCGCCGGCTTCTGCTACACGCAGCTCACTGACACCGCGCAGGAGCGCAACGGGCTGCTGTTCGCGGACCGGCGTCCGAAGGTCGACCCCGCCCGGATCGCCGAGATCAACCGCCGGGTCTCCGCGGCCGTTCCGGCCGACGCGATCGCCGAGGTGCAGATCGTCCATGCGGCCCGGCGCTCGCAGCAGGCCGTGGAGGAGGCGAACTTCTGAGGCCTCACCCACGCCACCCTGGGACGCCAGCCGGCCGGGGTGGCGCGGTGCTCGACCGCACCAGCAGCTGAGCGGGGACGACCACCGTCTCCGCGTGCCCGTCCGCCTGCTCGACGGCGTGCGTCAGGAGCGCCACGCAGCACTGGCCCACGGCCGCGAAGTCCTGCCGCACCGTGGTCAGCGGCGGGTGCAGGAACTCGGCCTCGGGGATGTCGTCGAAGCCGACGACGCTGACGTCCTCCGGCACGCGGACCCCCGCCTCGGCGAAGGCCCGCAGGGCACCGAGGGCCATCTGGTCGTTGGCGGCGAACACCGCCGTGACCTTCTCCAGGCGTCCCAGCAGACGCCGGGCCGCGCGATAGCCGGACCGAGGGCTCCAGTCCCCGCGCAACGGCCGCGGAGTGGGCAGCCCGGCCTCCCGGCAGGTAGCCCGCCAGCCCTCCTGCCGGGCCTCGGCCTCCAGCCAGTCCGAGGGCCCGGCCAGGTGCACGACGCGCCGGTGCCCCAGCTCGACGAGGTGCCTGGTCGCTGCGGCGGCGCCACCGGCCTGGTCCACGAGCACCGCGCCGGTGCCGGGGGCACCACCCCCCTCGACGGTCACCACCGGGAGCCCGGGAGGCATCTGCGCGAGCGACTCGATGGCGTGCCGGCGCGGCGCCATCACGACCAGCCCCTCGACGCCCTGCTTGGCGAGGCGCTCCAACGCCTCCTGCAGGACCCCGGGAGTGACGTCGTCGACGCTCACGATGCTCAGGTAGTAGCCCCTGGCCCGGGCGGCCTGCTCGATGCTCAGCAGGGTGCTGGCCGGACCGAACAGTGTCCCCTTGACAGCGATGACGCCGAGTGTGTGCGACCGCCGGGTGACCAGCGCGCGCGCCGCCAGGTTCGGCCGGTACCCGAGCTCGATCATCGCCGCGATCACCCGCTCCCGGGTGACGGGATGGACGTTCGGCGCCTGGTTCACGACGCGCGACACGGTGATGTGCGAGACGCCGGCCAGCCTGGCCACGTCCTTCATGACGGGCGAGCGCCCCTGGCGTCCCACCAACGTGCCTCCCGTGGCTGCGCGCCGGGCGGGTTAGCCGAGCGCCTCCCGGGGTATGTAGCGCGGGGGCGCAGGTCTTGACCCAACAGCATGTTCACGTTAACAATCCTGGGGCGTCAGCGAAACCCAGAAGACACAGGGAGAGCGCATGACCTCCTCGCCCGTCCCCTCGGGGCCGACCGAGCACCAGTCCTGCGGACGGCGGTCCCCGAGGCAGTGCGACAGCGCCTCTCGGGACGGTGTCGCGCCATGAGCGTGCTCTCCGACGTCCGGGCGGCGACCGCCGAGCTGCGCCGCTCCGTCGCCGCGCTGCACGCCGAGCTGGTCCGGTACAACCTGGTGGTCTGGACGGCGGGCAACGTCTCCGGCCGGGTGGCCGGCGCCGACCTGTTCGTCATCAAGCCGAGCGGCGTCTCCTACGACGAGCTGACCGCAGAGTCCATCGTGGTGTGCGACCTCGACGGGAACCTCGTCGACGGTGAACTGGCGCCGTCGAGCGACACGGCGGCCCACGCCTACGTGTATCGGCACATGGAGCACGTCGGTGGTGTGGTGCACACCCACTCCCCGTACGGGTGCGCGTGGGCGGCCCGGGGCGAGGACATCCCGTGCGTCCTGACGATGACCGCCGACGAGTTCGGCGGGCCGATCCCGATGGGGCCGTTCGCCATCATCGGCGATGACTCCATCGGCAGGGGCATCGTGGAGACGCTGGACGGGCACCGCTCGCGTGCGGTGCTGATGCGCAACCACGGCTTCTTCACCATCGGCCGCGACGCCAAGGACGCGGTCAAGGCTGCGGTCCTGGCCGAGGACGTGGCGCGGAGCACGCACCTCGCCTTCCAGCTGGGAACGCCCCAGCCGATCCCGCAGGAGGCCGTCGACCGGCTCTTCGAGCGGTACCAGAACGTCTACGGACAGAACTGAGGCTCTGCAGATGATCGAAACGTTCGAGGGCGCCGAGGTCTGGTTCCTGACCGGCAGCCAGGGGCTCTACGGCGACGAGACACTGCAGCAGGTGGCCGACCAGTCCCGGCAGATCGCACAGCTGCTGGACGGCCAGGACGCGGTACCTGTGCGCGTCGTGTGGAAGCCGGTACTGACCGACGCAGAGGCGATCCGCCGGGTCTGCCTGGACGCCAACTCCTCGGACGCCTGCATCGGCGTCGTCGCGTGGATGCACACCTTCTCGCCGGCCAAGATGTGGATCGCCGGGCTCGACGTCCTGGACAAGCCGCTGCTGCACCTGCACACGCAGGCCAACGTGTCCCTGCCGTGGTCCGAGATCGACATGGACTTCATGAACCTGAACCAGGCCGCGCACGGCGACCGCGAGTTCGGGTACATCCAGTCCCGCATGGGCATCAGCCGGACCATCGTCACCGGCCACGCCAGTGACGCCCTCGTCGGGCGCCGGGTGGGGTCGTGGGCGCGGTCCGCTGCCGGCCGGCAGGCGATCCGCACCCTTCGACTCGCCCGGTTCGGCGACAACATGCGCGACGTCGCGGTGACCGAGGGCGACAAGGTCGACGCCCAGATCCGGTTCGGCGTCTCGGTGAACACCTACGGCGTCAACGACCTGGTCGAGGTCGTGGACTCCGTGCTCGACTCCGAGGTCGACAAGCTGGTGAGCGAGTACGACGACACCTACCGGGTGGCACCCGAGCTCGGGCCCGGCGGTGAGCGCCGCGAGTCGCTGCGCTACGCGGCGCGGATCGAGCTCGGCCTGCGCGGCTTCCTCGATGCCGGCGACTTCAAGGCCTTCACGACCA
The DNA here is from genome assembly GCA_035264765.1 of Actinomycetales bacterium. Lineage (GTDB taxonomy): Bacteria > Actinomycetota > Actinomycetes > Actinomycetales > Angustibacteraceae > DATFPQ01. The sequence goes on along the minus strand of DATFPQ010000032.1, from coordinate 8,685 downwards.
ACTTCCAGGACCTGGGCGGCCTGCGCCAGCTGCCGGGCCTGGGCGTCCAGCGGCTGATGGCGGACGGCTACGGCTTCGGTGGTGAGGGGGACTGGAAGACCTCGGTGCTGCTGCGCACCCTCAAGGTGGTCGCCGCCGGCCTGGACGGCGGGACGTCCTTCATGGAGGACTACACCTACCACCTGGGCCCGGGGGAGCCGAAGATTCTCGGCGCGCACATGCTCGAGGTCTGCCCGACCATCACTCGTGAGGTCCCCTCGGTCGAGATCCACCCGCTGGGAATCGGCAACCGCGAGGACCCGGTGCGGATGGTCTTCACGGCCTCGCCCGGACCGGCCGTGGTCATCGGCATTGCCGACGTCGGCAGCCGGTTCCGTTTCGTCGCCAACGAGATCGAGGTCGTGGACCCCGACGAGCCCCTGCCGCGACTGCCCGTCGCCCGCGCCGTGTGGAAGCCGGCGCCCGACCTGCGGACGTCGACCGAGGGCTGGCTGCTCGCAGGTGGTCCGCACCACACGGTCCTCAGCACCGCGATCGGCGCCGAGGAGCTGAGCCAGCTCGCCGACATGCTCGGCACCGAGTTGCTCACCATCGACGCCGAGACCCGGCTCTCCCAGTTCCGCAAGGAGATCCGCTGGAACCAGGCGTACTTCCGGCTCGCCCAGGGCCTGTGAGGGCACGTTCTCCCATCCACGTGTGAGGGAAGGAAGCAGATGGCAAGCAACCCGCAATGGCGCGGTGGTGCGGCGGCCCCCGGGCTGAGCCGCAGGAGGTTCCTCGGCGGTGGGCTCGCCGCCAGCCTCGGGTTCGCCCTGTCCGGCTGCTCGTCGGACAACGTCTTGAGCGGGCTGACCGCGTCACGGCGCGAGGCAGGGTCGGTCGACTTCTGGAACCTGTTCGGCGGCGGTGACGGCGTCCGGCTGCAGGAGATGCTGGAGGGCTTCCGCAAGCAGAACCCGGCCATCGGGCTGTCTGCGGTAACCCTGGCCTGGGGCAACCCGTACTACACCAAGCTGTCGCTGGCCACCCTCGGCGCAAAGCCCCCGAACGTCGCGGTCGCCCACCTCACCCGGATGAAGTCGCTGGTCCAGGCCGACCTGCTGCAGGAGCTGACGCCCGACGCGCTGAGCTCGGTCGGCATCACGCCGGACAAGCTCAACAAGCGGGCGTGGGAGGCGGGGCTCGTCGAGGGTCGCGCCTACGCGGTCCCGATCGACACCCACCCCATCGTGACCTTCTACAACAAGGACGTCTGCGAGAAGGCCGGGCTGCTCGGCTCGGACGGGAACCTCAAGCCGCTGCAGGGCGAGGAGGCCTTCGTCGACGCGATGGAGCGAGCGAAGAAGGTCACGGGTGCCTTCGGCGGGGTCAGCGCCATCAACAACGAGATCGCCACGCCCTGGCGGGTCTTCCAGTCCCTGTACTCCCAGCTCGGCGGTGAGGTGCTCGCGGACACCGGCACGAAGGTCGTGCTCGACGACGACAAGGCGATGCAGGTCCTGAACTTTATGCAGGGGCTAGGCAAGAAGGGCCTGTTCCCGACCAGCGTCGACTACCAGGGCTCGATCGCGATGTTCGCGAACGGCCAAGCGGGCTTCATCTTCCAGGGCGAGTGGGAGATCTCCACCTTCCAGACCGCGAAGACGCCGTTCTCGATGACCTTGTTCCCGAACGTCTTCGGGGGCGACAAGTACGCCTGCCAGGCCGACTCGCACACCCTGGTCATCCCGAAGCAGGCGACGAACGACCAGGCCCAGCAGGACCGGTCGCTGAAGTTCATCCGGTCGATGCTCAACCAGAGCGACATCTGGGCGGCGGGCGGTCACGTGCCCTCATGGCAGCCGTATGTGAACAGCGCGGAGTACAAGAAGCTGGAGCCGCAGTCCCAGTACGCCGCGGCGGCCGACAGCGCCGTCTACGACCCCGAAGGTTGGTACTCGGGTTCGGGGTCCGACTTCGAGATCAACATCGGTTCCTCCATCGGTGCCGTGCAGTCCGGCCAGCTCACCCCGAAGGCCGCGATCGACCAGATCCACGACAAGCTCGGCCGGCTCGCCGGCACCGCTTCCCCGCTCTGACCCTGGGCGTCCAGCCCTGACCCGGAGGTCGTCCCATGTCAACGATGACAGCCGCCGACTCGCGTTCGGCGACCCGTCCCGGCCCGCACCGCGGCGGGATCCGTCACGACCAGGCCCGTCCGGCGATGTGGTTCCTCGCGCCGTTCGTCGCCCTCTATCTGCTGTTCATCATCGGCCCCGCCCTGTACGGCCTGCTGATGAGCTTCTTCCACACCAGCCTGGTCAAGCCCGGGCTGTCGGCCTTCGCCGGGGTGGGTAACTACGCGGAAGCGCTGCAGAGCAGTGACTTCTGGTCCTCGCTGTGGCACACCATCTGGTTCACCATCCTCACGACGCCGCCGCTGATCGCCCTTGGCTTCGTCCTCGCGCTCCTGGCGAACCGGGTGGCGCGAGGGAGCTGGTTCTTCCGGCTCGCCTTCTTCGCCCCGTACATCCTGCCCTCCGCGGTCGTCGCGCTGATCTGGATCTGGATCTATACGCCGGGCCTCGGCCTGCTCGAGAGCATGTTCGGCAAGATCGGGATCACCGTGCCGAACTGGCTCGGCGACCCGACGTGGGCCATGCCGTCGCTGGCCATCACCACCGTGTGGTGGACCTTGGGCTTCAACTTCGTCCTCTACCTCGCCGGGCTGCAGGACATCCCGCGCGAGCTGTACGAGGCCGCGTCGATGGACGGCGCGGGACCGTGGCAGCAGATCCGGATGATCACCATCCCGCTGCTGGGACGCACCACCACGCTGGTGGCGGTGCTGCAGGTGATCGCGTCGCTGAAGGTCTTCGACCAGATGTACATCATGACCGCTGGCGGACCGAACTTCAGCACCCGATCCGTCCTCCAGTACGTGTACGACCAGGGCTTCACCAACTACCGCGTCGGGTACGCAGCGGCGATCTCGATGCTGTTCTTCGTCGTCGTGCTGGCCGTCTCGGCGGTCTGGTTCGCGATCGTCCGCTCCCAGGAAAGGCAGGCCTGACGATGGCATCGACGACTCTCGAGCGCGCCGGCGCCCGCACCGGCGGTGGCGTCACCGTCGGACAGGTGACCAGCCGGACGAAGCTGTTCAACCGGATCTGCATCGGCGTCCTGATCGCGTTCGCGATCGTTTGGCTGATCCCGCTGCTGTGGGCCCTGGACACCGCGCTCAAGCCGAACGCGGAGACCACGACAACCACGTGGCTGATCGAGAACCCGACGTTCGCGGCGTTCACCCGGACGCTGCAGGACACCGACATCCTGCGGTGGTACGCGGCCAGCTTCATCACCGCGACGATGACCGCCGTCTTCACCGTCATCACCGCGAGCATGGCGGCGTACGCGCTGTCGCAGCTGCACTTCCGGTACAAGAACGCGATCTTCTGGTTCATCCTCGCGGGCCTGATGATTCCCGGCCAGGTGCTCATCGTTCCGCAGTTCCGCGAGTTCGAAAGCATCGGCCTGCTGAACACCTTTTGGGCCGTGGTGCTGCCTCAGGTGCCCACCGCGGTCGCCGTCTTCATCTTCAAGCAGTTCTTCGACGGTTTGCCGCGTGACCTCAACGAGGCGGCGCGTGTCGACGGTGCCGGGTACTGGCGGATCTACCGGACGATCATCATGCCGCTGACTCGTCCGGCGGTCTCCGCCGTCGCGATCTTCACGTTCGTGCAGGCCTGGAACAACCTGCTCTGGCCGCTGCTGGTGCTCACCAACCCGAAGCTGATGACGATCCCGGTCGGCCTCGCCACGGTCCAGGGCCAGTTCGGCATCCGCTACGCCGACACGATGGCTTCGGCCATCCTCGGCGCCCTCCCGCTCATCGCCGTGTTCCTGCTGTTCCAGCGCAACATCGTCGAGGGCATCGCCGGTACCGGCCTCAAGGGCTGACCGACGTCCGGCTCCACCGATAACCATCCGTCTGCGGAGGACTTGTGCTCAACGCATCACTGACCATCGACCCAGGGTTCGTCGTGGCCCCGGTGAACCGCCGTACCTTCGGCTCGTTCGTCGAGCACATGGGCCGGTGCGTGTACACGGGAATCTACGAGCCGGGTCACCCGACGGCTGACGAGGACGGGTTCCGGCAGGACGTACTCGACCTCGTCCGCGAGCTGGGCGTCACGGTGGTCCGCTACCCCGGTGGCAACTTCGTGTCCGGCTACCGCTGGGAGGATGGCGTCGGGCCGGCGTCCGAGCGGCCGGTGCGGCTGGACCCGGCCTGGCGAAGCGTGGAGAGCAACCAGTTCGGGCTCAACGAGTTCATCCGATGGGCGCGCAAAGCCGAGATCGAGCCGATGATGGCGGTCAACCTCGGCACCCGTGGGCTGCAGGAGGCGATCGACCTGCTGGAGTACTGCAACCACCCGGAGGGGACGTACTGGTCCGACCTGCGCCGCAGCCACGGGGCGAAGGAGCCGCACGACATCCGGATGTGGTGCCTGGGCAACGAGATGGACGGGCCCTGGCAGCTCGGGCACAAGCCGGCGTCCGAGTACGGCCGGATCGCCGCCGAGACCGCCCGGGCCATGCGGCAGTTCGAGTCCGGCCTCGAGCTCGTCGCCTGCGGGAGCTCCTACCGGCACATGCCCACGTTCGGCGCGTGGGAGGCGACGGTCCTGGAGCAGACGTACGACGATGTGGACTTCATCTCCGCGCACGCGTACTACGAGGATCTCGGCGACACCGACAGCTTCCTGGGCTCGTCGGCGAACATGGACGACTTCATCCACGACGTCGTCTCCACCGCGGACCACGTCCGGGCCAAGCTCAACAAGAAGAAGCGCATCAACATCTCCTTCGACGAGTGGAACGTCTGGTACCTCAGCCGGGTACCGGCGAGCCTGCCCGAGACGTGGGCGCCGCACCCGAGGATCAGCGAGGAGGCGTACACCGTCGCGGACGCCGTCGTCGTGGGGTCGCTCCTCATCACTCTGCTGCGGCACAGCGACCGGGTGACCTCCGCCTGTCAGGCCCAGCTCGTCAACACCATCTCCTCGATCCGCACCGAGCCCGGCGGTCCGGCCTGGCGCCAGTCGATCTTCTACCCGTTCGCGCAGGCGTCCCGTCTGGCGAAGGGGACGGTGCTCGTCGTCGAGATCAAGTCGCCGAAGTACGAGACGGAGAAGTACGGCGAGGTCCCGGTGGTCGACTCCGTCGTGACGCACGACGAGGAGACCGGCGAGGTCGTCGTCCTGGCCGTGAACCGCTCGCAGACCGAGCAGGTGGAGCTGTCGGCCGACCTCAAGGGGTTCCACGGGCTGCGGCTCGGGGAGGCCACCGTGCTCGCGAACGACGACATCAAGGCCGCCAACACGGCCGACCAGCCGGACCGGGTCGCGCCGCGCCCGGCGCGGGACGTCACGGTCGACGACGGCGTGTTGCGGGCCGTGCTGCCCCCGGTGTCGTGGAACGTCGTCCGGCTGGTGCCGTCCGAGCAGTGACGGCTGGCTGACGCCGCTCGTGCGGATCGGACGGTGAGGCCCTGCTGCGGGCCCCGCCGTCCGGCCGCGTGTCGCCGGTCCAGTCGGGCTGGACACGCGCCGCTGGAGTGATCCCGGAAAGATCTTCCCCGGGCGACGCGCGATGGCCTAGGTTCCCGGCATGAGCTCACTGGCTGCACGGGTGTCGAGGCTGGTCATCGGTACCCATGTGCGGGTCTACCGGGCCTCCAAGGGCAAGGTCGGTGGCAGCATGGGCGGCAACCGGCTGGGACTGCTGACCACGGTGGGCCGGCGCTCCGGGCGGCCGCGGACGGTTCCGGTGACGACCTTCCCGCAGGAGGACGGTGCGCTGGTCATCGTCGCGTCCAACTCAGGCCAGGACCGGCCGCCGTCCTGGTACGGCAACCTGCAGGCCAACCCCCAGGTCCACCTACAGCTGGGAGCTGAGGTCAAGCCGATGCTGGCGCGCACGGCCACGGCGCAGGAGAAGGCGGAGATCTGGCCGCGCATCGTCGCCCGCGCGAAGAACTTCGCGGGCTACGAGAAGAAGACCAACCGGGACATCCCGGTCGTGATCCTGACACCCGGCAGCGCAGGCCCCTGAGTTCTTAGCCATTCCGAGGCTAGGACTTAGCGCTGCCATAGCACGCCGACTCCCACGCTGGTGACCTCAGCCAGCCGGCGCCCGAGAGGCGCCCCGGACACGGAACGAGGCCGGACCAAGCTTCGGGCACGGCCTTCGGGTCACGCCAACTGTTGCTGTCCGTACCCGTCTCCCGGCGTCCGGTCGACCCGCGGGAGATGAGGACCATGGTCATGAACCTGCTGACCGACGTCGTCGGCGACACCGGGTCGCGGATGACGTTGTCCGGCCTGAACTACCAGGGGCGGCACCGCAGCCCCCACTTCCTGAGCATCTGCCGGCCGGGCTCGCTGGTCCTGGAGCCGGATGGGCCGACCCCGTGCAGCGTGATCCGGCAAATCGACGCGGTCACGGCGCTGGTCCGTCACGTCGGGACCTGTGACGACCACCCGGCCCGGATCGAGGACCTGACCCCGTTCGCCGACGGCGCGCGGGTCCGGGTGGGGAGGGACTTCAGCGCCTCGGGCTGATCGGCGGCGCCGGCCCGGATTCGTCGTCCAGCTACCATCGACCCCGTGAGGCCGTTCCTGCTGCTGTCGTCGCGGGCCGACGCGGTCGCGGCTGAGGACGAGTACACCGGGTTCCAGAAGGCCACCGGGCTCGACGAGGGCGAGCTGCACCGCGTACGGCTGGAGGCCACCGCCCTGCCCGCTCTGGACCTGGACCGGTACGCCGGGATCCTGCTCGGCGGCGGACCGTTCAACTCCAGTGACCCGCCGGACCAGAAGTCCGCCGTGCAGCACCGGGTCGAGGCGGACCTGCGGACGTTGCTCGACGAGGTCGTTGCGCGGGACTTCCCCTTCCTCGGCGCCTGCTACGGCATCGGGACGCTGGGCGTTCACCAGGGCGGGGTGGTCGACCGCACCTACGCCGAGCCGATCGGGCGGGTGCCGATCACATTGACCGAGGCGGGCCTGGCCGACCCGCTGCTGGCCGGGATGCCGAACCCCTTCGATGCGTTCGTCGGACACAAGGAGGCGTGCACCGTGCTCCCGCCGACCGCCGTCCTGCTCGCCGAGTCGCCCCGCTGCCCGGTGCAGATGTTCCGGGTCAAGCACAACGTCTACGCCACGCAGTTCCACCCCGAGCTGGACCGGGCGGGGATCATCACCCGGGTGCGGGTCTACCAGCACGCCGGCTACTTCCCGCCGCACGAGATGGACGAGCTGATCGAACGGCTCACCCAGGCCGTCGTGACGCAACCCTCCCGCGTTCTCACGAACTTCGTGGCTCGGTACGCCTGAACGGCATCGTTCGGGAGATCGCTTCAAGCGCTACGTGCTGCGCGCCTCCAATGCGTCCAGGTCCCGCTCGGCGTACAGCCGGTGCTCCCACTCCTCGTTGAGGACGATGAGCAGGCACTCACGCACCGGGAAGCTGCGCGGCCGCGGCCAGCCGGGGCCCTCGATCGGCTCCGTGTGGCCGGCCAACGACTCCTCGGTCAGGTCGTCGACCACTCGGCGCACGGTCGACATCCGGTCGCGGCGCAGCTCGAGCACCGTCTCGAGCGACGGTCGTGCGGCGCGGTCGCGCGGCACTCCAGGGGTGTCCGGCATCTCGTCCCATGGCAGATCCAGGGGATGCCACGGCGCCGCGTCGCCAAGGATGGCCCGCCCAACCCATGCGTCCGTGGCGAACGCGAGGTGCCGCAGCGTCTCGATGAACGACCACTCGCCGTCCACCGACTCGTGCAGCAGCGCCGGGTCGAGGCGGCGGGCGCGCTCGACGGTGCCGCCCCAGAGCCGCTCGACGACGTCCCAGGCCGCACGGAAGCCGGCGGCATCGGTGGGGCGCATCGCGACTCGTTCCGGGTAGCGGCGGTCGAGCTCGTCGTTGACCAGGGGTCCGACGTCGACGCCGTTGATCGTGAGCTTTCCGATCTCTCCGTAGATGTCGACGTCGACCAGCTCGACACCGCGCATGACGACGCCGTTCAGCTCGACGGCGCGGAACGTGGTGCCGTTCAGGTCGGCCATGCGGATCTCGGCTCCGCTCAGGTCCACGCTCTCGAACCGGGCATCGGTCAGGTCCACGCGTTGGAACCGGGAACCCGTCAGGTCTGCGTCGAGAAAGTCAGCCACGGGGTGACCGTAGCGCCACCTTCCGACAACTGTCCCTAACATCGGCTGGTCGCCGCGGGGAGGGCCCCCAGGGGTGCCCGGCGTGGAGGCCCTGGGCTGGAGGTGCACGAGGGGTCGCGGTCGAGGCGGAGCCGGCTGGTCGTCTCGGTGGACGCCGGCTCCGGCCTCCTCCTCGTCGGCGGATGCGGGCGGGGTGCCCTTGCCGTGTCGGGAGCATTTTTCCCGCCCAGCGGGAAGAAGCTTCCACGCTGACGTGATGGCTCGCTGATGCGCACCGACGGTTGTCGCGCGGTGGTTATCCATAGGACTTCTTCTGCGGCACAGCCGTTCCTCGTCGGCCGGGACTGTCGGTGGTGGCTTGTAGCGTCCTTTCATGAAGCAGCGACCGCCTGCAGACGCCGTGCCTGACGCGGTGCCCGTCGGTGCTCCCCGTGCGAGTGATGGCCGCATCAGTGACGCCGTGCAAGTC
>DATFPQ010000031.1:0-7416 GCA_035264765.1 Actinomycetales bacterium | reverse complement strand
CTGGTGGACCTGATGCGGACCCAGGTCGGAGACCTGGCCGGATCGACGCCGCCCGGCTCTCGCTGGTCCGCGAGCTGGACGCCCGGGGGTGGGCGGCGGCGGTCGGCGCCACGTCCACCCAGGCCTGGTTGGCGCAGGCGTTGCGGGTGGACCCGAGGGTCGCCGCCGCGGACGTGCGGGCGGCCCGGGCGCTGGACCCGGCCGCCGAGCAGACCCCGGAGGTGGGCATGCCGGTGCTGAGCGGGTCGGCCCGCTCCGACGACGACCCGACCCTGCCGGCGACCGGCCGCGCCCTGACAGATGGGGAGGTCTCTCGGGCGCACGCCGACGCAGTGCTGGCCAGCGTGCGGGGGCTGCCCCAGCACCCGCACGGAGAGACCCGGGCCGACCTCACCTCACGGGTGGAGCGCTGGCTGCTGGAGCAGTGCGCGGTGTTCGACCCGGCCACGGTGCGCCGGCTGGGCCGGGAGGTGCTGCACGCGGTCGACCCGACCGGGGTGCTGGCCGAGGAGCTGGCCGCGGCCGCCCGCGACGAGCTGTGGATTACCCCCACCCCGACCGGTCGGGTGCGGTTGCGGGGGGAGGTCGACCAGGTCACCGGCGCGTTGTTGACCACCCTGGTCGAGGCCGGCGCCGCCCCCCGCCCGACGGCGGCGGACGGCCCGGACACCCGCCCGGCCTCCACGAGGCGGGCGCACGCGCTCAGTGAGGTGCTGCGGCTGGCCGCCAACGCCGCCCCCACCGTGCACGGCGGGCTGTCCCCGCACCTACTGATCACCATGACCCTGGACACCCTGCGGACCGTGGGCACCGTGCCGGAGGGCGGCGCGCACGACGGCGGTGAGAGCAGCGGCGCACAGAGCGCCCACGTTCACGGCGGCGGTGCCCACGGCAGCGGCGCGGCCGCTGACCCGCGAGTCGCCGAGCATCCGGCCCTGTTTGGCCCCCCGAAGCCGACCCAGGCCGGAACGACCACCTGCTCGCACGGTCGCACGGGGCCCGGGATCGCAAGTGGCACGGCGGTCGGCACCGCTGCTGGCACGGCGGCTGGCACCACTGGTGGCACGGCGGCTGGCACCGCCGGTGGCACGCCGACGGGCGGTGCAGCGGGCGCGGGTGCTGTCGCGGGCGCGCAGACGGGGCTCGCGAAGGGAACGGCGGCAGGCCCCGACCCCGACGAGGCGCCGCTGAGCCGAGCGGAGCGCCGCGCGGCGCCGCGGGTGGCCCGGCGGATGGCGGTCACCGAGACCGGCGTGCCCCTCAGCGCCGGCCTGGCCCGCCGGCTGGCCTGCGACGCCACCGTGATCCCGATGGTGCTGGGGTCGGCGTCCGAGCCGCTGGACGTGGGCCGGGCCACCCGGCTGATCCCGCCGGCGATCCGGCGGGCGCTGATCGCCCGCGACCGCGGCTGCGCGTTCCCCGGCTGCCGGCGACCACCGCGCTGGTGCGACGCCCACCACATTCAGCACTGGTCCGAGGGCGGACCGACGTCCCTGGTGAACCTGGTGCTGCTCTGCGACTTCCACCACGACGTGATCCACCACGGCCAATGGACCGTCACCATCACCGACGGACGACCCCTGTTCACCCCGCCGGCCTGGCTCGACCCCACCAGGTCACCCCGCGGACCCACCGACCCCCAAGCCGCCTGAGCGACGGACGCTGACCCGGGTGCCCGCGTCGACTATCTCCAATGCTTAGACGGTGACATCAAAAGTGCGGACACTGAGCCCTGAGGTGGTAACCCGTGCCGAGTGCCGTCGAGGTTCCCCCGCGGTCGCCCTGGAAGGGCGCGCGGGTGCTGGCCCTGTCGATGCTGGCACTGACCCTGACCGGCTCCCTCGCCGCGCGGGCGTTGACGCATCGCGCGGGCTTGCCACCCGACCCGTCGTACATCCTGCTCGGTTCGGTGGTCGTCCTGGCGGTCGCCGGGTTCAGCGTGGCCTGGCTACGTCCGCACAACTCGATCGGCTGGCTCCTGCTCGCAGGGGTCTGGCTTCAGGCTGTGTCCCTGCTGTCCGCGGCATACGCGCGGGCCGCCTACGCGGCGAGCGGCGGCCATTGGCCGCTGAGACTCGGCGCCGCGTGGATCGGCACCTGGGCCTGGGTCCCGTCGGTCCTGCTGCCGGTGGCGGTGCTGCCGGCGATCTACCCGTCGGGGCGGCCGACGTCACGAAGACTCAGACTGCTGACCCTCGTCGGAAGCCTCGGCGTGATCACGCTCACCCTGCGAGCCGCAGTCGGACCGATCGACCCGCGCGACCTGCCTGCCGGCGTGGCGCCGCCGATCACGAGCCCCGGCTGGCTGGCGACGCTGCTCACAGTCGCCGCTGCCGTCCTGCTCGTCGGCTCCATCGCACTGCAGCTGCTCACGACTGCCGTCCGTGCGCGACGAGCTTCCTTCCCCGTCCGCCAGCAGCTGCTGCTCCTCCTGGTGTCCGTCGGCGTGCTCGTTCTGTTGCTCCCGGCGCCCGTCCCCGAGCCGCTGTTCACGGCGTTGTGGTCCCTGCCGGGGGTGGCGGTCGCCGTCGGCGTCCTGCGCTACCGGCTGCTCGGCATGACCCTCGTCCTGCGCAGAGGGCTGTTCTATCTGCCGTTGACGGTGCTGGTCGCACTGACGATCGCCGGTGTCTCCACCGTGATCGCGCAGTGGTCCCCATCGGGCCGGCTGCCCCAGGTCGTTGCCGCCGGTGCCGTCGCACTCCTCGTGGTGCCGGTCGCGGGATGGCTGCGTCGCGGCGTCGACCGTCTGGTCCTGGGCTCCCGCGCCGACCCGCTCTCGGCGGTCAACCGCGTCACCTGGCACGAGGCCCACCCCGACGAGGCGCTCGCGAGCGTCGTGGCGGCCATCGCCGACGTGGTCGACGCCGAGTACGTCGCCGTGGAGAGCGCCGACGGCACGACCCTTGCCGAGCACGGTGACCGGCCCGGTCCGACCGACCGGATACCGCTCAGCCGCGCGGGCACCCCCCTCGGCGCGCTGGTCATCTCCCACGTACCGGACGCCACCGGACGCTCGATGGTGGACGCGCTGGCCACCCACGTGGCGTCCATCGTGCGGGCCCAGCGGCTGACGTCGAAGCTGGAGCACGCCCGCAAACGGGCGGAGGCGTCGCGGGCCGCCGAGCGCGAACGCATCCGCCAGGACATGCACGACGGGCTCGGCCCGGCGCTGTCCGGCATCTCGCTCACCCTCCAGGCGGCGCACGGGCTGGTCGAAATCGACGCGCACGCGGCGCAGGCCGTGCTCGTGCGGGCCCGGCAGGAGACCGACGCGGCCGTGGCCGAGGTGCGACGGGTCCTCGACGAGCTGCGCCCCGTCGCGTTGGACGGCGACGACCTGGCCGCCGCCGTCCGCCACACGGCCCGGTCGATGGGCTTCGGAACCACCGGCCGGCCCGCCTTCGCCCTGACCTGCGACAAGGTCCTGATGCCAGCGCGGGTCGAGGACGCGGCCTACCGCATCATCAACGAGGCCCTGCACAACGTCGTCCGGCACGCCGATGCCACTCGCTGCGACGTCGCGCTCTCGTGTGTCGACGGCGTCCTGGTGGTCCGGGTGGTCGACGACGGTCAGGGCTTTACCGCGGAAGCGACGCCGGGCGTCGGCCTGGGGTCGATGCAGCACCGGGCGCGTACGGCGGGCGGGCAGCTGACGATCAGCTCGCCGCCTTGTCCGGGCAGCTGCGGGACGCTGGTCGAGGCCCGGCTGCCCGTACCGGTGCCGTCGTGACTGTCCGTGTCGTCCTGGCGGACGACCACCCGATGTTCCGCTTCGGACTGCGGGCCGTGCTGGAGCAGGCCGACGGGATCGAGGTGGTGGGCGAGGCGGCGGACGGCCGGGCCCTGCTCGCGCTCGTCGCGCGGGAGGCGCCCGACGTCGTCCTCACCGACCTGTCCATGGAGGGCGTCGACGGAGTCGGCGTCATCGAGACGCTGGCGCGGCAGTCCGGCGGACCGCCGGTCATCGCGCTGACGATGCACGGCGACGACGCCCACGTGCGGGCGGCTCTGCGCGCCGGCGCCCGGGGGTATCTGCTGAAGGGCGCCACTGGATCCGCGATCGCGGCCGCGGTACGTTCCGCCGCGTCCGGGCAGGACGCCTTCGACCCCTCGGTCACCCGGCGCATGGTCGCCGTGTACGCCGGGGCCCGCGCCGCCTTCCCCGACCTCACGCCGCGCGAGCACGACGTCCTCGAGCTGATCGCGCAGGGCTGCGCGAACCGCGAGATCGCCCGGCGGCTGGCGCTGGCTGACAAGACCGTGCGCAACGTCACGTCCTCGCTTCTGGTCAAGCTGGCGGTGCCCGACCGGACCGCCGCGGCGATCCAGGCGCGTGACGCCGGCTACGGGCGCGTCCGACCGGACGAGTAGCTCGACCTGCCCGCACTCCCCGGGACGACGTCCCGGACCATCCGGGTCTGACGCCTCAGGCGGTCGGACGGTTCGGCGCGGATCGTCAGCCTCACTGCCGGCTGCGGCCGGCTCAGCGACCTGGAGGCCCCGTGCAGCTCTTGCCGGACCACGCCTACGTCGGGCTCTCGCCGTCCCAGGCGGGCTCCTGGCGAGCGGTCGCCACCTGGGCCAACCTCGTGACGTCGTTGCGGGTCGCGGCCTGCATACCGCTTGCACTCGTGAGCATTCTGGCGCCGAGCCGGACGTTGCTGCTGACTGCGTACGCCGTCTACTGGGTGGGGGACGTCCTGGACGGCCAGTTGGCCCGACGGCTGGGTCAGGAGACCAGGGTCGGTGCCGTCCTCGACATCGTCAGCGACCGAGCCTGCTCATCCGTCCTGGTCTGCGCCCTCGTGGTCCAGGAGCCTCGCCTGTCGCCGGCGCTCGCGGTCTACCTGGTGCAGTTCATGGTCGTCGACTGCGTTCTGTCCCTCGCCTTCCTGCGCTGGCCGGTCCTCAGCCCGAACTACTTCTACTGCGTCGACCGCACGGTCTGGCGGTGGAACTGGTCTCCGCTGGCCAAGGCGGTCAACACCTGCGGGGTGGTCGTCGCCGTGCTGGCCGGGCTGCTCCCGGTTGCGCTGCTGATCGCCGTCGCCCAGCTGCTGCTCAAGCTGTGGTCGGCCTGGGTGGTGGTGGGGCTGGCACTGCCGGCTCCGCTGCACGTGAAGACGGCGCGTGAGCCAGACGTCGCGACGTCCCCCTCTGCCAGGTCTGTCGTCCCCCGGCCACGGCGCGGATGAGCCATGCTGAGCTCTCCGGCGGCTCTGGGACTGGCGCTCTGCGTCGGCGCGGCATCCGCCTTCGCGCCGTTCGTCAACGCCGAGCTTGCCGTCTCGGCCACGGCGGCCCGAGGGACGGCCGGCTTCGTCGTCTGCGCCGCCGTGGCCGTCGCCGCCGGGCAGACACTGGGCAAGCTGGCCATCTTCGAGGCGGGACGGCGGGGGTCGGGCTGGCACCCCACGCCGGCGGAGCGTCGACAAGCCGCTGCCCCCGTGGCAGGTCCGCGCGACCAGGCTGCTGTCCACCCGCTGGAGCGGGGGCGTGATCGTCCTGCTGTCGGCCACGGTCCGCCTACCGCCGCTCGCCGTCGTGAGCGCCGCGGCCGGCCTGGCCCGCGCCCGCCGCACCGACTTCCTCGTCTGCTGCCTGGTAGAGCGAACCGCGCGGTTGGTCACGGTCGCTGCCGTCGCACTCGCGGCCTGGCAGCCGTGAGCGCGCAGGGCGCACCGACGGCGCAGCGCGCACCGACGGCGCAGGGGGCATCGACCGTTCACACCATTCGTTCGGAGCTCGACAAAGGAGGTCACCCGTCATGGGATGGAGCAGCAGAGGCCTGCCCACGGCGCTGACGGTCGGTGCCACGCTGGCGATCGCCTCGTGCGGCGGCGCCACCGCCACGCCGCCAGAGCGCGCGCACCGCAGCACACAGCCCGCGCCCGCCACGACCCTGGCCGTGCCACGGCCGGTCGTGGAGACCACCTACCGGACCGACGTCCCAGCGGACGAGGAGGAGGGCGAGTCGGTGCCCGCCAGGTACGACGTCCTCTCGGCCGGACGGCGACTGGTCAGAGTGGACCTGCAGACCTACCACGACGTCGAGATGACCGACCCCGACGAGCACGTGACGTACACCTTCGACGGCGTCCGGCTGCTGACGTACGACTCCGGCCGCGACCCGCTGTACATGCGTTACGACGCCCCCCGCGAGCACCCGGACACCTGGTCCGAGGTCGCAGACTGGCTGAGCCCTCCGCCGGCTCCGATGCCCGGCCGTGCCTGCACGAGGCTGCCCGCGCAGCGCTCGCTGCACGGTCGCGCCGCCGTGGGGTACACGTGCAGGTACGACGCGACGGACGACAGCGAGGCGTGGACGGACGAGGAGTGGGTCGACCGAGCGACGGGCGCGGTGCTGCAGCAGCCGTACCTGAAGCTGGAGCGACTGGTCGTCAACCCGCACGTCGACGCGACGACGTTCGCGACGCAGCCTCCGGCGGGGGTACCGCTGACCGTCGTGGCGGGACGGACTCCACCGCCTGGCCAGCAGCGACGGGTCCCGGCGTTCACGCTGGACCGGCTGGGCGGCGGACGGGTCGCCTCCACCGACCTCGTGGGTCGTCCGTTCGTGCTCGCCTTCTACTCCGCCGACTTCTCCTTCGACGAGTCCGGCACGTCCGTGGCGTCGGTGATCGCGCTGCAGCAGCTGACCCACGGCGGCAGCAGTCCCACCGTGGTGGGCGTGCAGGTCGGCGAGCGGCTCGTCAAGCCCGGGGTCCCACCGCTCAAGCCGCGCGGAGTCTCGGTGCCGATCGGCTACGACGACAAGGCCGTGCTCCAGCACAGCCTCGGGCTCAACGCTCAGCTCGGGTTCGCCTTCGTACGCTCCGACGGCACAGTCGCCGCAACCTATGATCGGGCTCCAACCCATGCCGAGCTGCAACGAAGCCTGGCGGGGCTGAGGTGAGCGTCAGAGCAGCCCCGCGCGCCGAGAAGGCCGTCCTCGCCTTGTTGGCCGCGGCGGCGCCGTACATGCGCTGAGCCGTGTCGACGGTCGTCGCGGCGGCCGCCCGGAAGGTCATGTCCGGGGCGAACTTGAACTGGGCCTTGACGATGATCGCGGTCCGCGACGACGGGCCCAAGCGCGGACCGGATGGCCCACAGCGCCAGCGACCAGATCTGGCCGTCCGCGTGGACCTCGCCGCGCACGTCCTCGGGGTGATGCTTGTTGCGGACGAGTGTCCGCAGGCAGTGCGGCGCCGAGGTGTAGGACGTGGCGTCCCAGTCGGCCACGCAGGTGACCGCAGCACGCAGCGGCCCCCTGCTGAGTGCGGACGCGCCAATCGAGCGGGCCCGGTCACGATGCCGTTGGGAGAGTCCCTGGGAGTGGTGTAGGTCGGGCTCCTGCCGGTGACCGAGGTTCGTGTCGGTGCCGGATGTGGAGGGGCCACCGCGTGAGGCTTT
>DATFPQ010000030.1:0-9509 GCA_035264765.1 Actinomycetales bacterium | reverse complement strand
ACGTCGTGGTGACCGGCGACCGGGTGGCCCGCGGTAAGCCGCACGCCGACCCGTACCTGCAGGCTACGCAGCTGCTGGAGGTGGACGTCGACCGGTGCGTAGCGGTCGAGGACTCACCCACCGGCGTGGCGTCCGCGACGTCGGCCGGCGTGCCGACGCTCGTGGTGCCGCACATCGTCCCGGTGCCGGACGGGCCAGGCAGGTCGTTCGCGGACAGCCTGCTCGACGTCGACGTCGACCTGCTGGGCCGGATCGCCGCCGGGGAGGTCGTCCGGGTGCCGCCAGGGGTGGCCGCGCCCGCGCGCTGACGACCGCGCCACCCCCGAGCCCGCTCCGGGCCACGCTGGGCACCCTGATCACCCCTGGCCATCCCTGGCCACGCCGGGCCACCCGGGCCGCCCCGCGGCTCACTCGGTGGCGATGGCCTTGAGAACGTCCAGCCGGGTCGCCCGCCAGGCCGGCAGCACCGCCGCGACGACGCCCACGACGCCCGCCAGGACGAAGGTCAGACCGATCCGGGTCCACGGCACCGCGAGAGTCGACAGCCCTTGCCCGACGAGCGTGCGCTGCAGACACACGCCGAGGGCCAGGCCGAGCGCCGTGCCGAGCACCGCACCGAACAGCGCGGTCATCACCGACTCCAGCGTGATCGTGCGGCCCAGCTGGCCGCGGGTGAGGCCGACCGCCCGGAGCAGTCCGATCTCGCGCGTCCGCTCGAACACCGATAGCGCCAGCGTGTTGACGATGCCGAGCGTGGCGATCACCACGGACAGCGCGAGCAGGGCGTACAGGATGGCCAGCAGCTGGTCGACCTGCCGGCTCTGCGCGGCCTTGAACTCCTCGCGGTCCTGCACGGAGACGACCAGCAGGGGAGCGACCAGCCCGGTCAGCTCGCGGCGGACCTGCGCCAGGTCAGCGCCCGGCGCGGCCTTGACGTACGCCGCGAAGGAGGTCTGGTAGGCCGCCGGAACGGCCCCCGAGTACAGAGCCCGGGGCACGAGCACGTCGGTGCCGATCGCCTGGGACGCCCGGTAGACCGCTCCGACCCGCAGCGTCTGCCGGGGCAGCACGCCCACGGCCGCCGGCACGGGGTCGCCCACGGCCAGCTGGTGGGCGTCCGCGAAGGGTGCGCTCACCGCCAGCTGGCCGCGGTCGAGGGCCGAGATGTCCCCCGAGCGAAGTCGCAGCGCCACCGTCTGCGCCAGCCCGGCGCCGCTGACGGCCGACCCCAGGGTCTGCGTGCCGTCCAGCCGGACCGGCACCGCCGCGGTGTCGACGACCGCCGCCACGCCAGGCAGCGCTGCGGCGTCCCGGGCCACCCGGACGGGGAAGGCCGACGACCCGCCGCTGAGGATGTAGTCCGCCCGCACTTGGGTGTCGACCAGCCTGTCGACGGACGCCTTGGTCGACGCGGCGATCACCGAGAACCCGGCCACCAGCGCCAGGCCGATCATCAGCGAGATCGCGGTCGTCGCAGTCCGCCGCGGGTTGCGCAGCGTGTTGTCGCGGGCCAGCCGGCCCACCACCCGGACCATCGCGACGAAGGGCGCGGCCACGACCGTCACCACCGGCCGCGACAGCAGTGGCGCCGCCACGACCAGCCCGACGAAGACCACGGCGGCTCCCACGCCTACCGCGGCGGCTGCGGTGCCACCCTCCAGGCGAAGCACACCGATCGCCATGGCGGCCGAGCCGGCCGCCACCACCAGCACGCCCAGGACCGCCCGCAGCCGCAGGCTGCGCTCGGGAAGCGCGACGTCGTCGCGCAGAGCGGCCACCGGCGGGATCCGCCCGGCGCGCAGGGCCGGGAGCACCGCGGACCCGCCCGTGACGACGACACCCACCAGCAGGCTGGCCAGGACGGTGCGCGGTTCGACCGGGAGGCCTCCGCTGATCTTCAGGCCGACCAGTGACACGGCGGCCTGCAGCCCCCGAGCGAGCCCGATGCCGGCGAGCAGCCCGACCAGCCCGCCCACCGCCCCCACCACGAGCGCCTCGCCCAGCACCACGCGGGTGACCTGGCGGCGGCTGGCACCGACGGCCCGCAGCAGCGCCAGCTCGCGGGTGCGCTGGGCGACCAGCATCGAGAAGGTGTTCGCGATGATGAAGGCGCCGACGAACAGGCTGACGCCGGCGAACACGAGCAGGAACGTGTTGATGAAGCCGAGCCCCTCGGCGAAGGCGCTGCGCTGCTCCGCGGCGTAGGTCGCGCCGGTGACGGCGGTCAGCCCCGGGCGGAGCACGGCGGCCACCCTGTCCCGCAGCTGCGCCTGCGTCACGCCCGGCTCGGCCTGCAAGGTGATGGTCTGGACGGTGCCGTCGGCAGCGAACAGCCGGACGGCGCTGGCCCGGTCGAGCACGACGAAGGTGGCGCCCGCGGACGCGGCGCCGAAGCGCACGGTCCCCACGATCGTGACGGGCTCCGGCCGGCCGCCGACCACCAGCCGGGTGCGATCTCCCACGTGCAGCCCGGACAGCCGCAGCGTGTCCTCCTCGACGGCGATCTCGCCCGTGGCGGCCGGGCCGCGGCCCGACGTCAGCGGCAGCGCCGGGTCGTCCGGCCGGTAGTCGAACCCGAAACCCGGTGCGAACCCGTTGCGGACGGCGGTCCCGTCGCGACCCACGAGGACGGCCGACCCGGTCAGGTCGGGGAAGGCCCGGCGGACGCCGTCGACGCGGGCCAGCCGGTCGGCGTAGCTGAGCGGGAGAGGGGTCCGAAGGTCGCTCGAGTCCGGCACCGAGCCGTTGACCTCAGGGCCGCGGACGACGACGTCCGTGCCCACTGCGGCGTTGTCGGCGATCCGGTCGAACGTGGTCTGCAAGCTGTCGGTGAGGACGAACGTGCCTGCCACGAACGCCACGCCGAGCACGACGGCCGCCAACGTGAGCACGAAGCGCATCAGGTGCCCGCGGACGCCCTTGAGCGTGACCGACAGCATCAGGACCGCCGCCCCGCCCCGTCGAAGGACTTCATCCGGTCCAGCACCGCGTCGGCCGTCGGACGCTCCATCTCGTCGACGATCCGGCCGTCGGCGAGGAACAGCGCGCGGTCGGCGTAACCCGCCGCCACCGGGTCGTGCGTGACGATCACGGTGGACTGGCCGAACTCGTCGACGCAGCGCCGAAGGAAGCCCAAGATCTCCGCCCCCGCGCGCGAGTCCAGGTTGCCGGTCGGCTCGTCCGCGAACACGATCGCGGGCCGGCTCACGATGGCCCGCGCGCACGCGACCCGCTGCTGCTGACCGCCGGAGAGCTGGTTCGGCCGGTGGTCCAGCCGGTCGCGCAGGCCCACGGTGTCGATCACCAGGTCGAACCAGGAGTGGTCCACCCGGCGGCCGGCGATGTCGAGGGGCAGCGTGATGTTCTCCCGGGCGGTCAGCGTCGGGACGAGGTTGAAGGACTGGAAGACGAAGCCGACGCGGTCGCGGCGCAGGGCCGTGAGAGCCCGGTCGCGCAGCCCGGCCACCTCGACGCCGTCCAGCACCACACTGCCGGACGTCGGGGTGTCGAGGGCCGCCAGGCAGTGCATCAGCGTCGACTTCCCGGACCCGGAAGGGCCGAGGATCGCGGTGAACCGACCCCGGCCCAGGTCCACGTCGACGCCGTCCAGGGCCCTGACCTGCGCCTCGCCCTCGCCGTACACCTTGACCAGCTCCCGCGCGCTGGCGACCGCACCCGCACGGGCCGTCCGCGCCGGTTCCGTCGTCGAAGAAGTCACCGCGACCACCCCAGCTCCGTGCCGGCGCACCCTGCGCCGGTCCCGAGAGCCAGCCTGGCCGCCCGTGCCGTCTGACCGCACTGAGGAAGAACCCTGGCCGGACCCCGAGACGACCCTGAGAAGACGGCGCGCCGCCGGTCGTCGGCCTCAGTCCTCGGCGTCGTCAGCGTTCCCCCTCGGCGGGGTTCGTGGCGGCCGAGGCACGGGGGTCGAGCGCCCGGACCACGGCATGCGTGGGCAGCGGCGGCGGCGTGCCACCCCATGCCGGGCACAGCGCCTGGTGGTCGCACCAGTCGCACAGCCGGCTGCGGTTCGCACGCCAGTCGCCGGTCGTCGCCGCCCGCTCGATCGCCGCCCAGAGCGCCCGCAGCTTGCGCTCGGTCGCCAGCAGCTCTCGCTCGTCCGGCGCGTGCCGCAGCACCTGACCGTCCCCGAGGTACACCAGCTGCAGCAGCCGCGGCACCACGCCGGTGGTCCGCCACAGCACGAGGGCGTAGAAGCGCATCTGGAACAGCGCCTTGGCCTCGAACAGCTCCGACGGCGCGCGCCCGGTCTTGTAGTCGACCACGCGGACCTCGCCGGTCGCCGCGACGTCGAGCCGGTCGACATAGCCGCGCAGCACCAGGCCGTCGTCCAGGGTCGTCTCCACGTACAGCTCGCGCTCGGCCGGCTCCAGCCGGGTGGGGTCCTCGAGGCTGAACCAGCGCTCGACCAGTGCGTCCGCCGACGCCAGCCAGTCGGTCAGGGCCGTGCCGCCGTCCTGAGCTCCGTCTGCCGCTCCGTCCTGTCGTCCCTGCTCGGGTCCGTCCTCGGGAAACAGCGCGGCCAGCTCGGGCTGCTCGGCCAACAGCCGTTCCCACTGCGGCCCTAGCATCGAGCGGGCGGCGGCCAGCGTGCGCTCGGGCGCCGGCAGGTCGAACAGTCGCTCCAGCACGGCGTGCACCACGGTGCCGCGCACCGCGGCCGGGCTCGGCGCCTCCGCCAGCCGGTCGACGACCCGGAAGCGGTACCGCAGCGGGCACTGCAGAAAGTCGGCCGCCCGGCTCGGCGACAGGGCTGCCCGGACCGGGCGCGCCGGGACGTCGGCGGCGCACCCCGGCTCGCTGTCGCGCTCGCTGTCGGCGGCGCTGTGGGGCTGGATGTCTGACTGAAGGTCTGACTGAGTGTCCGGCTGCGCCCCCGGCTGGGCGCCGGGCACGCTGTCGCGGGAGCTGGCCGACGAAGCGTCGGGGTAGGTGTCCCTGAGCGCCGTCAGCACGGGCGGTCCTTCCATGTCGAGCACTGTAGGCGGCGGCACCGACAGCCCAGAGCGGCCGCGCCGTCCGCCTACGATGGCTCGATGACGGACCGCCCCGGCCTGCCGCTCGGCCGCTTCCTCGGTGCCCCGGTCTACCTGGCGCCCTCGTGGTTCGTGATCGCGCTGGTCGTCGTGGTCCTCTTCGCACCGACGGTCGAGCGCTCGGCCGCGGTGGGACCCCCGGTCAACTACGGCGTCGCGGCCCTCTACGCAGTGCTGCTGCTGCTGTCGGTGCTGGTCCACGAGTTCGCGCACGCGGCGGCTGCCCGCGGCCTGGGCCTGCCGGTGCACCAGATCGTGGCCAACCTGTGGGGCGGCCACACCCAGTACGGCGACGAGTCGCCGACGGCCGGCCGCAGCGCCGTGGTCGCCGTCGTCGGACCGCTGGCGAACGGGGTCGTCACGCTGCTGGGCCTCTGGTTGCTCAGGTCGGGGCTCGCCCCCGCGGGTGGGGTGACCCACCTGCTGGTGGTCGCACTGGTTATCAGCAACGGCTTCGTGGCGGCGTTCAACCTGGCACCCGGGCTGCCGCTGGACGGCGGCCGGGTGGTCGAGTCCGCGGTCTGGGCGGTCACCGGGCGACGGTCCACCGGCACCCTGGTGGCCGGCTGGTGCGGACGGCTCGTGGCCGTCGCGGTGCTGCTGTACTTCGTGCTTCGCCCGCTGCTGCTCGGCGTGGTCCCCGACCTGTTCACGCTGGTCTGGTCGGTCCTGATCGCCGCCATGCTGTGGCAGGGCGCGACGTCGGCCATCGCGGTGGCCCAGGTGCGTTCCCGCGCGGGGCGGCTGCGGCTCGGTGACCTGGTCGACCCTGCGACCGCGCTGCCGGCCGACGACGTCAGCTGGCTTCGGCGCGACCCGGGCGCCACCGGTGCCCTGGTCGCCCTGGACGACGACGGCCGCCCGATCGGCGTGGCCGACCCCGGGACCCTGCGCGCCGTGCTGAGCTCGCCGTCCCGCCCTCGCGAGGGGACGCCGCTGCGCGCGGTGGTCACCGTGCTCGACCCCGTCGCCGTGCTCCCGGCGGACGCCGACGGCGAGCGGGTGCTGCAGGCGCTCGCGACGACGCCGGCGTACGTCTACGTGGTCGTCGACCGGGCCGGAGCGGTCGTGGGGCTGGCTCCGGGCGACCGCCTGGCCGAGGCGCTGACCGGACGGCGGCCCCAGCCGCGCGCCTGACCGGGTCGCGCAACCGGCTCGCGGAACGGGGTGGCGACCGGCCGGCGGCCTCGGCGTCTCGCCGTCGGGCGCCGACGTCGGATCGTTCTGGCGCGATTCTCAGTCGCGGTTCCAACCTGCCGATAGGGGACGATGGCCCTTGTACTTCTTGGAGAGGACGCCCCGTGCCGTCGACCAGTGTCGCGACCGTCCCGAGGGCGCCCGAGTCGAGCGCGCGACTTCGGTCGCTGCTCTGGACCGTCTTCGCCTGCTGGGACTGTGACGGCGAGCGGCTGGACGACGCGGCGCTGGTCCTCAGCGAGCTCGTGGGCAATGCCGTGCGGCACGCGCGCGGCGACGTCGTCCAGGTCCGGCTGCGGCGGACGCACGACGTGCTGCGGATCGCGGTGCAGGACGGCTCGACGGTCGGACCGGCCCCGCGGGTAGCGTCCGTCGAGGATGAGAACGGGCGCGGCATGTTGATCATCGAGGCGCTGAGCCTCAGCTGGGGCTGGGACCCGCTGGTGAACGGGAAGGTGGTGTGGGCCGATGTCGGCTGCTGACCACGGGGGGCGGCTCTGGCGGTGGACGCCGTGCTGACCGCTGCGGAGCGGGAGGCGGAACGGGTCGCCGAGCTGTACCGGCTCACCGACCCCGACGCCGCGCAGAGCGCGGAGATCGAGGACCTCGTCGCGCAGGCCGCCGCGGTCGCCGAGGTGCTGATGGCGACGCTGAACGTGCTGGACACCGACCGGCAGTGCCCGGTAGCGACCACCGGCTTCGAGGGGGCACCGACCCCGCGCCGGGACGCCATGTGCAACGTCACCCTCGAGCTCGGCCGGCTCGTCTACGTGCCCGACGCCCGGACCGACCCGCGGTTCGCGCACAGCCCCTGGGTCGACGGTCGCCTCGGTGACGTTCGGTTCTACGCCTCGGCGCCTCTCGTGACGCGGAACCACCTCGTCATCGGGACGCTGTGCGTGTTCGACGTCGAGCCGCACGAGCTGTCGGGCGCCCAGATCGCCGAGCTCGAGCGGCTGGCCGACCGGGTCGTCGAGACCTTCGAGCGGGAGCGCGCCGCCGGTGTCTGAGGCCCAACCCTGACCGGAACCGGCCCGCGGGCCCGCACCTAGACTCCGGCCCCATGGAAGCCTCGCGCCCTGCCGTAGCCGACGACACGCCGACCGGCGCCTCCCGTCGGCGCGGCCCGCTGGCCGAGGGCGACCGCGTGCAGCTGACGGACCCCAAGGGCCGCCTGCACACCATCACCCTGCAGGCCGGGCGTTCCTTCCACACCCACGCCGGCTGGTTCGCGCACGAGGCGCTGATCGGCCAGCCGGAGGGCACCGTGGTCACCAACACCGCGGGCGTGGAGTACCTGGCCCTGCGGCCGCTGCTGTCCGACTACGTGCTCTCGATGCCACGTGGCGCCGCCGTGGTCTACCCCAAGGACGCCGGCCAGATCGTGGCCATGGCGGACATCTACCCCGGCGCGACGGTGGTGGAGGCGGGCGTGGGCAGCGGCGCGCTCAGCATGTCGCTGCTACGAGCGGTGGGCGACCACGGGTCCCTGCTCAGCGTCGAGCGACGCGCGGACTTCGCCCACATCGCGCGCGGCAACGTTCGGGAGTTCTTCGGCGGCCCGCACCCGGCCTGGCGGCTGGATGTGGGCGACCTGCAGGAGGTGCTGCCGGGGGCCGTCCCGGCCGGGACGGTCGACCGCGTGGTGCTGGACATGCTGGCCCCCTGGGAGTGCCTGGACGTCGTGTCGGACGCCCTTGCCGCGGGCGGTGTGCTGATCTGCTACGTCGCCACGGCGACCCAGCTGTCCCGCGTCGCGGAGGCGGCACGCGCGCACGGGAACTTTACCGAGCCGCAGGCCTGGGAGTCCTTGGTGCGGGGCTGGCACCTGGAGGGCCTCGCCGTCCGGCCGCAGCACCGGATGGTCGGACACACCGGCTTTCTGGTCACCACGCGGCGGCTCGCCCCGGGGGTCCAGCCCCCCATACGCCGCCGGCGTCCGGCCAAGGGCGCGTACGAGGACACCGCCGAAGGCGCCCTCGACGGCGCCCGCGAGGGCGGCGAGTGGTCGGCCGAAGACCTAGGCGAGCGCCCGGTTTCGGAGAAGAAGGTCCGAAAGGTCCGCAGGGCTTTGGGTGCCGTCAACCCAACTTCTGAAACATCCTCGGGTTAGGGTCGAGTAAGGACACCGATGAAAGGTGGACGGCCATGACTCCCTACGACGCCCACGGACACCGTGACGCCGCCGAGCTCGCCCGCCAGCTACGGCTGGTCGAGGAGGAGCTGACCCTGCTGCGGCGCCGGCTCGCGGAGTCACCCGAGCGCACCCGTGCGCTCGAGTCCCGGCTCAGCCAGCTCCAGTCGACGCTCGAGGCGACCGCCAGCCAGAACGACCGGCTGGTGCGCACCCTCAAGGAGGCCCGCGAGCAGATCGTCACCCTGAAGTCGGAGGTGGACCGCCTCGCGCAGCCACCGTCCGGCTTCGGCACCGTGGTCGAGGTGCTGGGGGAGGGGCTGGTCGACGTCCTCACCGCCGGCCGCAAGATGCGCGTGGCGGTGTCCCCCTCCGTCCCCGACGAGCAGCTGGTCCCCGGCCGCGAGGTGCTGCTGAACGAGGCGCTGAACGTCGTGGAGGTCCGCGGCTACGAGCGGGTCGGCGAGGTCGTCACCCTCAAGGAGCGCATGGGCGAGGACCGCGTGCTCGTCGTCGGCCACACCGACGAGGAGCGGGTGGCGCGCGTGGCGTCGTCGCTGGAGGACGTCCACATGCGCCCCGGGGACGGGCTGCTGCTCGACCCGCGGGCCAACTTCGTCTACGAGCGCATCCCGAAGGCCGAGGTCGAGGAGCTGGTGCTCGAGGAGGTCCCGGACATCGACTACGAGGACATCGGGGGCCTCGGCAACCAGATCGACCAGATCCGCGACGCCGTGGAGCTGCCGTACCTGCACCCGGACCTGTTCCGGGAGCACCAGCTGAAGCCGCCGAAGGGCGTGCTGCTGTACGGCCCGCCCGGCTGCGGCAAGACGCTGATCGCCAAGGCGGTCGCCGCGTCGCTTGCGCACAAGGTCGCGGAGGTGACCGGACAGCCCCTGGGCAAGTCCTTCTTCCTGAACATCAAGGGGCCGGAGCTGCTGAACAAGTACGTCGGCGAGACCGAGCGGCACATCCGGCTGATCTTCCAGCGGGCGCGGGAGAAGGCCTCGGGCGGCACGCCGGTCGTCGTCTTCTTCGACGAGATGGACTCGCTGTTCCGCACCCGCGGCTCTGGTGTGTCGTCGGACGTCGAGACGACGATCGTCCCGCAGCTGCTGTCG
>DATFPQ010000029.1:0-3215 GCA_035264765.1 Actinomycetales bacterium | reverse complement strand
GCGGGTTCGCAGCGATGCTGCTGCCGGTCCTGCGTCCCGACGTCTTCGCCGGCGGCCTGGCCACCCACGCCGGCGACGCGCTGTATGAGGGCTGCTACCTGTCCGAGCACGGCAAGGTCGTGCGCGCCCTGCGTCGCTTCGACGGCGACCCGCACGCCTGGTGGGCCGACTTCGTCGCGCGCGGGGAGGCCCAGCCACACCCCGACGACATGCTGCTGCTCCTGCAGTACGGCTGCAGCGCCGCCTTCACCCCCGGCGAGGACCTGCGCCCAGTGCTGCCGTTCGACACCCGCACCGGAAAGCTCGACGACGACCTGTGGTCGCGTTGGCTGACGCTGGACCCGGTGCGCATGGCGCCCGCGGCCGGGGAAGTGCTGCGGTCGCTGTCGGCCATCTGGGTCGACGCCGGGACCCGCGACGAGTGGTACCTCGACCTGGGCGCCGAGGCGTACGTGCAGGAGCTGCGCGCGGTCGGCGTGAGCGAGGACGTGCTGCACCACGAGACCTACGACCAGACGCACGCCGTCCCGACGTCGCAGTACGTCAACGCCCTGCGCTACCTCGCGGAGCGCCTCCCGCGCTAGCCGCGGCTCAAGCGGGCCAGCCGCGGACGGCCAGCGCCTTCTCGAGGCCCTGCAGCACGTCGGTCGCGCGGACGCGCCGGGTGCGCAGGCCCTGCTGCAGCCGGGCGACCACGCGCAACACGACGACCTCGAGCGGCCCGAGGACGGGTGACGTCGCCCACAAACAAAGATCAGGTCGACGGGGCCGTGCACGGTGAACACCTCCCGCGGCACGGCCCGCGGCAAGAGCGGATGGCCGAAGCTCGGCATGACCGGAGGATGCCTCAAGAGCCTGCGCGTGCATGGTCATGCAGCGGCTGTCGCGGCGTCGACCTGCGCGAACAGACCAGACCCGGGTGTGCGATGGGGGATCGGCCTGCGGTGCACCCCTGGACCGGTGGCGCCGGCTCGGAGCGTCCGGGTGGGGTCACTGTCGAACGGCCGGTCACAGCCACATGGGTCTGCGTGGAACCAGAACCCTTCCGGCTCAGAATGCGTACGGCAACCGTCGTGTCACCCGTGATCGACCGCCTTCGGGCGACTGATGGACCGAAGTCCCTCCCCTCAGGTGGCGGACCTGTGGTTGTGTGCAGTTGAACCCGTCGATGTAAGGGGCGCCGTGATGCTTAGGCCTGCCGCCGATGTCGCCCTCAGCCGCCGGATCCCATGGCTCCTGCTCCGTACCTTGGCGTTTTGCGTCGCCCTGGCCGTCAGCGGACCGATGCCCGCGCCCGCGTACGCCAGCGTGGTGGAGGCCCCCGCTGCGACGGCGTTGCGGCCGACCTTGCCACCGCCGAGCGGCAACCACCGCATCGGCGTGCTCCCGCTGCACCTGGTCGACCGCGATCGCCCCGACCCGTGGGTGGCCTCGAAGCCGGCGCGGGAATTGATGGTGAGTCTGTGGTACCCGGCGCGGCGGACGCATGCCCGGCCGGTCTTCCCGTGGCTGACGCCGGGCGCTTGGGACCGGTTCGGACAGGACAACGGCTTTCCCCCGGGCAGCGTGCGGGTTCCGCTCACCCACGGCAGGCTGGACGCGCCGGTCGACCGCAAGCGCGGTGGCCGCCCACTCGTGCTGTACTCCCCCGGCCTCGGCGGCAACCGTGACAGCAGCTCGGTGCTGGTGGAGCAACTGGTCAGCCGCGGCTACGTGGTCGCGACGATCGACCATACCTACGACGCCAGTGAGGTCGAGTTCCCGGACGGCCGGGTCGAGGTGGCTTTGCCATCCGTCACACCGGACGTTGCCGCGAAGGCCGTGGCGGTGCGGGTGGCCGACACCCACTTCGTGCTGGACAGCTTGATGCGGCTCAACGCGGGTTTTAACCCGGACGCCGAGCGACGGCCGTTGCCGGCCGGTTTGCGCGGGATGTTCAACCCTGCCCGGGTGGGGATGTTCGGCCACTCCCTCGGTGGCTCCACCGCCGCACAGGCCATGTTCGAGGACCGGCGAATTAGGGCCGGGATAAATCTGGACGGCACCATGTTCGGCTCGGTGGTCGAGGGCGGCCTACACCGCCCGTTCATGCTGGTCGCCGCGCAGAACCACGGCCGGGACACCGACCCGAGCTGGGAGCGGTTCTGGGCCAACCTGCGCGGCTGGCGGTTGAACCTGCGCCTGACCGACTCCGGACACAACTCCTTCACCGACGTGCAGGTGCTCCTCCCGCAGATCGCGGGAGTGCTGAACCTCCCACCGGGAACCGTGCAGCAGCTGATCGGCACCATTGACCCGCACCGGTCGGTCGTTAACCAGCGGGCGTACGTCAGGGCGTTCTTCGACCTGCACCTGCGCCACCGCTGCCGCCACCTGCTCGACCGTCCCTCACCGCGCTTCCCGGAGATGCAGTTCCTGCCCTGACCGGGCGCGGACGGGAATGATCACCGGGCATCGCGCCGCGACGCAGCGCCTGAACACCCTCGGCCTGGTAGCGCCGGTACCGATGCAGAACCCCGGCCCGGCGATGCCGAAATGGCGGTAGCCGCCGTGACGTAGCGCCGGTGACTTCCTCGACGTGACCTACGGTGGCCTTGCCGGTGCGTCATGCGGGCTGCCGATGCGTCGCGCGCGAAGACGGCGACGGAACGGCTTGACCTGAACCGCTGTGCAAGGCGCACCCTGAGCGCCAGGACCACTCTCACGACGCCCCTACAGCCCGGCACACCACCCCGGCCCATCCTCAACGCGTTCGTGCACCCCCGAGGTCTGACCGGTCGCCTCGGCGGCTTCGTCATGGCGCGCAGTCGGGCACAGCAGCAGGAGATCGCCAGCCGCCGGATCAACCGTGGGAGCAGTTGCTCCCTGTCCCACTAGCCGACCCTCGAACGGACGTTGACAGCGCCACGCGTAGACGTCCGCGCCTATGTCCCGTAAGACCCGCCCGGTGAAAGTGCCCGCGATGTCTCCTGGCTCCGTTGATGCGTCCTCGTCGCGCCTCGGCTGTGCTCCGACTCTGCATCGCTTCGCGCGACCCTGTATGCCCCTGCCAGCGTCCCGAACGTCCGCCTCTCGGCATGGTCGTGCTGCACTACCAGCATCGCGTCAGGTGCAAGGGCGGTGGTCTCCCGTCCAAAGGGGCGCGGGCTGCCCACGCTGGTGCCTTGTCGTGCCAACCTGCCCGAGAGGTGGCGTGTCGGCGAGGGAGGTCGGGA
>DATFPQ010000028.1:0-6221 GCA_035264765.1 Actinomycetales bacterium | reverse complement strand
GGAGATCCTCGCCACTGCCCTTGAGCTGGTGGATGCCGACAACTTCGACGACCTGGAGCCCGCGCCGAGCTCCGGACACCGTGCCGTCACCACCGTCCGACCCGGTGGACAAGTCCTTCGTGTGAAAGCCGACGACGCTGCTTCTCAGCGCGCGGCTCTCCTGAGCGCCCTCGACTGGGCCTGCCACGCCGGGGTGCGTCGCGGGGACACCGCCATCCTCGTCCCCGACAACCGACGAGCTCAGGAGTGGGCTCGCACGCTCGCCAGCGCCGGCGTCTCCGCGCAGCTGCTCACCGACTACGAAGGTGCCACGAGCGACGCGGTCAAGATCGGCACGTACCAACGGGCCAAGGGCCTCGAGTTCGCCTGCGTCTTTGTCCCCGACTACCACCTCGCCATCCCTCAGCAAGGACCGAGTGAGCCGGACGAGGCCTACCGCGAACGCGCCGCGCTCGCCAGGCGCCGCCTGTTCGTCGCCATGACCCGCGCACGCGACCGGCTGTGGCTCGGTACTCGATGATGTAGGCGGGGGAGGCGTGTTCGCTCAGCACCTGCCATCGGACTCGAAGCGGTCGACGAGCGCGAACGGCGCACTGAGGAGTCCACGCTCCGTTTGCACCTTGAATCGGGTCCGTCCACGCCCCTCGATGGTGCCTATGAGACCGCCGTACTTGCCCGCCACACGCAGCCGCACGCGGTCTCCGACGGCGGGCTCGGTCTTGGCCGTCTCGGAGAGGAACCTCAGCACGCGCTCCAGCTCCCGGCCGCCCTTCGCCCGTGCCACGGCCAATGCGCGCAGGCCTGCCAGCTCGGCCTCGTAGTCCGGGTGCATCGGTGCCGCACGG
This sequence comes from Actinomycetales bacterium, assembly GCA_035264765.1. Classification (GTDB taxonomy): domain Bacteria; phylum Actinomycetota; class Actinomycetes; order Actinomycetales; family Angustibacteraceae; genus DATFPQ01. Next base: position 5,376 of record DATFPQ010000028.1, on the reverse strand, counting down.
CCGTTGTGCGTCCACACGAAGACGGCGTCGAGGTCGAACACGGGAGAGCACTGCGAGCACGACCGCACGCGCACCGGCCGGCGGTGCGCCGTCCGACGGTGGCCTGCCGGGCACTCGCCCACCCAGCTGCCCGGAATCCTAGGCGCGTCCTCCGACAGGCACCGATCGCCGGAGCACCCAATGCGGACCGCGGTGGCCCGCCACACGGCGTCGTGACCGTGACCTGGCCCGACGAGTGCGTGGGCGATCTCGTGGAGGATGGTCTCCCGCACTTCGGCCTCGGAGTGCAGCGACGTCAGGTGACGCGAGAGGCCGATCTCCCTGCGCGAGGCGCGGCACACCCCGGCTCTTCTCTTCGCCGAGTCGAAGACCAGTCCCCAGTCGCTCAGGCCGTGCTCGGTCATGAGCTTGGACGCGAGCCGGCGCGCGTCGTTCAGGTCCACGGCGACGTCACCTTCCCGTCGAAGGCGGTGCTGCGGAGGTCTGCTGACATGCTGGCGAGTCTGCATGTCGGCACCGACAACGCGAGGGACGCCGGGCGGGACGTCGCCAGAGGCGGCGAATCGGTCGGCGTCTAGTGACACGGTTGGGGACTCCCGCCGGTTTGTGAGCCAGGGCCGAACCCGACGTCATGACGGCGAGTGATGACACGTCAGGCTCAGGGTCGGTGTAACCGTGTGCCGTCGAGGGCCCGGCGGCTCAGGTGTCCGCCTCCACCCCCGACCGGGAGGGAGGCAAGGACGCCACCCAGTCCACGCCCGTCTCGGCGCGGTACGCGGCAACCGCACCGTCGAGCGTGGGAAAGAAGTGCGCCGGGTCGATGGTCCGGGTCAGCTGGTAACGGTCGATCTTGCGGCGCACGGGGTCCTTCATCTCGGCGAACACGAGAGAGATCCCACGCTTGTTGAGGTCCTCGTCCAGGTCCTCGAGCATGTCTGCGGCGGTGGTGTCGATGTCCGTGATCGGCTCGGCCGCGACCAGGATCCACCGCGGTGGCGGCTCGGTGCGGGAGAGGTGCCGCACCTGGTCACGGAACACCCGGGCGTTAGCGAAGATCAGCGGCGCGTCGAACCGGAACATCACCAGCCCTGGCAGGCGCTGGGCGTCCGTGTACGACCGGACGTCGTGGAAGCCCGGGACACCCTGCGCCTTGCCGAGCACCGTCTGGTACGGCCACCACACCCGGCGAAACACGTTGAGCACCGAGAGAGCCACCGCGACCCCGATGCCGGGCAGGACGCCCAGCAGCGCCACTCCGAGGAAGGCGGCCATCGACACGGCGAACTCCGTACGGCGACGGCGCCACAGCAGAACTGTTCCTGGGATGTCGGCTAGCGACAGCGATGCCGCGATCACCACGGCACCCAGCGCCGGCTGCGGGAGGTTCCGCAGCAGCCCGGGCGCGAGCACGAGCATCAGCACGATCAGCAGCGCGCCGATCACCCCGGTCAGCTGGCTGCGGGCGCCGGACTGCGCGGCGACCGCGGTCCGCGAGCCGCTGGTGCTGACCGGGAAGCCCTGGAACAGGGAGGCCGCGAGGTTGCTGGCGCCGATCCCGATCATCTCCTGGTTGCCCCGGACCTCCTGACCGGTGCGGCTTGCGAACGCCGACGCGGTCGAGATCGTGTCCGTGAGCGACACCAGCGTGATCCCCACCGCCCCGACCACGAGCAGGCCGAGCTGCGACCACGAAGCGTGCGGCAGGGTCAGCGGCGGCAAGCCCGCCGGCAGCGTCCCGACGAGCTGCACGCCGCGGTCGCCGAGGCCGAAGAGCCCCGCGGCGGCGATCGCGCCAAGGACGCCCACCAGCACCGCGGGTACCTTGGGGAGCCAGTGCTGCAGCACCAGGATGACGGCGAGCGTGAACACGCCCACGCCGACGGCGGCCGGCACGGCGTCACCGGCCGCGAGCCCCCGGAAGAACCCGGCTGCCTCGGCGATCAGGCCCTCGCCGTCCACCGAGAACCCGCACAGCTTGGGCAGCTGGCTGACCAGGATCGTCGCAGCCAGACCGTTCATGTAGCCGATCTGCGTCGGCCGGGACAGCAGGTCGGCGATAAAACCGAGCTTCACGATCCCGGCCACCGCCATCGTCAGGCCGACGATGAGGGCGAGCATGGAGGCCAGCCCCACCGCCAGGGCGGGGTCACCGCCGGACCCCACGATCGGGATGATGACCGCGGCGATCATCGGGCCGAGGGAGGAGTCGGGTCCCACCACGAGGATCCGTGACGGCCCGAAGACGGCGTAACCGAGCAGGCAGAAGATGCTGGTGTAGAGGCCGGTGATCGCGGGGAGGCCGGCGAGCTCGGCGTACGCCATGCCCTGCGGCACCAACAGCGTGGACAGGACCAGTCCCGCGACGACGTCCTTGGCCAGCCAGCTCCGCCGGTAGGTCCGCACGGTCTGCACACCCGGGATCCAACGGCCCAGCCCGCCGCCGCCAGTGGGCTGGGGGACGGCGGCCGCGCCAATCTCCGGCTCTGCCACCGTCGCAGCCCGAGGACGAGGGACACCGCCCCGCCGGGAAGCGAACATGTCCTCTCCTGTCGTGTACGCGCCGGTCACCCGGGCCGGCGCGCAGGCACCGCCTCGCTCACGACCGTTGGTCCGCGATCACGCTCCACCGGGCTACCGCCCGCATGCCGGAAGAATGTCCGCCGGGCGCCCGCCGTACGTCGTCCGCCTGGGATGAAGTTCGAATCCATGCCCACACGCGAGGATGAACACTGACGGCGGTGACGGACGCCACCGCCCGATGTACTGCCCAGCGGCCTGCGAGGCGCCCGACGTCATGGCCCATGAGTCACGGACGGCGGGTCGCCTCATCCGGTGTGAAGGAGGCGAGCGGCTCCCCGCGCGTCTCGCCGGAAGCCAGGCGCCGTCCCTCGCCGAACCTGCCGCACGGTAACGGTGAACCCATGTTCACCCGCTCCGGATGAGGCAGGTCACGGGCCGTCAGCGCTAGTTGGACCCGAAGCGCGGATGACGGGTCGTACGGGTGGTCTGCCAGCCGGCCTCCACCTGGCAGCGCTCCTCGACGACGACAGCGGCATCGTCGACCCGGATCACGTTCCAGGACCGACCGACGCCGCGGATGCGATGGCTCGTGGCTGTGCCCGCTACCACCTGGATCACTCGGTGCGACGTCGTGGGCAGCGCGAGCGGGTGCGAGTCCGGCACGTGGGTGTGCCCCGCGAGCAGGAGGTCGACGCGGGCGGCAGCCAGGGACCGCAGGAGTCCGGCGCGGCCGACGACGCGCTCGAGCCCGGTGGCGTCCAGCGGGTGGTGCACGGCGACCAGCCGGACGACGCCCGCAGGCTCCTGACCCAGCTCAGCGAGCACCGCTTCGCTCTGGCGACGCCTGACCCGGCCGCTCTTCCATCGCCACCACGGCATGGTCTCGAGGCCCAGCGCGGTCACTTTCGGAAGGCGGACGACGGGGTCCAGCTCGTTCCCGATCCAGCGCCGGTAGCGCGCGTAGGGGGCGAGCACTCGCGCCGCGCTGACCAGCGGGACGTCGTGGTTGCCCAGCACCACCAGCAGCGGTTCGGGCAACCGGTCGAGCAGCTCTCGGGCGCTCCGGAACTGCAGACGCCTGGCGCGCATCGTCAGGTCCCCGGTGACCACGGTCAGCGTCGGGCGTACCGCTGCGACGTCGGCCGCCACGGACTCGACGGCGTCCGGGAGGTGCGCGCCCAGGTGCAGGTCGGAGAGGTGGGCGATCACCAGCGGCATCATCAGCGCGCGGTCATCCTCGGCCGGTCGAGAGCGCCAGCCGACGCAGCCGGACCCAGTCGAGCTCGGGCCGTGGCGCGGGGACTCCTGGCCGGTGCCGCGGGACCCGCACTCGCAGTGCGCCGGGCTGGATCCTGCAACGGACCGGCGTCGGCATGGTCAGCGCCTCCCCGTCCACGCCGACCGGCACCGCCGGCACGTCGGCGTCGACGACGACTTCGGATGCGGTCCGGACCGTCACGGCCTTCGAGAAGCGGCGTCCGCGGACCAGGCCCGCGGCGTCCATCGCGCCGTGCACGGTGACGGCAAGTACGCCCAGCACGTTCCCGTCGAGCCGGGCACGGCGGCCCAGGCCGGCGATGTCCTCGCCGCCATAAGGGTTGTTGCTCACCAGCACCGCCTGTGGCCCGACGATCTCCTCGTTGGGGAGCCGCAGCACCAGCTTGGGCCCCTGATGCCCCACCAGCAGGTCCGGGAGCATGTTCAGCGTCGTGCCGGCCTTGTCGTCACGGTAGGCCGGGCTCTGCACCACGGCGGCGTAGGCGCCGAACGAGGAGTTGTTGACGAACGTGCGCTCCCCGATCAGCCCGAGGTCCACCCGCAGCTCGACGCCGTCGGAGAGGGCGTCCAGGCACGCCGCCGGGTCCTCGCGGTCGAGGCCGAGGTCGAGGGCGAAGTGGTTCCGCGTCCCTGCCGAGATCACCATGAACGGCAAACCGTGCGAGGCGGCGATGCCGGCCACCTTGGCCTGGGTTCCGTCACCGCCCGCGACGCCGAGCAGGTCCGCACCGTCGGCGACCGCCCGACGCGCCAGGTCCTCGACGTCCATTCCGGCGCGGTCCAACAGACAGACCTCCGCTCCGAACTGCCGGGCCCGGTCGGCCAAGTGGAACCGCTCGACCTTTCCGCCGCCCGACTTCGGGTTCATGATCAGATAGGGCCGCTGTGGGGGCGGCACCTCGTACTCCGCAGGTCCCTCCGGCGCGTCGGTGCCCGCGAGCGCACGTTGTCCCGCCGCCAGCGTCACCAGCCACAGCACCACGAGCACCACGACGACCCAGATGAGCTGGGCGCGCGCCCAGACGACGGCGACGGTCAGCGGCGCGAGGATCACGACCACGCCCGCGAGCCACCGGGCCAGCCCGCGGTGGGTCAGGAACCACCAGGCGCCGGTCAGGGCGACCGCCATGCCGACCACGCCGACCAGGAGCAGTCCGACGCTCCCCCGCAATCCCGCCTGGACGAGTACGAGCACCGTCGCGGCGGCCGCCGTCACGAAGCAGAGCCGCGCCAGCCAGCGTTGCCGCGGCTGCGAGGGCGCAGGGAGCACAGGCAGTTCTGTTGCGCTGACCATGGCTTCCTCCATCGAGAAGCGGTCCCCTCGCCGCATCCTGATCGCGCGCCGCCCCTGGGACGTCATCCCGGCGGGGTGAACCAGAGACGAGAGGACGGCGCCGACGCTGTCCGGTGCGCCCCATTCCGCTGGAAACCGCGGACGGCCGGAGGACCGCAGCCGCCGCATCGGCGAACTCGCCCGATAACGCAGGGGAACCGCGAGCGTCGCCCTCGGCGGTGCCCACCGCTCAGGGCGTGCTGCTGTCCTTCGCGACGCTGGCCGGAGTGCCGAGGTCCGATCCC
>DATFPQ010000027.1:0-9414 GCA_035264765.1 Actinomycetales bacterium | reverse complement strand
CACTGTCCGGCGTCCGGCGACGGGGGTGGGCGCAGAGCGTCGGGGAGCGGGAGGCCGGCGTGGCGTCGGTGTCCGCTCCGGTGCGCGGGCCGTCCGGCCGGGTCGTGGCGGCGGTCTCGGTCTCCGGGCCGATCGAGCGGTTGTCCCGCCAGCCGGGTCGGCTGCACGCACCGTCGATCGTGGCCGGCGCGAACAAGCTCACCGAGGTGCTGCGGCGGGTCGGCTGAAGCCGTTCGGCTACGTGTACCGCCGGACAGCTCGAACCGCCGGACAGTTCCCACGCCCGGCGCCTCATCTGCCGTACCCAGGGCCACCACCCGCCTCCAGCCGAGAAGCGACGAAGGCCCCCGTCCGGTGGGACGGGGGCCTTCGCTTCCGCGTAGCCCCGACGGGATTCGAACCCGCGCTACCGCCTTGAGAGGGCGGCGTGCTAGGCCGCTACACAACGGGGCCGTGCGACTCGCAGCAGCTGCGAGCGAGACAATCCTACCGGGTAGGCCCGGCGGGAGCGTCTTGCTGGGGTACCAGGACTCGAACCTAGACTAACTGAACCAGAATCAGTCGTGCTGCCAATTACACCATACCCCAAGGGGGTACCCGTCCCGCCGGAGCGGGGCCGTGGACCCGACGAGCGATACTAGCGGCCCGGTGCGGCGCCGCCCAAATCGGGTGCCTGCGCCTTGAGCGCGGTGTGCAGGGAGCGCACGCGGGCGAGCGTGGAGTCCGGTCCGAGGATCTCCATGGACTCGAACAGGGGCGGCGAGACCCGACGTCCGGTTACCGCGACCCGCAGCGGCCCAAAGGCGAACTTCGGCTTGATGCCCAGACCCTCCACGAGCGCCGCGCGCAGGGCCGCCTCGAGCTGCGAGCTACGCCACTCCGCCAAGCCGTCCAAGGCCATCAGCGAGGCCTCCAGGACGGCCGGTGCGTCCGGCTTCAGCGACCCCACGGCGTCCGGCTCTATCACCAGCTCGGCGTCCGGGACCAGCAGGAAGCCGAGCATGCCGCGGGCCTCCGACAGCAGGTTCAGCCGGGTCTGCACCAGCGGCGTCGCCCGGCGTACGACGTCGCGCTGCTGCTCCCTCGGCTCCGGCGGCAGGACGCCGTCCCGCACCAGCCGGTCGACCAGCCGGGACGCCAGGTCGTCCTCGGCCAGCGCCCGGACGTACTCGCCGTTGAGCCAGTCCAGCTTGTCGAGGTCGAACACCGGGCCGACGGTGTTGACCCGGGCCCAGTCGAACTCGGCCACCATCTCCTCGAAGGAGAACACCTCGCGTCCGTCCGGCATCGAGTACCCGAGCAGCGCAAGGAAGTTGCGCAGCGCCTCCGGCAGGTAGCCCTGCTCCTGGAACCAGGTCAGCCGCGCGGCGGGGTTCTTTCGCTTGCTGATCTTCGACTTGTCCACGTTGCGCAGCAGCGGCATGTGGGCGAAGGCCGGCGCGGGCAGGCCCAGCCAGGCGTACAGCAGCAGGTGCTTGGGCGTCGAGCTGATCCACTCCTCGCCGCGGACGACGTGGGTGATCGCCATCTCCGAGTCGTCGACCACGACGGCCAGGTGGTACGTCGGGAAGCCGTCGGCCTTGAGGATGACCTGGTCGTCCGGCCGCGGGGCGCTCACCTCGCCGCGGATGACGTCCCGGAAGGTGGTCGGCGCGTCGTCCGGGATGAGCATCCGCACGACCGGGGTCTCGGTGAAACCCGGCAGCTCCGCCCGCTCCTCGCGGGTCTTGCCGAGGCAGAGCCGGTCGTAGCCGGTCGGGAGCTTGGCCCGTTGCTGCCGCTCGCGCATCTCCTGCAGCCGTTCGGTCGAGCACCAGCAGTGGTAGGCGTGGCCGGACTCGAGCAGGCGGTCGACGTACGGGCGGTAGGTGGCCAGCCGCTCGGACTGCCGGTACGGCGCATAGGGGCCGCCGAGGTCCGGTCCCTCGTCCCAGTGCAGGCCCAGCCAGCGCAGCGTGTCGTAGACCTGCTGCTCGCTGTCATCCCGGTAGCGCGCTCGGTCGGTGTCCTCCACACGCAGGACGAACTGGCCGCCACGCTGGCGGACGAACGCGAGGTTGAACAGGGACATGTACGCCGTGCCGACGTGCGGGTCCCCGGTGGGGGACGGCGCCACGCGCAGCCGGACAGGGCCGGTGCTGTTATCCATGGTGCTCCCAGCCTATGGGAGGGGACGGCCCGGCCCCTGGCGCGGTTTCACAGGTACCAGGTCTTCCCGTGAACGCTTCTCACAGCAACGATGCAGCATGACCACACCACGTGCGGGACGAGGACTTGTGCTCGCGACGACGACCGTGTTGGCGTCGTTCGCCCTCGTGCTCTCGGGCACCTCTCCGGCGACGGCCCATGGCCCTCGCCAGGACTCCCATCCGCGACCGGCGCGCACGGTCGCCCTGCCGGATGGCTTCCGCCCGGAGGGCATCGCGTCCGGCCCGGGTACGACCTACTACGCCGGCTCGATGAGGGACGGCCGGGTCGTCACCGGCGACCTGCGGCGCGGCACGTCCCGAGTGCTGCTTCCCGGAGCCGAAGGGCGGCAGATCCGCGGGATGCAGCGCGACTGGCGGACAGGCCTGCTGTGGGCCACGGGGAACGTCGGTTCGGTCGGGCACGTGTGGGCGATCTCGACCCGCACCGGGGCGGTGGTCCGGGACGTCACCGTGCCCGACAGCGCCTTCCTCAACGACCTGGTCGTCACGTCGAAGGCGGTGTGGGTCACCGACTCGCGCGTCGACCGGCTGACCCGGATCGCGCTCACCCGCCGCGGGGCGCCGACGTCCGCAGCGCCGACGTTCCTTCCGCTCCGCGGCGAGTGGCCGGGCGGTGGCACGGGGACGCGGGCCAACGGCATCCGCGTGCTGTCCCACCGCCACCTGGTGCTGGACCACAGCACGGCGGGCGGACTGTGGGACGTCAACACGCGCACCGGCGTGGTGCGGGCCATCCCGGTCCGCGGAGTCACGCTCACCGGTGGGGACGGGCTGGAGCGGCGAGGGTCGACGCTGTGGGTCGTCCGCGGCACCAACGACGGCGAGAACGCGTGGTCCGTGACGCAGCTGCGGCTGCAGCGTCGGCACAACGGCTGGACGGCACGCTTCCAGGCTCGGCTGACGGACCCGACGCTGGAGGTCCCGTCGACGGCGACCTTTGCGGGTGGCCTTCTGTGGGCGGTCAACGCGCGCTTCAACGTCACGCCGACGCTGGACACCAAGTACTGGATCACCCCGTTGCGCCCGCGTCGCTGAGGTCGGGCGGGTCCGGGCCGGTCGGCGTCAGTCCCGCGTGACGAAGGGGTTGGCGAGGGTTCCGATGCCCTCGATCTCGACCTCCACGCGCTGACCGGCGCCGACCGGTCCGACGCCGGCGGGCGTCCCGGTGAGGATGACGTCGCCGGGAAGCAGGGTGAAGGCCGCCGACACATGCGCGACCAGGTGGGCGACGTCGTGGACCATCTGCGACGTCCGCCCGTCCTGCACCACCTCGCCGTCGCGGCGAGTCACGACATGCAGGTCCGAGGGGTCGAGGGACGTCTCGATCCACGGGCCGAGCGGGCAGAAGCCGTCGAACCCCTTGGCCCTGGCCCACTGCCCGTCGCTGCGCTGCAGATCCCGCGCCGTGACGTCGTTGGCGCAGGTGTAGCCGTAGATGACGTCCGGGACCCGCTCGACGGGTACGTCCTTGCAGATTCGCCCGATGACGACGGCCAGCTCGCCCTCGTAGTGCACGTTGCGGGACTGCCTGGGGAGCGTGACCGGGTCGCCGGGACCGATAACGGAGGTGTTCGGCTTGAGGAAGAGGAGCGGCTCGGCCGGCGCCTCGCCGCCCATCTCGGCGGCGTGCTCGGCGTAGTTCCTCCCGATGCCGACGACCTTGCTGCGTGGGATGACCGGCGCTAGGAGGCGCACGTCGTCGAGCGGCACGCGCACACCGGTCGGGGTGACCGGCTGGTACAGCGGGTCGCCCTGCACCTCCGACAGCACCAGCCGGCCGCCGTCGTCCTCGACGATGCCGAACGTGGGCTCTTCTCCGGTGGTGTACCTCGCGATGCGCACGGGGGGAGGCTACCGGCCCCCGTACCCTTGGCGGGTGACCGCCGTCCACGTGCAGCCCGGCGTCCGCGTGCTCCCCGAGAGCGAGTGGAAGCGGCTGGAGCGGGAGCACGAGCACCAGGTCGACGCCTGGACTGCGGGACGGCGCGCCCGCGCCCCCCGGGGCGAGCGGCACCCGGTGGACGACTTCCTGTGGACGTACTACAGCCATCGGCCGAGCAGGCTTCGGCGCTGGCACCCCGGTGCCGGCGTGGTGCTGGCCGGTGCAGCGGCCGCGCCCCGGACCGGCTGGCGGTGGTACCGCGCGGTCGACGGCGGGGTGGCGATGGACGTCGACGGATTCCTCGCCGCGCGCGGCGACCTAGTGCGGTCCGTGCGCGACCTGCTGGCGGCTACGGCCGGCCGCCCCGCGCAGCTCGGCTGCTTCGGACTGCACGAGTGGGCGATGGTGTACGGCCTGCGACCCGGCCAGCAGCGGCACGAGGACTGGCCGTTGCGGCTGACACAGCGCGAGACGGATGCGGTGGTGGAGTCGCAGCCGGTGCGCTGCACGCATTTCGACGCGTTTCGGTTCTTCACGCCGCCGGCCCGTGGCCTCAACTCAGTGCAACCGTCTCGAGCGGGGCAGGTGGAGCTGGAACAGCCCGGATGCCTGCATGCCGCGATGGATCTCTACAAGCTTTCGTACAAGCTGACGCCGGCGGCGCCGTCGGCGCTGGTGCGGCGCTGCTTCACACTGGCCCGGGAGGCACGCGAGCTCGACATGCGGGCGTCCCCCTATGACCTGTCGACCCTCGGGCTGTCTCCTGTTCCGGTCGAGACACCAGCTGGGCGGGCGCAGTACGTGGCCGGTCAGCGCGGGTTCAGCGAGCGCGGCCAGGTGCTTCGGGGTGAGCTGCTGGGAGTCTGTGACCGGCTACTCAAGCCCGCCTGAGCGCGGTCTGGGGATTGTCGCGGTTGTCGCCGGCCACAGGTTTGGCGCTTTTCCCACGGTCCACAGTTCGCCTCACGCACGACCGTGCCGCCGCGTTGGGCACCTAGCGTGCAGACATGGCAACCACCCCGGCCAGTGTGGCGGACGGCCTCGAGGCCGCCGTCGCCGGCGTCGTGGCCGCACTCGACCGGCTGGCCGCGACGGCGCCGGCGGGTGAGAACGACGACGTCCTCGCGGTGGCGATCGCAGAGCTCGACCGGTGCGGTCGACGGCTGGAGGGGCAGAGCCTGCGGCTGCTGGCCGAGGTGTCAGACCGCGACCTTCCCAAGCGGTCCGGCCTTGGGAACCTCGGCGCCTGGCTGCGCCAGCAGGTTCCGACGACGGACCGGCGTGAGGTGTCCCGACGGGCAGCGCAGGCGCAGGCGCTGTTCGGCCTGGACGAGCTCGCCGGCAGGGTGGACCTGGCGCCGACCCGCGACGCCGTGCTGTCCGGGGACCTTCCTACCGGGTCGGCACTCCACATCACCCAGGCAATGAGCCGTCTGGTGCCTCCCGCGACGCCGGCCGGCCTGGTGGACGAGGCAACACTCGCCGAGGCGCAGGAGGTGCTTACCGGGCAGGCCGCCCAGCACGACCCAGCCGTCGTCCGCGCCATGGCCGAGCGCCTCGTTGCCACCCTCGACCCGCAGGCGGGTGAGCGGCTGGCGCGGGACGAGGATCGGCAGGCGGAGGTCCGCACACTCACGTTGGTGCGTGAGACCAGTGGCATGTACCTGCTGAAGGGACAGTTGACGCCCGTGTGCGGCGCCGCGCTGGCAGCCGCACTGGACGCCTGGTCGGCTCCGCGCCCGGCCGCCGACGGGACGGCGGATACGCGAACCGCAGCGATGCGACGGCACGACGCGGCCCAGCAGCTCGCGGAGAAGGCGATGGCGGCCGACGGGCTGCTCCCGACGACCCACGGAACGGCGCGACGTCTCGTCATCACCGTGCCGGCTGCGACGCTAGCGTCCGCCATCGGTGCGCATCCCGGGGTCGACGTCGCACAGCTGCCGGACGGCTGGCCGCTTTCCCGGCTCACCGCGCAGACGCTCGCATGCGACGCCGACATCGTCCCGATCCTGGTTGGTGCGGACGGAGGCCCGCTTGACGTCGGCAACACGGTGTACCTGTTCCCGGATCGGGTGCGCCAGGCGATCATCAGCCGGGACCGGCGCTGCACCTTCCCGGGCTGCGGGGCGCCGCCGGCCTGGTGCGACGTGCACCATCTCGAGGGCTTCCGGGTAGGCGGTGCGACGTCAGCCCGTAACGGCGCCCTGCTCTGCGGTCGTCACCACCGGCACGTACACGCAACCGGTCTGGTGGGGCGCCTCGTCGATGGCCGGGTCGTCTGGCAACGCTGCGATGAACCGGCTCCACCGGCGTCTGCCGCCACGGCCGACCGGGCGATCGACGAGCTCGTCCGACGCTGGCTGGAGCGAAACCCTGGGCTGCGTCGTCAAGGAGCTCCGCCGGGTCAGCGGGCGGAGAGACGGAACACGGGGTGGTCTCCACTGTCGGGCAGCTTGGAGAAGTAGCCCTTCACCATTCCGCCAGCCTTCGCCCGGTAGGCCGCGAGCACCGGTGCACGATTCTCGGTGCTGAGCTCCTCGGCGGCGTACTGACCGGGATGGTGCCTGCCACGGAGCTGGCAGGTCTCAGCCGCCCGCAGGTTGCGGACCCACTCGGCCTCTCCGCGGGTCGACACGACGTAGAGCACCCCATCCACCTCCACCGGGATCACCGGTACCGAACGGGGTGTGCCGCTGCGGCGGCCGACGACCACGAGCTCCGCGGAGCCGCTCAGGCCGAGCTTCGCGGCGATCGGGTTGAACACCTTCTTGGTGAAGGCCGGGGGCTTCAGGTAGGCCATGGGCCCACCGTGGCACCGGGAGGCCATGGAGCGCCACGGTGGTGCGCGGATCTTTCGCTGGCCGGTCAGCGGCGGGGAATGCCGTGGCGGGCCAACCCGTACGCGATGCCGTCGACCAGGGCCTCCCAGGACGCCTCGACGATGTTTCCCGCCACTCCGACCGTCTCCCACGACGTCTGGCCGTCGCTGGTCTCGATGAGCACGCGGGTCGCCGCATCCGAACCGTGCGCCGAGTCGAGGATGCGAACCCGGTAGTCGATCAGCTGCAGGCGCTCCAGCTCCGGGTACGCACCGCTCAGCGCTTGGCGCAGCGCGTGGTCCAGGGCGTTGACAGGGCCGTTGCCCTCCCCCGTCGCCACGACCCGACGGCCCCCGGCGACCAGCTTGACCGTTGCCTCGGAGAGAGCGTGCTCCCCTGCCCGCGCATCTGTCATCACCCGCCAGCTCTCCACGTCGAAGAACTGCGGACGGTGCCCCTCGACCTCCTCACGCAGCATGAGCTCGAACGAGGCGTCCGCTGCGTCGAAGGTGTACCCACGTGCTTCCAGCGCCTTCACCCGATCGGTGAGCCTTGCGAGGAGATCGTGCTGACCGGCTAGGTCATACCCCAGCTCTCGGCCCTTCAGCTCGATGGACGCCCGGCCGGCCATGTCGGATACCAGCATCCGCATGTCGTTCCCGACAGCCTTGGGGTCGGTGTGCTGGTACAGGTCGGGATCGACCTTGATGGCGCTCGCGTGCAGGCCCGCTTTGTGCGCGAACGCGCTAGCCCCAACGTACGGCTGACGCGAGTACGGCACCACGGTGGTCAGCTCGCTGACGGCGTGCGCGATACGTGTGGCCTCCTGCAGCCGACGCGGGTCGAGGACGGGCCGGCCCAGCTTGAGCACCAGGTTGGCGACGACCGTTACCAGATCCGCGTTGCCAGTGCGCTCGCCGTACCCGTTGAGCGTGCCCTGCACGTGCGTGACGCCGGCTTCGACGGCGGCGAGGGAGTTGGCGACGGCGCACCCCGTGTCGTTGTGGCAGTGGATTCCCAGCCGCGCACCCGACGCTGACAGCACCTCGTGGACCGCGTCCGCGACCTGCGGCGGGAGCATGCCGCCGTTGGTGTCGCAGAGCGTCACCACCTCCGCCCCCTGCTCGGCGGCCGCACGTACGACCTCGAGGGCGTACTTGGGGTCGTCTCGGTACCCGTCGAAGAAGTGCTCCGCGTCGAGCATCACCCGACGTCCCTCGGCCACCAGGAACCCGACCGTGTCGCGCACCATCGCGAGGTTCTCCGCGAGCGTGGTTCGCAGCGCGGACTCGACATGCCGGGCGTGGCTCTTGGCGACCAGCGTGACGACCGGAGCCTGCGAGTCCAGCAGCGCTCGGACCTGCGGGTCTGCCGCGGCCGTGACGTTCGGACGCCGGGTCGCACCGAATGCCGCCAGGACGGCCGTCCGCAGCTGCAGGTCGCGAGCCGCACGGGCGAAGAACTCGGTGTCCCGAGGGATCGCCCCGGGCCAGCCTCCCTCGATGAACCCGACACCGAGCTCGTCCAGGTAGCCGGCAATCGCCATCTTGTCGCCGACCGACAAGGCGAGCCCCTCCTGCTGGGCGCCGTCCCGCAGGGTCGTGTCGTAGACGTGGAAGTCCGAGCTGGCAGGCACGACGTGGAGCTCCCTCGGTCAGGCGTCCGGTGCCGGTGGGCCGGCTCGTACAAAAAAAGACCCCCCGGGCACGGGAGGTCTGGCGCGGCGTCGAGCCCTCGAAGGGCCCGTCGTCGCGCCTCAGCTAATCAGGACGCAGATCGGCATGACACCGGCCATGGTGCCACATTGGTCCGAGGAGCTGGACACCCGTCTCGGCGCCTGGGACTTAGCGCAGCTCGGCGACGAACGCCTCGGCGAGCCGCGGGTCCGCGCCGACCTCCGGGTGCCACTGGACCGCCACACGCAGCCGCGCCAGCGGCGCCTCCAGCGCCTCGACGACGCCGTCCTCCGCCCACCCCGTCGCAACGAGCCCGGGGTGTGACCGCACCCCCTGGTGATGGTGCGTCGGCACCTCCACCCGTTCCCCCAGGACACTGCGCAGCCAGGAGCCCTCCGCGAACGCCACTGCGTGCATCCCGTAGCCGGCAGGTGCGGGCGAGTGGCCGTGGTGACCGACCAGGTCGGGGAGGTGCTGGTCCAGCTCGCCACCCTGCGCCACGGCCATCACCTGCATCCCGCGGCAGATTCCCAGCAGCGGCAGGTCAACCGCGACGGCGGCCCGCACCAACGCGATCTCTGCGTCGTCGCGGTCGTCCCGCGGGCGCTGCGTGAGCGGGTGCGGCGAGGCGCCGTACCGACCCGGTCCCACGTCGGCCCCGCCCGCCACGACGAGCCCGTCCACACCGGACACCACTGCCAGCGCCTCCTCCTCCGAGAGCCCCCGCTCCGGCGGCAGCAGCACCGCGCGCGCGCCCGCGGCCTGCAGGGCCGAGACGTAGGCCGCCGGGACCAGCACCGCCGGCACCTGCTGCCAGACCCCCC
>DATFPQ010000026.1:0-7021 GCA_035264765.1 Actinomycetales bacterium | reverse complement strand
CCCTCCCGCGACGACGAGAACGGGGACGGCGACGGCCGCCCCGACCAGGGCACCGCGGGCCACGGCGTCGGCCCCCGGGCGTAGCCGCTCCAGCTGCGCGAACAGCCGGTGCAGCTCGCCGCGGTCCTCCACCGTGCGCAGCGCGAGCACCGGCAGCGCCCGCGCGACCCCGAACACCGCGCCGACCAGCGCACCGGCGGCGACCGAGCCGGTCAGCGCGGCCAGCACGAGGGTGGCGTACACGGTGGAGCTCGTCACGATCGTCACCACGCCGAGGCCGAGCTGGAACCCGAAGCCGAGGCCGTAGACCCAGCCCCGGTAGCGCGCGAGCCAGGCCTCGTCGACCTGCCGCCGCCACGACGGCGGTCCCTGCGACCCGGGCCGCAGGTCGAGGACCAGGCCGATCAGCAGGAGAGCGACCACCGCCCAGACCGCGGCCGGCGAGGTCAGCCAGGTGGGGGGGAGGGCCGCGCCCACGGCTCCGGCCGCCGCGCCGATCGCGGTGCCGCCCAGCAGCGAGCCCACGATGTATGCCGTGACCGTCAGGCCCCACCGCGCCGCGCGTGCCCGCTCACCGAGCGGGCTGATGCTCGAGAGCATCGACTCTCCTCAAGGGGACCACGTCGAGCGCACCGCCGCGATCACCGCGAGCGGCACGCCGACGACGAGCGCCGCTGCTGACAGCGTCACGACCGGGGTCCGCGGTCCGCGCCGGTGGCGTCGGAGGAGCCCGCCCCGCCCTCGGACCCGTCCTCGACGTCCGGCGGCTGGTACAGGCTGGCGTGGCCGGGGTGGATGCCCGCCCCGATCAGCTCGCGGTCGGCGCGCGCGAGGTCTGCGTAGTCGGTGAGCGGGCCGGGCGGGGACGGCACGTCCGCCGGGCGCCCGGCGCGCCGGCGCGCGTGCTCGGTGTCGTCCACGGACTGCCCCATCAGGTCGCGGACCTGGGTCCACGTGGTCGACGAGCCCTCACCGGTGATGACGCCGGCCTCGACGTAGACGAAGTACGGAGAGCCCGGGACGCCGTAGTCGGTCCAGGCGGCCGACGACTGGACCACCTCGAGGTTCGGGCCCGCGAGCTCGCGCAGCCGGGTCGCGCTCTCCTCCTGCGGGCCCTTGGCCACGACGACGAGCCGGGCGCCGCCGGGCACGTCGAGCGGGCCGGAGCGCATCTGGTCCCAGAAGGTCTGGCACACGCTGCAGCCGCTGGACAGGAACGCCACCAGGGTGCGGCGCCCGGTGCCGGTCACCGGGATCAGCACCTCCTCGCCGGTCAGCGACGTCCCCGCGACGTCGGCGCCGACCAGGCTGTTCGGCCGCGAGTTCGGCACCACGCCGGTCTCGAGCTCCACCGGCACCGGCCCTACCCCGCCGGTGGACCCGCCGCCCGACCCGGTCGAGCCGCTCCCCCGCTCCAGCTCCAGCCCGGCACCCAGCTCGTGCAGGGCCTTGAGGATCAGCGCGTGGCTGCGCAGCAGCCCCAGGACGAGGACGGTGAGCAGCGCGATGGCCACCCCCTCGGCGACGACGACGGCGAGCACGGCTCATCCCCTCCTGGACGTGGTGGCGGCGGAACGGGCCGCGGCGGGCGTGGCCAGCGGGAGCACGGCCATGACGGCGTGGGCCAGCACCGCGAGCAGCGCCGCGAAGCCGACCAGCACGGACGTCGCGGGCCGGGTGAGCGTCTCGGCCGTCCAGACCGGCCCGGCAGGAGGCCCGGCGGCGAGGGCAGCCGCAGCGACCGCGAGCAGGGCGGTCACCGCGAGATGGGCCCGGGTCGGTGGGGTGTCGGCCTTGCCGAAGCAGCCGCACGACTCCAGAACGCCGCCGCGGCTCAGGGCCAGCCCGACGAACCCGGTGAAACCGAGGTAGGCGGCGCACACCAGGGCGGCCGTGACCCGGCCGGGCACGAGCACCGCAGCGATGCCGACGACCACCTCGCCGACCGCGAGGGCACGCACCAGCGCACGCGCGACCGGCAGCGGTGCGCGAAGGCCGGTCGAGCGCAGGGCGCGGACCAGGGGCATCGGGTCGACGACCTTCGGGGCCCCTGCGACGACGAGCAGCGCCGCGGCCGCGAGATACGGCGCGGCCAGGATCTGCCACATGGCGGGAACGCTACACCGACGGTCCGACACCGCGGGGCGCTTGCGGGGACGCCGGCCGACCGACGTCGTCGCACCTCGCGGGCACGAGGCCGGTCGCTGCCCCGGTGCCGGGAAGCGGAGGACGACCTCAGTCGAGCGGGGCGAAGGCCGCCCCGAGGGCAGTCAGCCGCTCACGGCCGCCATCGAGAGCGGTGAGGACCCACAGCCCCTCGTCCGACACGGCCACGGTGTGCTCGAAGTGGGCGGCCCGTGAACCGTCGGAGGTGACCACCGTCCAATCGTCGTCGAGCACCTGGGTGTCCGCACCGCCTCGGGTCAGCATCGGCTCGACCGCGATGACCAGGCCGCCGCGCACCCGCACCCCGCGGTCGCGGACCCGGTAGTTCGGCACCTGGGGATCCTGGTGCATCTCGGTGCCGATGCCGTGGCCGACGTACTCCTCGACGATGCCGTAGGCGTCCGACCGCGGCGACGAGCGCGCCACCTGGTCCTCGACGGCGGCGCCCACCTCGTGCAGCCGGCGGCCGACGCCCAGCGCCGCGATGCCGTGCCACATCGACTCCTCGGTGGCCCGGAGCAGCTCGACGTCGGCCGGGTCGGCCGGCGGCAGCACCACCGTGACCGCGGCATCGCCGTGCCAGCCGTCGACGATGGCCCCGCAGTCGATGGACACCACGTCGCCGTCCCGCAGCACCCGCTCACCGGGGATGCCGTGGACGACCTCCTCGTTCACCGACACGCACAGCGTCGCCGGGAACCCGTGGTAGCCCATGAACGACGGCGTCGCCCCCGCCGAGCGGATGTGCTTCTCGGCGACGGCGTCGAGGTCACCCGTCGTCAGCCCCGGCCGGACCGTCTCGCGCAGCAGCTGCAGCGTCTCGCCGACCACCAGGCCGGCGCGGCGCATCGCGAGCACCTGATCGCGGCTCTTGTACTGGATCCGGTCGCGGCCGAGCACCCGGCCCTCCTCAGGCGCGCGCGTCGAGCGCGGCGACCACGCGGGCCGTGACGTCCTCGACGCCGCCCATGCCGTCCACCCGCGTCAGCAGGCCGCGCTGGCCGTACACCGTGGTCAGCGGTGCGGTCTCCTCGGCGTACACCTTCTGCCGGCGGCGGATGACGTCCTCGGTGTCGTCGGCGCGCCCCTCGGTGAGCGCCCGGCGCAGCAGCCGCGCCACGACCTCCTCCGGGTCGACGGTCAGCTCGACGACGGCGTTCAGCCTGTTGCCCTGCTCGGCGAGCATGGCGTCCAGCTCGTCGACCTGGGCGCGGGTGCGGGGGTAGCCGTCCAGCAGGAAGCCGCCGCGGGCGTCGTCCTCGCCGATCCGGGCGCGGACCATCGCGTTGGTGATGTCGTCGGAGACGTAGCCGCCGGAGGCCAGGATCCCCTTGACCTGCAGGCCGAGCCGTGTGCCCAGGGCGATGTTCGCCCGGAAGATGTCCCCGGTGGAGATCGCGGGGATGCCGTAGTGGGCGGCGAGCCGCGCCGCCTGGGTGCCCTTGCCCGCACCGGGGGGGCCGAGGAGGACGAGACGCATCAGCGGAGGAACCCTTCGTAGTGGCGCTGCTGCAGCTGGGACTCGATCTGCTTCACCGTCTCCAGGCCCACGCCCACGATGATCAGGATCGAGGTGCCGCCGAACGGGAAGTTGCTGTTGGCGCCGACCAGTCGGAGCGCCACCAGCGGGATCATCGACAGCAGCCCGAGGTACAGCGCCCCCGGCAGCGTGATGCGGGTGAGGATGTAGTCCAGGTACTCCGCCGTCGGCCGGCCGGCCCGGATCCCCGGGATGAAGCCGCCGTACTTCTTCATGTTGTCGGCGATCTCGTCCGGGTTGAACGTGATCGCCACGTAGAAGTACGTGAAGAACACGATGAGCACGAAGTACAGGGCCATGTAGAGCGGGTGGTCACCGCGGGTCAGGTAGGTGTTGATGAACACGACCCAGCCCTTGGTCGAGGGCCCCTGGAACTGTGCGACCAGCGCCGGCAGGTACAGCAGGGACGACGCGAAGATCACCGGGATGACGCCGGCCTGGTTGACCTTGATCGGGATGTAGGTGCTGGTGCCGCCGTACTGGCGGCGTCCGATCATCCGCTTCGCGTACTGCACCGGCACCCGGCGCTGGGACTGCTCGACGAGCACCACCAGCGCGACCACGACCAGCCCGACCAGGATCACGATGATGAACTGGCTCCAGCCCTTGGCGGTCTTGATCTGCCACAGCGCGGACGGGAAGGTCGCGGCGATCTGGGTGAAGATCAGCAGCGACATGCCGTTGCCGATGCCCTTGTCGGTCACCAGCTCGCCCAGCCACATCACCAGGCCCGTGCCGGCAGTCATGGTCAGGACCATGATCAGGATCGTGATCAGCGAGTCGTTCGGCACCAGGTCGGCCGTGCAGCCCTGGAACAGGTTGCCGCTGCGGGCGGTGGAGACCAGGGTCGTCGACTGCAGCACGGCCAGCCCGATGGTCAGGTAACGGGTGTACTGCGTGAGCTTGGCGGTCCCCTGCTGGCCCTCCTTCTTCAGGGCCTCGAACCGCGGGATCACCACGGTGAGCAGCTGCACGATGATGCTCGCGGTGATGTACGGCATGATCCCCAGCGCGAACACCGACAGCTGCAGCAGCGCTCCGCCGCTGAACAGGTTGACCAGACCCAGCAGCGAGTTGTTCTGCGTCTGGGCGATGCAGTCCTGCACCGCCGGGTAGGACACGCCGGGCGTCGGGATGAGCGATCCCAGCCGGAACAGCGCCATGATGGCGATGGTGAACAGGATCTTCCTGCGCAGGTCCGGGGTACGGAATGCTCGGGCGAACGCGGTGAGCACGACTCCTCCAGCGCGCCGCCCGCGGGCGGCCTCGGGGTGAAAAGGACCGACCAGCGGTCCTTGGGACGATAACACCCCGGAACCCGGCAGCTGCGGGGTCCCGGGGTGCTATCGGGAGGGGGCGCTCGAAGGGTCTCGAGACGCCGGCCCTCGGGAGGCGAACGCCTCAGAGCTCGGTGGTCGTGCCCCCGGCAGCGGCGATCTTCTCCCGGGCGGACCCGGAGAACTTGTGCGCCGTGACGGACACCGCGACCGACAGGTCCCCGGTGCCGAGCACCTTGACCGGCTGGCCCTTGCGGACGGCGCCGCGCGCCACCAGCTGCTCGACGGTGACGTCGCCGCCGTCGGGGAAGAGCTCGCCGATCGTCGCCACGTTGACGACCTGGTAGTCGACCTTGAACGGGTTCTTGAACCCGCGAAGCTTCGGCAGGCGCATGTGGAGCGGCGTCTGGCCGCCCTCGAAGCGCGCCGACACCTGGTAGCGGGCGCCGGTGCCCTTGGTGCCGCGGCCGGCGCTCTTGCCCTTGCTGCCCTCACCGCGGCCGACGCGCGTCTTGGCGGTCTTGGCCCCGGGCGCCGGGCGCAGGTGATGGACCTTCAGCGGACTGTCCTTGGCCATGTCAGTCGACCTCCTCGTAGCTCACGAGGTGAGACACGGTCGCGACCATGCCGCGAATCTCCGGTCGGTCCTCCTTGACGACGACGTCGCCGATGCGCTTGAGGCCGAGCGAGCGCAGCGTCTCCCTCTGGTTCTGCTTCCCGCCGATGCTCGAGCGGGTCTGGGTCACCTTCAGCCGCGCCATCAGGCACCAGCCCCAGCGGCCCGGGCCCGCAGCATGGCGGCCGGAGCCACCTGCTCGAGCGAGAGCCCACGGCGGGCGGCCACGGCCTCGGGGCGCTCAAGGCCCCGCAGCGCGGCCACCGTCGCGTGGACGATGTTGATGGCGTTGGACGAGCCGAGCGACTTGCTCAGCACGTCGTGGATGCCGGCGCACTCCAGCACGGCGCGCACCGGACCACCGGCGATGACGCCGGTACCCGGGGCGGCCGGGCGCAGCATGACTACGCCTGCGGCCTCCTCACCCGTGACCGGGTGCGGGATGGTGCCCTGGATGCGCGGCACCTTGAAGAACTGCTTCTTGGCCTCCTCGACGCCCTTGGCGATCGCCGCGGGCACCTCCTTGGCCTTGCCGTAGCCGACGCCCACGGTGCCGTCGCCGTCGCCGACCACCACGAGGGCGGTGAAGCTGAAGCGGCGGCCACCCTTGACGACCTTGGCCACGCGGTTGATGGTCACGACGCGCTCGACGTACGCGTTCTTCTCGGCCGCCGCGTCGCGGCGGTTGTCGCGGCCGCCGCCCTGGCGGTCGCGCCGGTCGTTGCCGCCGGCACCGGCACCGGTTCCGCGGCGCTGGGGTCCAGGCATCAGACGTTCCTCATCTCTCGTGCTCGGCAGGTGGTAGGCCCAGAAGTAAGCCGGGTCACAGGGCCAGCCCACCCTCACGGGCGCCGTCGGCGATGGCGGCGACGCGGCCGTGGTACTTGTTGCCGCCGCGGTCGAAGACCACCGCGTCGACGCCCGCCTCGCGGGCGCGCTGGGCGACGAGCTCGCCCACCCGCCGGGCCTTGGCGGTCTTGTCGGCCTCGAGGGCGCGCAGGTCGGCCTCCATGGTCGACGCCGACGCCAGGGTGCGCCCCTGGACGTCGTCGACGACCTGCACGAACACGTGCCGGGCGGACCGGGTGACGACCAGGCGCGGCTGGACGGCCGTGCCGGTCAGCCTCTTGCGGACCCGCAGGTGGCGACGGCCGCGCGAGGCGACCTTGCCCTTGCTCCGCTTCACGGTCAGAGCCATGACTTACTTACCAGCCTTTCCGACCTTGCGGCGGATCTGCTCGCCGGCGTACCGCACGCCCTTGCCCTTGTACGGGTCGGGCCTGCGCAGCTTGCGGATGTTCGCGGCGACCTCGCCGACCTGCTGCTTGTCGATGCCCTGCACCGCGAAGCGGGTCGGGCCGTCGGTGGTGAAGGTGATGCCCTCGGGCGCCCTCACGGTGATGGGGTGGCTGTAGCCGAGCG
>DATFPQ010000025.1:0-15778 GCA_035264765.1 Actinomycetales bacterium | reverse complement strand
GCGATGTCCTCGGTCGCCCGGGCCGTCTCCTGCGCCAGCTCCTTGACCTCGTTGGCCACCACCGCGAAACCCTTGCCGGCCTCACCGGCCCGGGCCGCCTCGATCGTGGCGTTCAGCGCCAACAGGTTCGTCTGCTCGGCGATCGAGGTGATCACCTTCACGACGTTACCGATCTCCCGCGAGGACGCCCCCAGCGAGGCCACCGTCTGGTTGGTGGACTCCACCACGTTGACCGCCTGCGCCGCCACCCGCGCCGCGTCGTTGGCCGACTGCGCGATCTCCCGGATCGACGCACCCATCTCCTCGGCACCGGCCGAGACCGTCTGCACGTTCCGCGAGACCTGCTCGGCCGCCGCCGAGACCACCCCGGCCTGCACCGAGGTCTCCTCCGCACCCGCAGCGATCTGCTGCGAGGACGCCGCCAGCTGCTCCGAGGCAGCCGCCACCGCCGACGCGGACGCCGCCACCCCGGCCACCACCGACCGCACCGACTCCTGCGCCACGGCCAACGACCGCGCCATCTGACCCACCTCGTCGCGCTGATCCACGTGCGCCCGCGCCGTCAGGTCACCCGTCGCCATCGCCTCCAACGCGGTCTGCAGCCGGCGCAGCGAGCCGACGATGAGACCGGCCGTGTACCAGGCGATGAGCAGGCCGACGAGCAGCCCCACGCTCAGTACCACTTGAACGTTGCGCCGCGCTTCGCTGGCCGTCTCGTCGGTGGCGACCGCCGCCTTGGCCGCCGTGGCGTCAAGGGCAGCAGTCGCCCGATCGAGCTGCTCCACAAAGTCCTCGATCAGCGGCTGCGACACGGTGGCCAGCAGCTTGGTGTAGCCCGCGTCGTCGTTGCGTAGCGCCGCCGGAAACAGTTGAGTGTCGCGGACCCGCTGCCACTCGGCGAAACGCGCCTTGAACGCGTCCCAGGTCGGCATCACGCGGGCGCCGCCAGCGGCGTCCACCTTGCTGATGAGCGAGGCCACCTCGGCGTCGTTGTCCTTGGACATGGCGAGGTACTCCTGCATGGCGGCGGCCGTGTCGACGGCGGCGACCTGCGCCACGAGCATGCGGGCCTTCAACTGGCCGTTGTGCACCTCGGCGCGGTCCTTGACCAGCGTCTGCTGCAGCCTGACGACCTCGTCGGCCTGGGCGTCGAGGCTCGCCGTCGACTGGATGGCCACGCCACCCACCACGCCGGTGACGACGCCGAGGCTGCCGACGGCGAGCAGGATCTTGGTCCGGCGCCGCGGTCGGCGAAGACGTTCCGCAGGCCCGTCCGGTGGGCGACCGGCTGGGCTGCAGAGGTGGGAACCGAAGACATCGTCGTCCTTTCAGACTTTGGGAGGGGTCAGACCGCGACGGCGCGGTCGACGTCGAGCGCGAGCAGCAGGCGTCCGGGGAGCTTGTAGGCGCCGAGAAGGAGCTCCCGCGACGGCCCGGCGAGGGTGTCCGGCGGCTGCTCGAAGGTCTCGCTGTCGACGTCGATGACGGCGCCGATGGTGTCCACGAGCAGGCTCACCGGCTCGCTGGCGACGCGGATCACCACGACCATGGGCTCCTCGCCCTCCGGCCGCGGCGGCAGGCCGAGCCGTTCGCGCAGGTCGATCGCGGTGAGCACCTGCCCACGCAGGTTGACCAGGCCGGCGATGGCCGGGGGTGCGAGCGGGATGCGGGTGCGCGCCTGCGCGCGGAGCACCTCCTGCACCCGCTCTACGCCGACGCCGTAGAGCCGGTCGCCGAGGGTGAACGTGGCGAGCTGGGCGCTCATACCAGGGCCTCCGAGTGCGTCCTGCCGTCGAGCTCACGGCTGAAGAACAGCGGGTCGGCGGCGAGGATGGCGGCGCGGACGTCGAGCAGCTCGATGATCCGGTCCCGGATGACGGCCGAGCCGAGCAGCCCGTGGTCGTCGATGTCGCTGCGGCTCGCGCTGCTCGCCTCGACGATGTCGACGACCTCGTCCACGACCATGGCCACACTGCGGCCCTGGCTGGTGTAGACCACAACGAGCAGCTGCTCGCGGTCCGTGGCCCCGTACGCGCCGAGGTGCTGGTTCAGGCGCAGCAGCGGCAGGATCGCGCCGCGGTACTGCACGACCTCGCGGGCGCCGACGCGCTCCACGCGGGACGCCGGGATCTGCTCCAGGCGGGTCACCATCGACAGCGGGACGGCCACGCGCCGACCCTCGCCGATGCCGGCCAGGAGCACGCGGTGCTGCTCGCCGGTCCGGGCAGCAGGCCGCTCGACCTCGGCCGCGCGCTCGGCGACCTCGCTGCGCAGGGCCCGGCGGGCCAGCGCCTGCACGTCCAGGATCAGCGCCACCTGACCGTTGCCCAGGATGGTGGCGCCGGAGTAGGCGCCGATGGCCTTGAGCCGCGTGGACAGCGGCTTGACGACGATCTCCTCAGTATTGAGCACCCGGTCGACGAGCAGCCCGAAGCGGCGGCCCTCCGCCTGCAGAACCGCGATCACCAGATGCCCGTCGTGCCGGTCGGACGCGACGCCGAGGACGTCGGTGAGCCGGACGAGCGGCAGCAGCTGGCCCCGCAGCCGGTAGACCTGGGCGCCGCCCACGTCCTCGATCAGGGTGGCGGCCTTGTCGGTGTCCAGGGCGACCAGCTCGAGCAGGTTCACCTGCGGGATGGCGTAGCGGTCGCCGGCACACTCAATGGTCAGGGAGGCAACGATTGCCAGGGTCAGCGGGATGCGCAGCCGACAGGTGGTGCCCGTGCCCAGCACGGACTCGACCTCGATGGTTCCGCCGATGGACTCGATGTTGGTTTTGACGACGTCCATGCCGACGCCCCGACCGGACACGTTGGTGACGGCGGCGGCGGTGGAGAAGCCGGGCGCGAAGACCAGCTGGAGGATCTCGGCTGTGCCCATCTGGGCCAGCTGGTCGGCGCGGCGCAGGCCCTTCTCCAGGGCCTTGGCGGCGATCCGCCCCGGGTCGATGCCCGCGCCGTCGTCCGTCACCTCGATGACGACCTGGCCCCCCTCGTGGTACGCCTTCAGGGTCAGCAGGCCCTCGGGGCTCTTGCCCGCCGCGATGCGCTCCTCCGGCGCCTCCAGGCCGTGGTCGACGGCGTTGCGCACCAGGTGCGTCAGCGGGTCCTTGACCGCCTCCAGCAAGGTGCGGTCGAGCTCGGTTTCGCGGCCGACCATCTCGAGCCGGACCCGCCGGCCGCACTGCGCGCCGAGGTCGCGGACGACGCGAGGCAGCTTCGACCACAGGTGGTCGATCGACTGCAGGCGCGTCTTCATGACGCCCTCCTGCAGCTCGCTGGCGATCAGGTTGAGCCGCTGCGAGGCGCGGGTGAGCTCGAGGTCGTTGCCCAGGCTGGCCTGCCGGACGATCTGGTTGCCGGTCAGCACGAGCTCGCCGACCTGGCGCATCAGGACGTCCAGCAGCTCGACGTCGACCCGGATCGACGCGTCCGCCGCACCCCGCCGGGCGGCCGGCGACTCGTCGGCGTCCGCGACCGGGCGGGCAGGAGCAGCAGCAGCAACGGGCGCGGGAACCAGAGCCGGCTCGGGCTCAACCACGGGCACCTCGACGCAGGGCTCGGGGGGCGCCTCCAATACGGCCTCGGTTACCAGGGCATCGCCGTCCAGCACCCGCTGGATCCGGGCCACGACCGCGTCGACCGCGACCGAGCCTTCGATGCCGTGCGCCTCGATGCTGGTGAGCAGCTCCCGAACGGTGTCGACCATGGCGAGCAGCGCGTCCGTGGTCGCCGGCGTCATCACCAGGCGTCCGTCGCGCAGCCGCGCGAGCAGGTTCTCGCCGACGTGCGCCACCGACTCCAGCCGGTGGAACGCCAGGAAGCCGCTGGTGCCCTTGATCGTGTGGATGGTGCGGAAGACGCTGGCCAGCAGCTCGCGCGACCCGGGCTCGCGCTCGAGCTGGACGAGGTCGCGGTCGAGCTGGTCCAGGTTCTCGTGGCTCTCCACGAGGAACTCCTGGACGATCTCGTCCGTCTCCTCCACGCCGCCGCCTCCTGGGGTTCCGCGGCACGCTGCCGCAATGTCCCCATCGGCACGGGCTGCGGAGGACCTGAGGCCCGCCAGACGGCAGGATCCCGGCGCCGGGAGTCCGCCCGGTGCCGGGATCCTGACGTCTCGAGGCCGCCCAGCGGGTCGGCCTCCTCTGCGCGCTAGCGGCGCAGCGCCTGCTCGAGGTCCTCGAGCAGGTCGTCCGGGTCCTCCAGCCCGACCGAGAGGCGCACGATGCCGTCGGTGATGCCCACGGCCAGGCGGCCCTCCTCACCCAGACGCCGGTGCGTCGTGGTGGCCGGGTGGGTGATCAGCGACTTGGCGTCGCCGAGGTTGTTGGAGATGTCGACGCAGCGCAGGGCGTCGAGTACTGAGAAGGCGAGGTCCTTGCCGCCGTCCAGCTCCATCGTGACAACGGTGCCGCCACCGCTCATCTGCGACTTGGCCAGCCCCACCTGCGGGTGGGAGTCCAGGAACGGGTAGCGGACCGAACGGATCCGCTCATGCCCCTCCAGCCAGCGCGCGATCCGCAGCGCGACGTCGGTCTGCCGCTCCACGCGCATAGCCATCGTCTCCAGCCCCTTGGTGAACAGCCAGGCGTTGAACGGGCTGAGCGCGGGACCTGTGTGCCGCATGAGAATCTGCACTGGTCCGTCGATGAACTCCTGAGAGCCGAGGACGGCACCGCCGAGCGCGCGCCCCTGACCGTCGATGTGCTTGGTCGCCGAGTACACGACGACGTCGGCGCCGAGCTCCATCGGCCGCTGCAGGACCGGCGTCGCGAAGACGTTGTCGACGACGACCTGCGCGCCGGCCGCGTGGGCCAGGCGGCACACGGCCTCGACGTCGACGATCTCCTGCATCGGGTTCGACGGCGACTCGAAGAACACCGCGGTGGCCGGGGTCGACAGCGCCTCGCGCCACTGGTCGAGGTCGTGCCCGTCGACGAAGTCGGTGTGGACGCCGAAGCGCGGGAGGATCTCGTCGAGGATGACGAAGCAGGAGCCGAACAGGCTGCGCGCCGCGACCACGCGGTCGCCGGCCCGCACGAGCGCTGCCATGGCGACCCACACGGCGGCCATGCCGCTGGCCGTGGCGAAGCACGCGGGTGCGCCCTCGAGGAGCCGCATCCGCTCCTCGAAGCCCGCGACGGTGGGGTTCCCGTAGCGGGAGTAGACGAACCGGTCGACCTCACCCTTGAAGGCCGCCTCGGCGTCGGCCGCGCTGTCGTACACGAAGCCCGAGGTCATGAACAGCGCCTCGGAGGTCTCGTCGAAGCCGGTGCGAGCCAGGCCGCCGCGCACCGCCTGGGTCGCCGGGCGCCAGCCCTGCGTCCCGGAACGGCGCTCGGTCATCGGGACATTCCGTCGTCGAGCACCACGGCCTGCGCGGTCACGACTCGCTCGCCGTCGAAGGTGACGGAGGGGTTGCCGTGCAGGCGGTATCCGTCCTCCAGTGCGGCGCTGACCTTCTCGCAGAACGCGCGGTCGTCGGTGCCGGTGAGCAGTCGGTAGCGCAGGCGAACGGGATCGCTCATGGGCCTCAGCGTACGGGGACGCCCGCGGCGTGCAGGTGCCCGGTCTCGTTGAACGCGCTCACCGCGGCGCCGCCGTCGGACCACCACCGGACGACGGTCAGCGCCGCCGGGGACGAGTCCAGGCGCCAGGTGGCACTGGCCGGCGCACCCAGCGCCTCGCACACCATCGCCTTGATCGGGCTCGCGTGCGTGACCACCAGGACGCGTCGGCGCGGTGACCGGGCGAGCAGGCGGTCACGCGCCACGCGCACGCGGCGGGTGAGGTCGTCCAGGCTGTCGCCGCCCGGGGGCGCCACGGACGTCGAGGCCAGCCAGGCGCGGTGCTCGTCCGGCCAGCGCTCGGCGACCTCGGCGGCCGTACTCCCGTCCCACGCGCCGAACGAGACCTCGGTCCAGCCGTCGTCGACGCGGACGCCGAGTCCCAGGCTCTGCGCCACCACCTCGGCGGTCTCGCGGGTGCGGCGCAGCGGCGAGCTGACGACCGCGTCCACACCCCCGGCGGCCTGCACCCCCTCCGCCGCGGCGAGCGCCTGCCGGCGTCCGAGCGCGGTCAGCGGCAGGTCGGCGCCTCCCGTGCCGCTGAACCGCCGCTCGCGGGTCAGCTCGGTCACGCCGTGACGCAGCAGCACCAGCGTGGTGGGCTCGCCCGCGTCGGCCGGTGCGGTGAGGTCGGTCTCGGTCGCCGGCTCGTCGAGCGCCCCCGCCCCCGCCTCGCCGCGACCCGCCGCCTGCGTGCCACGACCCGCCGGCTCCTCCGCGCCCAGCGGTGCCGGCGGCGGCTGGGCACCGCGCCAGGGGCGGCCCTGCGCCGCGTCGTCCATCGCCTCGTTGGCCAGCTGGTCGGCGTCCTTGTTCTCGGCCCGCGGGACCCAGGTGTAGGTGACCCGGGAGGGGTCGAGCACCTGCCGGGCCTCCCGCGCCAGCCGCCGCATGTCGTCGTGCTTGATCTGCCAGCGCCCGGACATCTGCTCGACGACGAGCTTGGAGTCCATCCGGACCTCGACGGTGCAGTCCGGGTCGAGCGCCGCGGCCAGGCGCAGCCCGGCCACCAGCCCGGAGTACTCCGCGACGTTGTTGCTGGCGACCCCCAGCGCCGCGGCCTCCCGGGCGAGCACCTGGTGGGTGTCGGGGTCGCGGACCAGCGCGCCGTACGCCGCCGGTCCCGGGTTGCCGCGCGATCCGCCGTCCGCCTCGACGACGAGCCGGCGGGTCACAGACCGGACTCGCCGGTACGCACCAGGATGCGGCGGCACTCCTCGCAGCGGACCACCTCGTCAGGCGCGGCCGCCCGGATGCGCTGGATGTCCTGGGGGTTGAGCTCCAGCCGGCAGCCCTCGCAGCGCCGGGCCCGCAGCATCGCGGCGCCGATGCCGCCGGTCGCCTCGCGGACCTTCTCGTAGAGGGCCAGCAACGGCGCGTCCAGGCCGGCGACCAGGCCGGCGCGCTGCTGGACCAGCCGCTCGCGCTCGGCGTCGAGCTCCTCCTCCTGGGTCCGGCGGGCGGCGGTGACGTCGTCGACCTGAGCCTGGAGGGACGCTTGCTCGGTGCTCAGCCGCTCCAGCTCCGCGGTCGCCGCCTCGAGCCGCTCCATGACCTCCAGCTCGGCGTCCTCCAGGTCGGACTGCCGGCGCTGAAGGGTGGCGATCTCGTGCTGCAGCGATCCCAGCTCCTTGTGGCCGCCCTGGCCGGCCTCCAGCCGGGCCTGGTCGCGCGCCGCGCGCTGGCGGACCAGCTCGACGTCGGCCTCGGCCTTGCTGAGCTCGCGCTGGAGGTCGCCGGCCAGCGTCTGGGCGCCGACGACCTGGTCGCGCAGCTGGGTGGCCCGCCCCTCCAGGGCGGCCAGCTCGGCGATCTGCGGCAGGGTCCTGCGCCGGTGCGCGATCTGGCCCAGACGCGTATCGACGGCCTGTACGTCGAGCAGCCGCCACTGGTCCGTCATTGGAGCGATCAGCTCGGGCCCCCTCGGCTCGGAACGTGCAGCGTCCACGGATCGGTCCGCGCGGTGCTGACGCGGGTGTCCACCGTACTGCCCTGCGCGGCAAGGGCGGACAGCATGCGGCTCTCACAACCGGCCAGCCACGGCCACTCGCTGGCCCAGTGCGGGACGTCGACGAGGTACGGCGGGCCGTCGCCGGCCGCCTCGCGGGCCTCGGAGGCCGGGTGGTGGCGCAGGTCCGCGGTCACGTAGGCGTCGGCTCCGCTGGCGCGGACCGCGTCGAACAGGTCGTCCCCGGCTCCCCCGCAGACCGCCACCCGCTCCACCAGCGCGTCCGGCCGGCCGGCCACCCGGATCCCCTGCACGGTGGGCGGGAGCGCCGTCGCGACCTCCGTCGCAAACCGCTCCAGGGTCAGCGGGCGCTGCAGCCGGCCGACCCGGCCGATGCCGGTGCCCCGTCCCGGGTCGGCGAGCTCGAGGACGTCGAACGCCGGCTCCTCGTACGGGTGGCTCGCCCGCAGCGCCCGCACGACGTCGTCCCGGCGGCGGCGCGGCAGCACCATCTCGACCCGGGTCTCGGGGACCAGTGCGACCTCCCCGACGACGCCGAGGCTGGGGTCGGCGCCCGGCTCGGGCCGGAACGTGCCAGTGCCGGTCGTCGTCCAGGCGCAGCGCGAGTAGTCGCCGATGACGCCGGCACCGGCCGCCGCCAAGGCGTCGACCAACCGGTCGGCGTCGGCCGTGGGCACGAAGAGGACGACCTTGTCGAGCGCCACCGCACCGCGCGGCTGCAGCGGGCGCAGGTCTGCCAGGCCCAGCACGCGCGCCAGCGCGTCACTGACGCCCGGAGAGGCGCTGTCGGCGTTGGTGTGTGCGACGAACAGGGCGCACCCGCCACGCACGAGGCGGTGCACGATGCGCCCCTTCGGCGTCGACGCGGGCACTCCGTGCACGCCGCGCAGCAGCAGTGGATGGTGAACCAGCAGCAGGTCGGCGCCCCAGTCCAGGGCCTCGTCCACGACGGCGGCGGTGGGGTCGACCGCGAGCAGCACCCGGCGCACCGGCTGCTCGGGGTCGCCGCACACGAGGCCCACGGCGTCCCACGACTCCGCACCAGCCGCCGGGTACAGCCCCTCCAGGACGGCCAGGACCGTGCCCAGGGCGGGCGCCGGATCCGTCGGCGCCCGCCCTGTGGGGTTGTCGTCGGTGGTGCGGGCGGGTGGCGTCACCCGCGCAGGCTACCGAGCGGTCACGGCCCCCGCGGGCCGCCGGGACAGGGCGACGCCGGCCCCGATCATCCCGAGCCCGAGGAGGAAGTGCAGCCAGTCGTCGGCGGTGTTGACCGGCACGAAGTTGGCGGACGACTGCGGGCCGACCACCAGGCCGTACAGCCAGAGCACCAGGTACACCGCGCCCCCGCCGACGAGGTAGGTCCGCGCGGTGTCGCGATGGCGCGACAACGCCAGACCGGCGAGGCCGAACAGCAGGTGCACGACGTTGTGCAGCACGGACACCTGGAAGATTCCGAGCAGCTTGGCCGCCGAGTTGTGACCGGCGAACGACAGGTCGCTGTAGCTCGTCGTGATGCCGGGGATGAAGCCCAGCACGCCGACGACGAGGAACACCGCGCCGACGACGGCGGCGGCCGTCCTCAGCGGGTCCCTCGATGCGTTGGCCCCGGCTCGCGCGCGGGCGGCCGCGGAGTCCTGTGACATGTGTGCCTCCTTGTGGCTGGTGTGACGACACACATGTACCGCGTGTGGGCCTTCTCCGCACGCGCAGCGGGGCCTCAGCCGGCGGCCGGCCGGCCGTGGACGCGGTAGCCACGGGCCTTGGCCAGCACGGGCAGGCTCTCGATGCGGCGCTTGGTCGCGTTACTCAGCCCGGCGCCGCCGGGACGGGCGAGGATCGTGGCCGACCCGGACAGCAGGTAGCTGGACATCTCTCGCTGATAGAGCCGGTTTGCGGTCCGAGGGACCGGACGGCCGTCAGGGCGGAACACGGCGGCCCGGTCGTAGGTCAGCCCGGTGACATCGACCATCAGCCGGCACCCGCGCCGCAGGTCGCGGGTGAACACGTTCATGGCGATGAGGGCCGTGTCGTCGTCCGAGACGACGCAGGGGCGGTCGACGACCGCGGCGGCGAGCCGGCGGGCCGGGAACGGGTTGCCGGCCCTGGCCTTCAGCGTCGTGGCGTTCAGGCCCACCACCCCCACCACGAGCGCCACGGCGAGGGACAGCTGGGGCCACGCCCAGCGGCGGCCGTGCGAGATCGCCGCCGCCTGTCCCACCAGCGTGGCCAGCACGAGGGCCGCCGGTACGGACAGGAAGATCGCGTAGTGGCCGAAGTACGGCGCTCCCAGCAGCAACATGGCCAGGTGGGCGACCAGCAGGGCCGCGTAGACCCTTCCCCGCTCCCCCGAGCGCACCGCGACGACGACGGCGACCAGCCCGGTCAGCACGACCAGAACCAGAACGGCACCCGCGATCTCAGGGTTGGTGAGGCGCTGCAGGGGGTCGAGGCCGGTGATGCTGACCATCCGGTGCACGACCGAGCGGGACCTGACCCGGCCCAGCTGGGCGAGCACCACCATCCGGAACATCTCCGGCAGGACGCCGAGGAACGGCACCAGGAAGGCCAGCCCCACGGCCGTCGCACCCGCCGCCACCCGGACGGCAGCGCGCCAGCCCGCGCTCAGCAGCTGCCACAGGGTGATCACCACCAGCGGGATCACCATCCAGAGCTTGATGCAGACGGCCGCGCCGAGGACGGCGCCGGCGAGGACCTGGCTGCGCCCCGACGGCTTCCGGTCAGTGCGGCCCAGGAGGAGCAGAGCGATGAGTAGCGCCGTGTTGCCGAGGGGCTCGAGCAGCGCCGTGCGCTCGGAGTAGATCGCGGGATACGACAGCGCGTAGGCCAGCCCCCCGACCGCCGCGGCCAGCAGACCCTCCCGAGCAGCGACGCGAGCCACCAGGGCCGCGTTGACGGCCCCGAGCACCCAGAAGCCGACCCGGGCGCCGGCCAGGCCGATCTGGTCCGACGTCAGGGCGCCGAGCTCCGCGAACGGCGCCAGCACGACCAGGATCCCCGGCGGGTGCAGGAGCACGAAGTCCTCGTACGGCATCCGTCCGGCCAGCATCGCCGCGGCGCCGGCGTAGTACACGCCGTCGTCGTAGCCGTGCAGCCCCAACAGGCCGGCGTGCCGCTCGACGATGTTTCGCCGGGCGAGGAAGGCGACGAGGGCCACCACTGTCATGATCGACCACAGCACGGTTGGGGAGAACCCTCGCAGCGGCCGTCCCAGGCCAGAGTCGGGCATGCGGACAGGGTAAAGCGGGAGAAAACCGGAACCGTGGACGCCTGGCGGCCTGCGGGTCGGCGGCAGGAACGGAAGGGTCGAACGGTGGGCCCGGCCGGGTTCGAACCGACGACACCCGCGGTGTAAACGCGGTGCTCTACCAGCTGAGCTACAGGCCCCGGTGCGGCGTCAGAGCGCCGCGAGCGCCTCACGGTACGCGCTCAGGTCGCGCGCCTGCCCCGGGCCGTTGACCACGGCCCAGCGGACGGTGCCCTCGACGTCCACCAGGAAGCTGCCGCGGAGGGCCATGCCGCGCTCGGCGTCGAAGACGCCGTACGAGCTGGCGACCGCGCCGTGCGGCCAGAAGTCCGAGAGCAGCGGGAAGTCGAACTTCTGGTCCTCGGCCCAGGCGCGCAGCGAGTACATCGGGTCGCACGAGACCGCGAGCACCTGGACGGCGTCGTTCTGGAACACCGAGAGGTCGTCCCGGATCTCGCAGAGCTCGCCGGTGCAGATGCCGGAGAACGCGAACGGGTAGAAGACGACCAGCACGGCGCACTCGCCGCGGAAGGACGACAGGCTGACGTCGGCCCCGTGCTGGTCACGCAGGCTGAACTCGGGCGCGATGTCGCCGACGGCGACGGTCGGCTCGGTGTCGGTCTGGCTCACGGGTGCTCCTCAGCGCCGGGCGGACTTGCGGGCCACCAGGATCGTCGCACCCCAGTCGGGGCCGACGCTCACCGTGCTGGTGCCGTGCAGCCCCGCGGCCAGCGCGGCCTCCACGACCTCGCTCGGCTGGGTGTGCCCCTCCCGGCCGGCCTTGGGCGTGAGCAGCACGACCGCACCGCGGTCGGCCAGGTTGGTGAGGGCGTCCACCAAGGCGTCGACCAGGTCGCCGTCGTCGTCACGCCACCACAGGAGCACAACGTCGGCGACCTCGTCGGCCTCCTCGTCCAGCAGCTCCCCGTCGACGGCGTCCTCGAAGGCGACGCGCAGGTCGTCGTCGACGTCGTCGTCCCACCCCAGCTCCTGAACGACCTGGCCCGGGCGCAGGCCCAACCGGTCGGTCAGGCCTCTGTCGGTAGCGGCGTCCGCCGTGTCACTCACGGGTGGTCCCTCCTGCATCGCTCGGTTCGCTCGAGGGGTTAGTCCACTAGAGCCTGCCCGTCAGCGCAACTACCTCCAGCAACCGGCGTGGATCAGCATGGCAGGCTGTGCACGTGGGAAGGGTGACGTCGAGGACTCCGGCCAGCCGCATCGAGGTGGGCGCGGACGGCGTCGTCGTGACCCGCCGGCCCGACACGGTGACCGCCGAGGAGCCGCTCGAGGTGCGGGTGGCGGGCAAGCCGCTCGCCGTGACGATGCGGACGCCGGGCGACGACTTCGACCTGGCGCTGGGGTTCCTGGTCACCGAGGGGCTGGTCGCGGGCGCGGGTGAGGTGTCCACGCTGATGCACTGCCAGGACGAGGGCGAGGACGGCCGGCCGACGTACAACGTGGTCGACGTCGTGCTCCAGCCCGGGGTGGCGCTGCCCGACGTCTCGCTGGAGCGCTCCTTCTACACGACGTCGTCCTGCGGTGTGTGCGGCAAGGCCAGCCTCGACGCGGTGCGGCTCCGCACCCCCTACGACGTCGCCACGGACGCCACGCACTGGTCGCCCGAGCTGCTCGTCACGCTTCCCGACGCGCTCCGGTCGCACCAGAAGGTCTTCGACCGGACCGGCGGCCTGCACGCGGCTGGGCTCTTCGCGGCGAGCGGCGAGCTGCTCGCCGTGCGGGAGGACGTCGGCCGGCACAACGCCGTGGACAAGCTGGTCGGCTGGGCCGCCCGCGAGCAGCGGCTGCCGCTCACCGGGTGCGTGCTGATGGTGAGCGGGCGGGCGTCCTTCGAGCTCACCCAGAAGGCTCTGATGGCCGGCATCCCGTGCCTGGCCGCGGTGTCGGCGCCGTCCAGCCTCGCCGTCGACCTCGCCACCGAGGCCGGCATGACCCTCGTCGGGTTCCTGCGGCCGCCACGGATGACCGTCTACGCCGGCGAGCAGCGGCTCGGCGTCGCGGCCTGATCGGCCGGCACGCGCGCCCAGGGTGCCCCAAAGCGTGCGTCAGCGGTCGGCGCCTCCCCAGGCGTAGCGCCGCTCGGGACGTCCCACGCCGCCGTAGCGCAGCGTCACGCGCGCCTGACCCGTCTCGACGAAGTGCTCGAGGTAGCGGCGCACGCTGACCCGGGCCAGACCGACCGCCTCGGCGCACTCGGACGCCGAGAGGTCGGCGTCCGCCTCCCGGAGAGCGCGCTGCACCAGCTCGGCGGTCTGCTCGCTGAGCTTCTTGGGCAGCCGCGCGGACGACGGAGCCCTGGCGGGGCGGGCATGCGTGAACACCCGGTCGACGTCCTGCTGCCGCGTCTCCCGCTCCTCCTGCAGCGACGCGTACGTCCGCTGGTAGTGCAGCAGCGTCGAGCGCAGGTCCTCGGCGGAGAACGGCTTGAGCAGGTAGTGCACGATCCCGCCGCGCAGGGCCCGGCGCACCGTCTCGGCCTCGCGGGCGGCGCTGATCACGACCACGTCGAGGTCCTCGTGCTCGCGGCGCAGGGCCGGCAGCAGCTGCAGGCCGTTGACGTCCGGGAGGTGGATGTCGAGCAGCACCAGCTGCGGCCGGTGCTCGCGCACGGCGGCCAGCGCCGCCTGGCCGGTGTGCGCCACGGCCACGACCTCGAAGCCCGGCACCGCCTCGACGAATGCGCGGTGCACCCGCGCGACCATGAAGTCGTCGTCGACCACGAGCACGCGCGTCACGACGGCACCAGCGCCCTGGGCAGCCGCGCGGTGAACACGGCGCCCTGGTCGTTGTGCACCTGCACCGACCCGCCACGGCGACGGCAGACCAGCCCGGTGAGCGCCAGCCCGAAGCCGCGGCCGACCACGTCGTCGGTGGTCTTGGTCGAGAACCCCCGGTCGAACACCTGACCGGCGATCCCCGGCTCCACGCCCGGCCCGCTGTCGCTGACCTCGACCACCACGTCGTCGGCCTCCTCACGGAGGTCCACCTGGACCCAGCCGCCCGGACCACCGTCCGGCCGGGGCGCGGACCCCACGGCATCCAGCGCGTTGTCGACGAGATTTCCAACAACGGTTGTCAGGTCGACGGACAGCGCGTCGTCGATGCGTCCCAGCCGTGCACCGTCGGCGAACCGCAGCTCGACCCCGCGCTCCGCCGCCAGACTCGCCTTGGCGACGAGCAGCGCGGCGAGCGCGGGGTCGGCGATCCGGCTGGTGACGTCCTCGTCGAGCTCGGCCCGGCCGCGGCTCACCGCCTCGATGAACCGCACCGCCTCGTCGTACTCCCGCAGCTGGACGAGCCCGCTGATCACGTGCAGCTGGTTGGAGAACTCGTGGGTCTGCGCCCGCAGGGTGTCGGTGGCGTGCCGGACGACGCCGAGCTCGCGGCGCAGCGTGGTGAGCTCGGTTCGGTCCCGCAGCGTGGTGACCGACCCCAGGACCCGCCCGTGCGACGACACCGGGTTTCGGTTCAACGTCAGGACGCGGTCGTCGACGAGGACGACCTGGTCGGTACCCGTACGGCGCCCGGTGAGGACGTCATAGAGCTGCGGGTCGAGACTCAGGTCGTCGAGGCGCCGACCCGTGCTGTCGTAAGGGATCCCAAGCAGCTGGCACGCGCTTTCGTTGACGAGCGTGACGCGTTCGGACCGGTCGAGGCCGATGACGCCTTCCTTGACACCGTGCAACATGGCCTCACGGTGCTCGACGAGGCGCGCGATCTCGGGCGGCTCGAGGCCCAGCGTCTGCCGCTTCACCCGCTGTGCCAGCAAGAGCGAGCCTATGACGCCGAGCCCTCCCGCGATGCCCAGGTACGTGATCAGGTTCGGCACTGCGGCGCGAAGCCGCTCGAGCGTCGACGGGTACTCCCGCTCGACCACCGCCACTCCCACCACGTGCCCGTCCCGTTCGTCCTGCACCGCGACCTGGGCCGACACCCGCGTCGCCGCGCCCGACCCCACGAGACCCGTCCAGGACCGGCCCCGGGCCACCTCGGCGGTTCCGAACCGCAGGGTGGTGCCGATCTGGCGGGGGTCCGACGAGGTGACGACCGTGCCGTCCACGCGGGCGAGCACGACCGACCGCGCCCCGGACAGGCTGCGTCGGGACTCCGCCGCCGCCGGCAGCGCCGAGCCCTGCCTCGGCCGGGCCGACGGCAGCAGGTCGCGGACGAGCGGGGTGGCCGCGATGTTCTCGGCCGCGGACAGCGCGCGGCGTCCCTCGGCGCGGCGTACCGCCTCCGCCGACTGGGCCAGGGACACGGCGGTCACGCCGACGATCACGCCGAGGACGATCAGCAGCTGGAGCGCGAGCAGCTGACCGGCCAACGTCATTCGACGTCGCACCGCTCGTCACCTCCTGTCCGGGTCACCCTACGACCCAGGCATCATGGCGCAGCGGCAGTGCGGAGCCTGCGTTGCCTCGGGACCAGAATCACCTCAATGACCGCTGTCGCCTAAAGCGTGACGGCGCCGCGGCGGGGCCGCAGGATCGAGGCGATTGCTTTCGACGACGAGACGAGGAAACCCCAATGTCCCGAACCGCCCTCCGCCTGACCGTCACGGCTGCGGCCGTCGCGCTGGCCGCGACCGCGTGTGGCGCCACCGGCACCTCGGCCGGTTCGGCCGACAGCGCCGACGCCGGCAAGCCGCTGACCGGGATGCGGCTGATGGTGCCGAACTCCCCCGGCGGCGGGTACGACGTCACCGCTCGCACGGCCGCGAAGGTCATGGAGGACGCCAAGATCGCGAACAGCATGGAGGTGTTCAACCTCTCCGGCGCGGGCGGCACCGTGGGCCTGGCCAGGCTGGTGAACGAGAAGGGCAACGGCGACCTCGCGATGATGATGGGCCTCGGCGTGGTCGGGGCGACCTACACCAACAAGGCCACCTCCAAGCTCTCGGGGACGACGCCGATCGCCCGGCTGATCGAGGAGCCCAGCGGGATCATGGTCGCCAAGGACT
>DATFPQ010000024.1:0-4785 GCA_035264765.1 Actinomycetales bacterium | reverse complement strand
GCTCACACCGAGATGCCCAGCCCCTTCGGACCGGTCGGCGTCGGCCTGGCTCGCCTCGGCTCGGGCAGCTTCGGCTCGGCCGGCTTCGGCTCGGCCGGCTTCAGCCGGGCCGACTTCGGCTCGGCCGGCTTGGGCTCGGCTGGCTTGGGCTCGGCTGGCTTGGGCTCGGCCGGCTTCGGCTCGGCTGGTTTCGCCTGTCCCGCCTCAGCCCGGCTCGCCTCAGCTCGGCTGGCTTCGGCCTGGCTCGCGCGGATGGCCGCGGCGCGCTCGTAGTGGAGATGGGCCTGCCGGGCGAACGTCAAGGCGACGTCGTGCTCCCCGATGGCGGTGTAGTCGTCGGCGATGCGCATGCACTGGTCCCCGGCGTGCTGCTCCGACCGGGCGGGGCCCATGCGCGTGCTGAGAGCGGTGTCCATGCGCGTGCTCATGCGCCGAGCGCGGACACGATCGAGAGCCGGCCGCCGCCGTAGCCCTTGATGTCCAAGGCCAGGTCGGTGCGCGGGCCCGGGGCGATGGTCCACGGCGCGACGTCCGCGGGGACGACCTCACCCGGCGCATGCACGGTGTGCAGCCGCTGGCGCTGATCCGAGCACTCGTTCAGCACACCGGCGAGCACGTTGAGCAGCTCATAGGCGTTCTCGTTCAACGTGGTGCTCATCTCGCGGTCCTCGATGGCGGCCTTCGCCCCACCCGCTGGGATCAGGCCGAGGGCCGCTCCGACGTACGCGGTCAGCGGGAAGTCCATCAGGACGACTGCGGACAGCTCGTTCTTGTCGTCGACGTAAACGGCGGTGCTGGGGCCGAGCTTCGCGGCGGGCTCGACCGCCGGGCCGTTGGCGACGGTCACGTCGCGGCCGAGCAGGCCGTCGAAGAGATCCCTGACCGCCTTGTTCGTGGGGATGGGCATGTCGGTCTCCTCAGCCCAGCACCGGGGAGAGGGCGTCCTGGAACGCCTCCGGGGTGAACGGCTTGACGATGACGAAGGCGGCACCGGCGTTCTGCGCCAGCTCCCGCATGTCGGCCGAGCCCTCCGAGGTCACGAAGCCGAACGGCACCTGCGATCCACCGGCGCGCAGGGCGCGCAGGAGCTCGATGCCGGTCATGTTCGGCATGTTCCAGTCCGAGAGCACCAGGTCCGGCACCTCGCTGCCGACCTTGGCCAGCGCATCTGCGCCGTCGACGGCCTCCACGACGTCGTGGCCGTCGAACCCGGACTGCCGCAGCGTCCGGACGACGATCTGCCGCATCACCCGACTGTCGTCGGCGATGAGGATCTTCATTGCGCTTTCCCCTAGTTCTGCGAGTCTGCGGATCTGCCGGCGGGTGGAGCTGCCGGCGCGCTGGTGTGGGTCATGGCCTTGGAGTCGTCGATCACGAGCGCACCCATCACGATGCGTCCTTCCTTCGGCGGTACACGGAGCTGCGCCCGGCGGCCACCCGCTCCCACGCGTCGTCGACGCCCATGGTCATCTCGGCGGCACCGAGGTACAGGTAGCCGTCCGGCGCGAGCACCCGGCCCACCCGGTGCAGGATGTCGCGCTTGGTGACGACGTCGAAGTAGATCAGGACGTTGCGCAGGAAGACGACGTCGAACCTGCCGACGGTCGGAAACGGGCGCATCAGGTTGAGCTCGCTGAAGCGCGCCATCGACCGCAGCTGGGTGTTCACCCGCCAGCCGGCACCGTCCCGCTCGAAGTGCCGCACCAGGTGGCTGGCGGGCAGCCCACGGTTGACCTCGAGCTGGCTGTAGCGCCCCTCGCGGGCCCGCTGGACCATGACCGAGGACAGGTCCGTGCCGAGGATCTCGATCGTCCAGCCGGCCACGGCAGGCGTGTCCAACAGCGTCATCGCGATGCTGTACGCCTCCTGCCCGCTGGAGCAGGCCGCCGACCAGATCCGCAGCCGGCGAGTGGTCCTGCGGGACGACGCCAGGTCGGGAACGACCGTGTCGCGCAACGCCGCGAACGGGTCGCCGTCCCGGAACCAGGACGTCTCGTTCGTGGTCAGCGCCTCGACGAGTCGTCGGCTGACCGGGCTGTGCGGGTGCTGACGCACCTTCTCTACGAGCTTCTCGATGTCGGCGAGGCCCTCCTCGCGGGCCACCGGCAGCAGCCGCGACTCGACGAGGTACTCCTTGCCTTGCGACAACACGATGGCGCTCTCGCGGCGCACCAGATCG
The DNA here is from genome assembly GCA_035264765.1 of Actinomycetales bacterium. Classification (GTDB taxonomy): domain Bacteria; phylum Actinomycetota; class Actinomycetes; order Actinomycetales; family Angustibacteraceae; genus DATFPQ01. The sequence goes on along the minus strand of DATFPQ010000024.1, from coordinate 2,606 downwards.
CGCACAAAGCAGAAGGTCTCCGCTGCGATGGTCATCGATCGCCTCTCCCGGACAGGGCCGGCACGCGCCCCACACCACGGTGAGCCTGCAGCCGCCGCAGCACTGCGGGTCCGAGGTCGTCCAGCGGCAGCACCTCCTCGGCCAGCCCGGAGGTGGCGACGGCGCCCGGCATGCCCCACACCACGGAAGAGCCCTCGTCCTGTACGACGACGCTGGAGCCGCGCGCCACGAGCTGCTCGCTCCCCCGGCGTCCATCCGACCCCATGCCGGTGAGCACGGCTCCGAGGACGTCACTGCCGAAAACCGATGCGGCAGAACGGAAGAGGACGTCGACAGCGGGACGGCAGAAGTTCTCCGGTGGTCCTTGCTGAAGGCGGGTCACGACGGCGCCGCCCCGCGGCTGCAGCTCCAGGTGGTAGTCACCGGGCGCGATGTAGACGGTGCCCGGCGCGAGGGTCTCGGCACCGGCGGCCTCCAGCACCCTGACGTTGTGCTGACGGTCGAGCCGGGCGGCGAACTGCCGCGTGAACACCGGCGGCATGTGCTGGACGACGACCACGGGCACCGGGAGGTCGGCCGGGAACACGGACAGGAAGCGGCTCAGCGCCTCCGGACCCCCGGTCGAGCAACCGACGGCCAGCAGCCGGAAAGGCGTGTCGCGCTTGACCCGCGAAGCGGTGACCGGGGCGGCCGACCGGACCGTTCCCGCGGCGTGGTCGGCCGTCGGCGCGGAGCCGCTCATGGCGACGGTTGTCCTCGCACCCGCACCCGGCCGCGTACCCTGCGCCGGCGAAGCCAGGCGCGCGGCGGTGCCGACGGGTCCCGGCGTACCAGTGCCGCCCTTGGGCAGCAGCGCCTTGATCTTGGGGATGAGCTGCCCGCGCACCTGGTCCATCGACTGCACGATGCTGCCGACGTTGGCCGGCTTGGTCACGTAGTCGCTGGCACCGGCCTCGAGGGCGTCCAGCGTCGCCGAGGCGCCGCGTTCGGTCAGCGTGCTGAACATGATGACGGGCAGCCGGCTGCCGGAGGCGCGCATGGCCCGCACGGCGGCGATGCCGTCCATCTCCGGCATCTCGATGTCCATCGTGAGCAGGTCGGGCGCCAGCTGGGCGAGCTTGGTCAGCGCCAGCTTCCCGTTGGGCGCCGTGCCGACGACCTCGATGGCGGGGTCACCCGACAGGACGTCGCTGACCATGCGGCGGACGACGACCGAGTCGTCCACCACCAGCACGCGAATGCGCGACACGTACGGCCTCCCTGCTCCCCACCTGCGCGCCATGGCCGGCGCTGCATGTGCTCATCGGCAGGTTCGCCCAGGCACCTGAGGCCGGTAGCCGCCATCCCGTCCCCCGCGGTCCCGTCGTCGATGACCTCTTTCCGCTGGCCCTTTACGCAGTGAATGCCGGTTCTCCGCGGGTCCACGCGCGGGATTCGCCGGCACAACGTGCGCAAAGACGGACGTCGGGCGCCTCGCGCCGTAGGAGACTGCGGCCAGGTCGCAGGGCGCCCGGGCCGCAGGGAACGTCAGCGCGGCGGCTCGCCGCGGGCGACGCGCCACGGCCGCAGCAACACGTCGAGGTGCGCGTCCCGCAGCAGGTCCGCGACCGAAAGCGCCTGCAGCACACCGCTGAGCGCGTTCCAGGACCCGTACGCGGCGTCCTGCGGGCCGAACCCGGCGAGGCCGAACGCCAGCACGCCGCACAGCTGCGCCTCGGCGGCCTCGCGGAGCCGGCCGCTGAGGTGCACGGCCCAGCTCGCGTCGTGCATGCTCGCCGTCCACTGCCCGGTGTCCGGGCGCAGCAGGTCGACGGCGGAGCGCCACGCCGCGCGGTCGTCGGCGTCCCAGCCCTGCAGGTCCCGCAGGACCGCCCGGACGGGCGGGGGGCCGTCGTCCGCAGCCGCGGCAACCCGGGCCACCCGTCGCGCGGACAGGTACGGCACGCACAGCTGGCGACGCAGGCCGTCGGGAAGCCACTGGGAGCCGTACGCCGACGCGGCGGCGTCCACCAGGACGTCCGCGGCGAGGGTGTGCTCCAGGTCCTGCACGCCGACGCCGTCCGCGGTCCGCCAGGTCCAGGAGAGGACGTCGTGACGCAGCAGCCGGTCCAGGGCGGCGAGGTCGCCGAGCGGCGCGCGAGCGAGCCGGGTCAGCAGGTCCCGGCTGCCCGCCACGTCCCCCGCGGCCGCGAGCCCCAGCGCAGGTGCGGCCAGGCGCAGGGCGCACGCGGCGGACAGGTCGCGGCCGGTCTGGACGACCTGCGACCAGCGCTCGTCCCGCATCGGCCCAGGGTGCGCCTCGGCCAGGACGGCGAGGTCGTCCGGGCCACAGGCCAGGGCGTCGAGCAGGACCTTGGCGACGCCGTTGCCCCCGGGCAGCCGGGTGAGGTCGAAGCCGATCGACCCTGCACTGACCAGCGAGTACGGCATGGGACCCCTTCGGGAGCCGGCGGCGTCCCGCCAGCCTCACGCAGGGTCGGAGAACGCGCCAGCCCGGACCCCAGCTCCTACCCGTTCGGAGGAGTGGGGCCCGGGCCAGTGTGGCGTCCGGTGACCGTGGGTTGTCGGGTGCCTGGATCGGTACTGGCTCAGTAGGTGAAGCGGGT
>DATFPQ010000023.1:0-55048 GCA_035264765.1 Actinomycetales bacterium | reverse complement strand
TTCATCGGCCGTGACATGGCCGTCGACCTCGGCACCGCGAACACCCTGGTCTACGTCCGCGGTCGCGGCGTCGTCCTCGACGAGCCCAGCGTCGTGGCCATCGAAGAGCACACCGGCAAGATGGTCGCGGTGGGCGCCGAGGCCAAGCGGATGATCGGCCGGACGCCGAGCCACGTCCGCGTGATCAGGCCGCTGAAGGACGGCGTTATCTCCGACGCCGACACCACCGAGCGGATGCTGCGCTACTTCATCCACCGGGTGCACAAGCGCTCGCGGTTCGCCCGGCCGCGCATCGTCATCTGCGTGCCGAGCGGCATCACCGGCGTCGAGCGGCGAGCGGTCGAGGACGCCGCCAGCCACGCCGGCGCGCGTCGGGTCTACATCATCGAGGAGCCGATGGCCGCCGCCATCGGCGCCGGGCTCCCCATCGAAGAGCCGACCGGCAACATGGTCGTCGACATCGGTGGCGGCACCACCGAGGTGGCCCTGATCAGCCTTGGCGGCATCGTGACGGCGCAGTCGATCCGGATCGGCGGCGACGCGATGGACCGGGCGATCATCCAGTACGTCAAGAAGGAGTACTCGCTGATGCTCGGCGAGCGCTCCGCCGAGGAGATCAAGATGAGCATCGGGGCGGCCGCCCCGCTGGACGAGGACCCCACCGCCGACCTGCGTGGCCGCGACCTGGTGTCGGGCCTGCCGAAGATCATCACCGTGCACAGCGACGAGATCCGCAAGGCCGTCGAGGAGCCGGTTAACGCGATCGTCGATGCGGTGAAGTCGACGCTCGACAAGGCCCCGCCCGAGCTTGCCTGCGACGTCATGGACCGCGGCGTCGTGCTCACCGGTGGCGGCGCGCTCCTCAAGGGCATCGACGACCGGCTGCGGGCCGAGACCGGCATGCCGATCCACGTCGCGGAGGACCCGCTGATGTCGGTCGCGCTCGGGTCCGGCCGGTGCGTCGAGGACTTCGACTCGCTGCAGCGCGTGCTTGTCCCCGAACGCCGCCTGTGACGGCGGTCCTTCGCGGACCGGCCGTCCCGATCAGGGCCGTCGACCGGCGGTGACCCGGCGATGAGCCGACGCCATCGGACGCGCGCCGTGCTCGCGCCGCTTCTGGTTCTCACCGTCGTGCTCCTCGTGCTGGACGCGGCCGCGGGCCCGGGAGGCACCACCGACCGGCTGCGGAGTGGGGCCGCCGCGGTCCTCGGGCCGGCCGAGCGCGGCGCCTCGAGCCTGGCCCGCGCCCTTGGCGACGCCGGTCGCGGGCTGACCGGCCGAACCCGCCGCCAGCTGGACGCCCTGCAGCGCGAGAACGACGCCCTGCGGCTGCAGGCCCGCACCGCCGAGGACGACCGCCGCCGGATCGCCGAGCTGGACGCCCTGATGCGGGTGTCCGGGCTGGGCCGTTACCCGGTCGTCCCGGCGCGGGTCATCGCGGTGGCCCCCCTCCACGACGAGGCCCGCCGCGTGACGATCGACGCCGGCAGCGGTGACGGCGTCCGCGCCGGCATGAGTGTGCTCAACGGGGACGGCCTGGTGGGACGCGTACTGCGTGCGGGGCCCGCGACCTGCGACGTGCTGCTGCTCACCGACCCGGGCTTCTCGGTCGGCGTCCGTCTGGAGGGCACCGGCCGGATCGGGGTGGCCACCGGCGCCGGAAGCGCGCCGATGCGGCTGTCGCTGCTCGACGCGCAGACGGACGTCCGGCGGGGTGCCCGCCTTGTCACGCTCGGAAGTGCTGGCGACCGACCCTTCGTCCCCGGCGTGCCCGTGGGCGAGGTCCGCGACGTGCGCGTGTCGCCCGGAACGTTGTCACGCGCGGGCACGGTGAAGCCGTACGTCGACCCCGCCCGGCTCGATCTGGTCGGGGTGGTCGTCCAACCGCCGCGCACCGACCCGCGGGACGCCGTGCTGCCGCCGCGACCGTCGCGCACCGCGACGCCCCGCGCCACGGCAAGCCCGCGACCGACCACAAACGCGAGCGTGAAGACGACCACCCGACCCTCCGCCAGCACGGAGCCGCGCCGATGAGCGCGGGTCGGTGGCTGACGGTCGCGGGCCTGCTCCTCATCGCCCGCGTCGTCGACGTCGCGCTCCTGGCGCGGTCGCCGCTGGCCGAGCTGGGCCCAGACCTGATGCTGCTCGTCGTCGTGGCCCTCGCCCTGGCCGAGGGCAGCATGGTCGGTGCGGCCGTCGGCGTGCTGGCGGGGCTGCTCGCCGACCTCACTCCGCCCGCGACCGGCCTGCTCGGCGTCTCGGCACTCGGCTACGGGCTGGCCGGCGCGGTGGCCGGGCGGTGGAGCCGGCGCGCGCGGTACTCCCGGCTCGCCGCGGTCCCGGCGGCGGCCGCGGCGGCGGTGGTGCTGGTCGGCGTCCGGATGCTCGACGCAGCGCTCCGGAACGGACAGACTTCGGTCACGGGCCTGGCCGCCTCGGTGCCCACCGCGGCGGTGCTCGCCCTGCTGGTGGTGCCGGCGGTCCTCGCCGTGGACCGGAGGGTTGGACCCGAGCCCCCGGAGGTGTTGCGGTGGTGAGCCGTCGTCGCCGTTCGGACTCCCGGCTGCTCGTCGTCGGCGTCCTGGTCTTGTCGCTGCTGGTCACGCTGGTCGCCCGGCTCTTCACGGTGCAGGTCGTGGGCGCCGAGCACTACGGGGCGGCGGCGTCGACGAACGCGGTGCGCGCGATCGTCACGCCTGCCGTCCGCGGCCTGGTGCTGGACGACCGGGGCCGCCCGCTCGTGGCCAACCGGTCGGCCCTCGTCGTCTCGGTCAGCCGCACCACGCTGCTGGACAGCGACGACGGTGGGCGGGCTCTGGTGAGACGGCTGGCGAAGGTGCTCCGCCATCCGTTCGCCGACGTCTGGGGCCGCACCCAGCTGTGCGGCACCAGGGGCGCCCCCAAGCAGCCGATCTGCTTCAACGGCGCGCCGTACCAGCCGGTGCCGGTCGCGGAGGACGTCGACCCGCGGGTCGCGCTGCAGATCATGGAGCGGCGCGAGGACTTCCCCGGCGTCACGGCCGAGCTCCAGGCGGTCCGGACGATCCCGCAGCCGCTTGGCGTCAACGCCGCGCACCTGCTCGGCTACCTCGGGCCGGTCACCGACGCAGAGCTGCGAGCCAGCTCAGAGGCGGCGCGCAAGGGCAGCGCCGAGCTGCAGCGGACCGACCGGGTCGGCCGGGCCGGGCTGGAGAAGCAGTACGACGCCGCGCTGCGCGGTTCCCCCGGTGTCACCGAGGTCGGCGTGGACATCCGCGGCCGGGTGATCGATGAGCTGTCCGATACCCAGCCGGTGGCCGGCAACCACCTCGTCACGAGCATTGACGCCAAGGTCCAGGCCGCCGCGGAGAAGGCCCTCGCCAACGGGATCCGGCAGGCCCGGCAGCGCAACGACCGGCAGGGTCGGGGCCGGCTCAAGGCCGACTCCGGGGCGGTGGTCGTCCTCGACGTGCGCACCGGCCAGGTCGTCGCGATGGCCAGCTACCCGACGTACGACCCCAAGGTCTGGCTCGGCGGGATCACCGACAAGGAGCTGAAGAAGCTCAGCGACGAGAAGGCCGGCACCCCGCTGGTCTCGCGCGCCACCCAGGGCCAGTTCCCGCCGGCTTCCACGTTCAAGGTGGTCTCGCTGCCGGCCGCCGTACAGAGCGGGTACAACCTGCACGGCCGCTACGAGTGCGGCAGCGCCTACCAGGTGGGCTCGCGCGCCTTCCACAACTTCGAGTCCACGGCGCATGGCGTGATCGACCTGCACCAGGCGATCGTCATCTCCTGCGACACCATCTTCTACAAGTTCGCGTACGAGACCTGGCTGCGGTTGGGTGGCTCGGACGCCCGCAGCGACGCCAAGGACCCGTTCGTCGCGATGTCCAAGGAGTTCGGGCTGGGACGCAAGACGGGCGTCGACCTCCCGGATGACGCCGCGGGCCGGATCCCCGACCGCGCGTGGAAGAAGGCGTACTGGGAGGCCACCAAGGGCTACTACTGCGGCAAGGCGAAGAGCGGCTTCCCCGAGGTGAGGAAGGACGACCCGACCCGGGCCCGGTTCCTGACCAAGCTCGCGAGGGAGAACTGCGCCGGTGGCTACCTGTTCCGCGGTGGCGACGCGGCCAACTTCTCGATCGGGCAGGGCGACGTCAGCGTGACTCCGCTGCAGATGGCGCGGGTGTACGCGGCGATCGCGAACGGCGGCACGCTGTGGACGCCGCACGTCGCCAAGGCCGTGGTCTCGCCGTCGGGACGGGTGGTCTCGCGGGTGAAGCCGAAGGTGGCGGGGAAGGTGCCGATCCGCCGCGACGTGCTGAAGCTGCTGCACAGCGCGTTGCGCGGCGTGGTGACGTCGGGTACGGCGGCCGGCGCGTTCGCCGGCTTCCCGGTGCCGGTCGCCGGCAAGACCGGCACCGCTGAGGTCTACGGCAAGCAGGCCACGTCGTGGTTCTCCTCCTACGCACCTGCGGACAAGCCGCAGTTCGAGGTGACCGCCGTCGTCAGCCAGGGCGGCACCGGCGCGACCACGTCCGCGCCCATCGTGCGCGAGGTCTACGCGGCCATCTTCGGCGTCAAGGGCGACAAGCGCGCCAAGGACGCCGCCGCCCTGCCCGATGGCAAGCCGCCTGCGGGCCTGCCGACCATCCGCCCGGACGGCACGATCCTGACTCCGGAGGGACCGGTGGCCCCCACCGAGGGACTGCCTGACGAGGAGGGCCGATGAACAGCCGACGCCTCGGGGACCCTGGATGAGCACCGTGCCGTCCCTGCTCGACCGCGGCACCCGCGCCCGGCGGCTGCGCCAGCACGGCAGCGTGCTGGTGCGCCTGGACTGGACCCTGCTGGTCGCCGCGCTCCTGCTGTCGCTGCTGGGCTGCCTGCTGGTGTGGTCGGCCACCCGCCGGTCGATGGGGGAGGCACTGGCGATCAAGCACCTCGCCAACCTGGGCATCGGCATCGTGCTCGGCGCCGGGGTCGCCCTGGTCGACTACCGGGGACTGCGCGCCTACTCCCCAGTGCTCTACCTCGCCTCGATCGCCGGTCTGGTGGCGGTGCTCTCGCCGCTCGGCTCCACGATCAACGGCTCGCACTCGTGGATCGTGCTGCCTGCCGGCTTCTCGGTGCAGCCGTCTGAGTTCGCCAAGGTCGCGCTGGTCGTGGCGATGGCGTTGCTGCTGTCCGAGAAGCGCGACACCGAGGACGTCCCTCGGCACGTCGACGTCGTGCTGGCGCTTCTCGTGGCGGCGGTGCCGCTCGGGCTGGTGATGCTGCAGCCCGACCTCGGATCCGCGCTCGTCCTGGCCGCGCTGCTCCTTGGCGTCATCACGGTCTCCGGTGCGCCGGCTCGCTGGGTCGCGGGCCTGCTGCTCGTCGGCGTGGCCGGGATCGGGGCGGCGCTGAGCACCGACGTCCTGGACAGCTACCAGAAGGACCGCCTCACCGCGTTCGCCGACCCGACCGCCGACCCGCGGGGCATCGGCTACCAGACCCGACAGGTCCGGTTCGCGATCGGCGCCGGCGGTGTCGCCGGCCAGGGTCTGTTCGAGGGGGCCCAGACCCAGGGCGGGTTCGTGCCGTACCAGCAGACCGACTTCGTGTTCTCGGTGGCGGCGGAGGAGCTGGGCTTCGCCGGCTCCGCGGCGCTGCTGGCGCTCGAGGGCGTCGTCCTGTGGCGTGGCCTGATCGTGGCCCGCCGCGCCGAGGAGCTGTTCGGGAGGCTGGTCGCGGTCGGCGTCGTCTGCTGGTTCACGTTCCAGGTCTTCGAGAACGTCGGTATGAATCTCGGGATCATGCCGGTCACCGGGCTACCGCTGCCGTTCGTGTCGTACGGCGGGTCCGCCATGTTCGCGTGCTGGCTGGCGATCGGCCTGCTCGAGAACGTGCGCCTCGGCATGTCCAACCGCCAGCGCTGACTGGCGCGCCGGGGCCCTGTGGTGGCGGGGTTACCCTGGGTGCCTCCCCAACACGCTGTCCCCGGAAGGTCTTCGCCATGCCCATCGAGTCGCCCGTCGAGTCGGTGTTCCCGGCGCTGGAGCCGCTGCTGGAGCAGGTGAACAAGCCGATCCAGTACGTCGGGGGCGAGCTGAACTCGACGGTGAAGGACTGGGACGCCACTTCCGTGCGCTGGGCGCTGATGTACCCGGACGCCTACGAGGTGGGCGTCCCGAACCAGGGCACCATGATCCTCTACGAGGTGCTCAACGAGGTGGACGACGTGCTCGCCGAGCGCACGTACGCCGTGTGGCCGGACCTCGAGGCGCTGATGCGCGAGCACTGCGTCCCTCAGTTCACCGTGGACGCGCACCGACCGGTGCGGGCCTTCGACGTCCTCGGCGTCTCCTTCTCGACCGAGCTCGGCTACACGAACCTGCTCACCGCGCTCGACCTCGCCGGCATCCCGCTGCACGCCGCCGACCGCACCGACGACGACCCGATCGTGCTGGCCGGCGGCCACGCGGCCTTCAACCCGGAGCCGGTCGCCGACTTCCTGGACGCCGCCGTCCTCGGTGACGGCGAGCAGGCGGTGCTGGCCATCAGCGACGTGATCCGGGACTGGAAGGACGAGGGCCGACCGGGCGGGCGCGAGGAGCTGCTGCTGCGGCTCGCTGCCACCGGAGGGGTTTACGTCCCGGCCTTCTACGACGTCGACTACCTGCCGGACGGCCGGATCCAGCGGGTCGTGCCGAACCGGCACGGCGTCCCCTGGCGGGTCAGCAAGCACACGGTCATGGACCTCGACGAGTGGCCGTACCCCAAGCAGCCGCTGGTGCCGCTGGCCGAGAGCGTCCACGAGCGGATGAGCGTGGAGATCTTCCGCGGCTGTACGCGCGGCTGCCGGTTCTGCCAGGCCGGCATGATCACCCGGCCGGTGCGCGAGCGGAGCGTCCAGGGCATCGGCGAGATGGTCGAGCGCGGCCTGGCCGCCACCGGCTTCGAGGAGGTCGGGCTGCTGTCACTGTCCAGCGCCGACCACTCGGAGATCGCGGACATCACCAAGGGCCTGGCCGACCGGTACGAGGGCACGAACACCGGCCTGTCGCTGCCGTCGACCCGGGTGGACGCGTTCAACATCGACCTGGCGAACGAGCTGTCCCGCGGTGGACGCCGGTCCGGGCTCACCTTCGCGCCGGAGGGCGGCAGCGAGCGCCTGCGCAAGGTCATCAACAAGATGGTCAGCGAGGAAGACCTGATCCGCACCGTCGCGACGGCCTACGCGAACGGCTGGCGGCAGGTGAAGCTGTACTTCATGTGCGGCCTGCCGACCGAGACCGACGAGGACGTGCTGCAGATCGCCGACATGGCGGCCCGGGTCATCGAGACCGGTCGCCGCGTCAGCGGCCAGGGCGACATCCGCTGCACGGTGAGCATCGGCGGCTTCGTGCCCAAGCCGCACACGCCGTTCCAGTGGGCCGGCCAGCTGGACGCCGAGGGCACCGACGCGCGGCTGGCCAAGCTGCGGGACAAGATCCGCGCCGACAAGCGGTACGGCCGGTCGATCGGGTTCAGGTACCACGACGGCCAGCCCGGCATCGTCGAGGGCCTGCTGTCTCGCGGTGACCGGCGGGTCGGCCGGGTGATCGAGCAGGTCTGGCGCGACGGCGGTCGCTTCGACGGCTGGAGCGAGCACTTCTCCTACGAGCGCTGGATGAGGTCGGCTGAGGTCGCGCTCGCCGACGAGCCCGTGGACGTCCCCTGGTACACCACCCGTGAGCGGGACTTCACCGAGGTGCTGCCCTGGGACCACCTCGACAGCGGCCTGGACAAGGACTGGCTCTGGGAGGACTGGCAGGACGCGCTGTCCGAGGTCGAGGTCGACGACTGCCGCTGGACGCCGTGCTTCGACTGCGGTGTCTGTCCGCAGCTCGGCACGGAGATTCAGGTCGGCCCCACCGGCAAGACGCTGCTGCCGCTGTCGGTCAAGCGTCCCGGGTCGGACCTCGCGGCTGCGGCGCCGGGCGTCGTCTCTGCCGCGGCGCCGGCCCTCGTCCCTGCCGCCGTGCCGTGGCAGACCACTGCGGCCGCGCAGCGCGAGCAGGGCTGAGCCGGCCGTGGCGCGCATGCCGGACGGGCCTCCGCCGCCGCCCGCCGTCCAGAAGCTCCGGCTGAAGTACGCCAAGCGTGGCCGGCTGCGGTTCAGCAGCCACCGCGACTTCCAGCGCGCCCTCGAGCGCGCGCTGCGGCGAGCCGAGGTGCCGATGGCCTACTCCGCGGGCTTCCGGCCGCATCCCAAGATCTCTTTCGCGAACGCGGCACCGACCGGCACGGCGAGCGAGGCAGAGTACGTCGAGATCTCGCTCAGCCAGCGCTGCGACCCGGCCGCGGTGCGGCGGGCGCTGGACGAGTCGCTGCCTCCCGGCTTGGACGTGCTGCAGGTCGTGGAGGCCGGCGCCGGGGCGCTCGCCGACCGGCTCGAGGCCAGTCAGTGGGTGGTCGAGCTGCCTGGGACCCGGCTGACGGACGTCGAGGCCGCCGTCGATGCGTTATTGGCTCGGGCCGAGGCCCCGGTGGAGCGGCTCACCAAGAACGGTCCCCGGGCGTTGGACGCGCGCGGACCCGTGGTGTCGCTGGGGGTGCGCCCAGCGGCCGAGGGCGAGCTCGGACCGGTGCTGGAGCTGGTGGTCCGGCACGTCATCCCGACGGTGCGCCCGGCTGAGGTCCTCGCCGCGCTGGCCGCCGAGGGGCTGGCCCTGCCGGTACCGCCGCGCTCCACCCGGCTGCGCCAGGGGCCGCTGCTGGACGACGTGGTCACAGACCCGTTGAGCGCGCGCGTCTAGGTCGCCGCCCTTTTCGTCGCGGGGTGACCCGGCGACGATAGGTTCGTAGCTGGGACGCCCAGCGACGACAACGGTTCGTCGTAACCAGGCCCACCAGCACGCTCCGGCCACTCTCCTTGAAGGTCGTCGGGCGCTGCCGTCCAGCGCACGCGGCGGACGCGCGCAAGGCTCGGGGGTGCTGAACCCGATCGGGGCGGGCCCCTGTGCGATACTGCGAGTGGTCGGACGACACCTCCACACTCGTCGTCCGCCCCGACGACGTCCCGCCGGACCTCGCCCGGTGACCAGGTTGGAGCCGCCGTTCCCTACAGGGGAACCAGGCTGGCCCAGCGGTCCCGCGGTGTGGGCTGGCGCGGCGGCCGTACCTGGCCGTCGAGCGGACCGAGGCGACGTCCGAGGGCTACCGCGCCTACCGCGCGAGGCCTTCGGGCGCAACGACACGACTTCCGTCGTGACCGCGACCGCGGCACGACGACGCGACCGCCCCGTGCGGCGCCGGCAGGGTGTGGACGGCGCCCGGGGCCGACGGGAGAACCCCCGGTGACGGACCAGCCCACCAACCCGACCACCCCCACAATCTCCGCGGCCGACGGCCAGGCCAAGGCGCCGACCCGGCGCCGGCGCGCGGCCTCGCGACCGGCGGGCCCACCAGCCGCGGGCTCCACCGACGGGGCACCTACTGCCTCTGCTGACGACTCCGCGGCCTCGGGGGCTGCTGAGGCGCCGCCCGCTCACGGGACGCCCGACGCGGCCGCCGCCGAGCCCGCACCGCCCGCGAAGAAGGCGGCCCGCAAGCGCGCTCCGCGCAAGAAGGCCGCGGCGGCCACGCAGGCGCCCGAGGCCCAGGTGCAGCCGGCGGCCGACGCTCAGCCCGCCGCCGAGGAGGCGCCGCCGGTCAAGAAGGCGACGCGCAAGCGGGCTCCGCGCAAGAAGGCAGCCGCGCCGCCGGAGGTGCTCGTCGACGCCGCAGCCCCCGACGCGGCGGCCGACACCGCGGCCCCCGACACCGCGGCCCCCGACGCCGCGGCCCCCGACACTTCGGCGGACGCCGCCGTCGCGCCGGCCCTCGACACGACGCCGCAGGCGACGGACCAGCGCGCCGACGAGCCTCCAGCCGAGCCTGCGGCCGAGAGCGCCGGCGCACCGGCGCAGGCACCGGTCGACTCCGCCATGGTCGCTCCCGTCGACGTGGCCCCTATGGTCCCGGAGCTGGCCGGCTCCGCGCCGGAGCCGCAAGACACGCAGGAAACGGCCGAGGGGACCGCCGCGCAGGGGCCGGCACCGCAGGAGCCGGCAACGCAGGAGCCGGCAGCGCAAGAGCCGGTTGCCGAGGAGGGCACCCCGGTCGAGGGGCCGCGGCCGCAGGAGCCGGTCGCCGACGAGGACGCCGCCACCGCGGAGACGGCGCGGAAAACCGCGCCGGAGACCACGCCGGTGGAGACGGTCTCCGCGCCCGCTGTCGCCGTGCCGCTGCTCTTCCAGGCCCCCGAGCCGACCGCGGCCCCGCCGCGGCGGCGCCGTCGGGCCCAGGCGCCCGCGGGACCGCCGGTCCACCACGACGAGCCGGCGGTCGCCGACCGCACCGCCGAGCCCGTGGAGACGCCGGCCCAGCCGCGAACCGAGCCGCAGACGCAGCCGCCAGCCCAGCCGCCGACCCAGCCGCAGGCGGAGGAGCCTGCGGCCACCGCGCCGGTCCGCACCGAGGAGGAGGCCGAGGAGGAGGCCGGCGCCGGCAACCGCAAGCGCCGCCGTCGCGGCGGCCGCGGCCGGCGGGCCCGGGCCGAGGGCTCCGAGAGCACGCTCGACAAGGACACCGGGGACAAGGACACCGCGGACAAGGACACCGCGGACAAGGACACCGCGGAGAAGGACACCGCGGAGAAGGACACCGCGGACACGAACACCGCGGACAAGGACACCGCCGAGGCGGAGCCCACCGAGGCCGACACCGAGCAGGACACCGCCGACCAGGAGCCGGCCGTCGCCGCCGAGATCGAGACCGACGGTGACGAGGCGCCGGAGACCGGCGAGGCCGAGGACGAGGAGGGCTCGGCGTCCAACCGCCGCCGTCGCCGTCGCCGCCGTCGGGCCGGCTCCGCAGCCGCCGAGGAGGCCTCGACCGAGGACCCCCCCGGCACCGTCACCAAGCTGCGCCAGCCGCGCCGCGGCAGCGAGGGCCGTGAGGACGAGGTGGCCTCGGTCAAGGGCTCGACCCGCCTCGAGGCCAAGAAGCAGCGCCGCCGGGACGGCCGTGAGGCCGGTCGGCGCAAGCCGATCATCACCGAGTCGGAGTTCCTGGCCCGGCGCGAGAGCGTCGAGCGGACGATGATCGTCCGCGAGCGAGCCGGTCGCACGCAGATCGCGGTGCTCGAGGACGACGTCCTGGTCGAGCACTACGTGGCCAACGAGACCAACGCGTCGATGATCGGCAACGTCTACCTGGGCCGCGTGCAGAACGTGCTGCCGAGCATGGAGGCCGCCTTCATCGACATCGGCAAGGGGCGCAACGCCGTCCTGTACGCCGGTGAGGTGAACTGGGACGCCGCCGGGCTCGAGGGCGGGCCGCGCCGGATCGAGGCCGCGCTGAAGTCCGGCGACTCGGTGCTGGTGCAGGTCACCAAGGACCCGATGGGGCACAAGGGTGCCCGGCTCACCAGCCAGGTGTCGCTGCCCGGTCGCTATCTGGTCTACGTGCCGAACAGCTCGATGACCGGCATCTCGCGCAAGCTCCCGGACACCGAGCGCAGCCGGCTGAAGAAGATCCTCAAGGCAGTCGTCCCCGAGGACGGTGGCGTCATCGTCCGCACCGCGGCCGAGGGCGCCAGCGAGGAGGAGCTGCAGCACGACGTCGAGCGGCTGGCCGCGCAGTGGGAGGACATCCAGCGCAAGGCGTCCTCATCGTCCGGCGGGTCGGCACCCAAGCTGCTGCACGGTGAGCCGGACCTCACCGTCCGCGTCGTCCGGGACGTGTTCAACGAGGACTTCAGCCGCCTGATCGTCAGCGGCGGGCCGGCCTGGGAGGTCGTGCAGCCGTACGTCAGCTCGGTCGCGCCCGACCTGGCCGAGCGAATCTCGCGGTGGACGTCGGAGGAGGACGTCTTCGCCGCGTACCGGGTGGACGAGCAGCTCACCAAGGCCATGGACCGCAAGGTCTGGCTGCCGAGTGGCGGCTCGTTGGTCATCGACCGCACCGAGGCGATGACCGTGGTTGACGTCAACACCGGCAAGTTCACCGGCGCGGGCGGCAACCTCGAGGAGACCGTCACTCGCAACAACCTGGAGGCGGCCGAGGAGGTCGTGCGCCAGCTCCGGCTGCGCGACATCGGCGGAATCATCGTCGTCGACTTCATCGACATGGTGCTGGAGAGCAACCGGGAGCTGGTGCTGCGCCGCCTGGTCGAGTGTCTCGGACGCGACCGCACCAAGCACCAGGTCGCGGAGGTGACCTCGCTGGGCCTGGTGCAGATGACCCGCAAGCGGGTGGGGCAGGGTCTGCTGGAGGTCTTCAGCGAGCCGTGCGAGCACTGCCACGGGCGAGGCGTCGTCGTCCACGCGGAGCCGGTCGGCCGGTCCAACGGCGCCGGTAACGGTGCGGGCGCAGGCAACGGTTCCGGCGCGGGCGGCACCGCCGGCTCCGGCGCCGCAGCCGGAGGGTCTGGGGCAGCAGGGAAGAACGGCGACCAGGGGCGGTCCCGCGGCAAGGGCCGCTCGGGCAAGGGCGGCGGCGTCCAGACCGCCGTGCCGGCCACGCCGCCTCCCGCTCCGCGAAAGCCCATCCCGGCCGGTCTAGTCGCGTCGTTGGCGCACCACGGTGAGCCGCTGGCGCATCCGGATGATCCCGATGCCGCGCCGGTCGCCCCGCGCCCGGCCGCGGCGGAGCCGGCGATCGCGCGCTCGGCGGTCGGCGGCTCGCCGGCCGGGGGCTTGGCGGTCGAGGTGGCTCAGGACGGGCCGGTCCAGGTCGAGGCGGTGCTCGAGGGCGCACCCGCGCCAGAGGCCCAGGCCACGCACGCGCAGGCGGAGCCCGCGCAGGCCGAGCCCGCGCAGGCCGAGCCCACACAGAGCGAGCCCACACGGGCCGAGCCCGCGCAGGGGGAGCCGACGCATGCCGCGGAGCAGTCGCCCTCCCTGCCGACGCAGGCGGAGGTAGCGCCGGTCGAGTCCGGCACGGTCGAGTCCGGCACGGTTGAGCCGGGGCCGGTCGAGTCCGGAACGATTGAGTCGCGGACGTCGGGACCCGTCGAGTCCGGCACGGTCGAGCCGGCGCCGGAGCAGCCGCGACGTCGCCGTCGGCGCGCGTCCGCGCCGTCGGGCCCCCCGCCCGGTTCCGCGGTCGAGGCGGCAGCGACGCCGGCCGAGCCGGCAGCGACACCCGTCGCGCCGGAAACGACGCCGGCCGAGGCCGCGGGGGACGCCGCCGACGTGGAGGCCTCGCCCTCCTGACCAGCGTCCGGCCAACGGGCCACCGCGGGCGGCCCGGTTTGACCCCGGCGCCGCCCGCTCCGTACCCTGAGGGGTCGGTGCGCTCCGGGCGTGCCTCCCTGTGCACGACGCGCCGGCCGCTCGCCGTGCGCCGCGTGCGTGGTAGCACGACTGAGCACAGCCACCCCGAACGACAAGAGAGTGAGCTTCACGTGTACGCGATCGTCCGCGCTGGCGGCCGTCAGGAGAAGGTGTCCGTCGGCGACATCGTCGTCATCGACAAGGTCCAGGGGCAGGCCGGCGACACGCTCGAGCTCGCCCCGCTGCTGCTGGTCGACGGCGGCACCGTCACGAGCGACGCCGCCGCACTGGCCGACGCGCGCGTGAGGGTCGAGGTGGTCGCGCCCGAGAAGGGCCCGAAGATCACCATCATGAAGTTCAAGAACAAGACCGGTTACCGGAAGCGCCAGGGTCACCGGCAGAAGCTGACCCGCGTCAAGGTCACCGCGATCGAGGCCTGAGGGCCCCGCACCACTTCACAGAGACAAGGCAGGCAGCTCTCATGGCACACAAGAAGGGCGCGTCCTCGACGCGCAACGGTCGCGACTCCAACGCCCAGCGCCTCGGCGTGAAGCGCTTCGGCGGCCAGATCGTCGGCACCGGCGAGATCATCGTCCGGCAGCGGGGCACCCACTTCCACCCTGGTGAGGGCGTCGGCCGAGGTGGAGACGACACCCTGTTCGCGCTCACCGACGGCGCCGTGACCTTCGGCACGAAGCGGGGCCGCAAGACCGTGAGCGTGCTGCCGCCGGCCTGACCGGCTCGCGCTCCACGCGCTGATCGACGCTCTGAGGGGCGGGCCGGCAACGGTCCGCCCCTCGGCGCGTTCCCCCCATCCGCACTGATCCTCGGAGGTCGCCGTGGCGTCGTTCGTCGACCACGTCGTGCTGCATGTCGCCGCTGGCGACGGCGGCAACGGCTGCGCGTCCATCCACCGCGAGAAGTTCAAGCCGCTCGGCGGGCCTGACGGCGGCAACGGCGGCCGCGGCGGCGACGTCGTGCTCGTCGTCGACCCCAGCACCACGACGCTCCTCGACTACCACCACGCACCGCACCGCCGGGCGGGTAGCGGCAAGGCCGGTCAGGGCTCGCACCGCGGCGGGGCGGAGGGCGAGGACGTGATCCTCCCGGTGCCCGAGGGCACCGTGGTCAAGAACGCGGACGGCGAGGTGCTGGCCGACCTGGTGGGCGCGGGCACCCGCTTCGTCCTGGCGCGAGGCGGCCGGGGCGGCCTCGGCAACGCGGCGCTGGCCTCGGCCCGGCGCAAGGCGCCCGGCTTCGCCCTGCTCGGCGAGCCGGGGGACGCCGGGGACGTCGTGCTCGAGCTCAAGTCGCTGGCTGACGTCGCCCTGGTCGGCTACCCCAGCGCGGGCAAGTCCAGCCTGGTCGCCGCCATGTCGGCTGCTCGACCGAAGATCGCCGACTATCCCTTCACCACCCTCGTGCCCAACCTCGGCGTCGTCCAGGCCGGTGACCTGCGGTTCACCATCGCCGACGTGCCGGGGCTGATCCCCGGCGCCAGCCAGGGCAAGGGTCTGGGGCTGGAGTTCCTCCGGCACGTCGAGCGCTGCTCCGTCCTGGCGCACGTCATCGACTGCGCGACGCTGGAGCCGGGACGCGACCCGATGACCGACTTCGACGTCCTGGAGCAGGAGCTGTCGGCGTACACCGTGGATGAGGCGCTGGGCGGTCGGCCGCTCGTGGAGCGTCCGCGGATCGTGGTCCTCAACAAGGCGGACGTGCCCGAGGCGCGCGACCTCGCGGAGATGGTGCGGCCCGACCTGGAGGCGCGGGGGCTGGAGGTCCACGTCGTCTCGGCGGCGACGCACGAGGGACTGCGCGAACTGGGGTTCGCCATGGCGGCCCGCGTGGCGGCGGCCCGCGAAGCCCAGGTCGTCGAGATCGCGCCGCGCGTGGTGCTGCGGCCCAAGGCCGTGGACGACACCGGCTTCACGGTGCGTGCTGAGGAGACCGCCGAGGGTAGGCGCTTCCGGGTGCTGGGTGAACGTCCCGAGCGCTGGGTGCGCCAGACCGACTTCGCCAACGAGGAGGCCGTCGGCTACCTCGCGGACCGGCTGGCCAGGCTCGGCGTGGAGGAGGAGCTGTTCAAGGCCGGCGCTACGCCCGGCGCCGAGGTCGTCATCGGTCCCGACGAGGGTGCGGTCGTCTTCGACTGGGAGCCGACGATGAGCTCAGGAGCCGAGCTGCTCGCCGGACCGCGCGGCACCGATGTCCGGCTCGCCGAGGGGGAGCGGCCGACCCGCGGCGCCAAGCGGGAGGCCCTGGCGCAGCGGCGCGCGGCGCGCGACCAGGTGCGAGAGGAGCTGGCCGCCGAGCGGCGGTCCGGGCACTGGGTGACGCCCGAGGACGATGAGCGCTAGCTCCCTCGCCCGGCGTTCCGACCTGCCCTCGGCCGGTCGGGTCGTCGTCAAGGTGGGGTCCAGCTCGCTCACCACGCCGGACGGGATGGTCGACGACGTCCGCCTGAAGGGGCTGGTGGACGCGCTCGCGGGCCACCGGCAGCGCGGCACCGAGGTGGTGCTCGTGTCGTCCGGCGCCATCGCGGCCGGCTTGGAGCCGCTCGGCCTGGCTCGGCGTCCCCGCGACCTGGCCACTCAACAGGCGGCGGCGAGTGTTGGGCAGGGCCGGCTGCTGGCCCGTTACACGGCCGCGTTCGGCGGGCACGGCCTGCGCGTGGGCCAGGTTCTGCTCACGGCCGAGGACGTCATCCGCCGCACGCACTACGCCAACGCGCGCCGCACGCTGTACCGGCTGCTGCAGCTCGGCGTGGTACCCGTCGTGAACGAGAACGACACCGTGGCCACCGACGAGATCAGGTTCGGCGACAACGACCGGCTGGCGGCGCTGGTCGCTCACCTCGTGCACGCCGATGCGCTGCTGCTGCTCACCGACGTCGACGCGCTGTACGACCGCGCGCCCAGCCAGCCGGGCGCCCAGCGGGTCACCGTCGTGCGGCGGCCGGCCGACCTGGAGGGCGTGAGCCTCGGTCGCAGCGGCAGCCGGGTCGGCACCGGCGGCATGGTCACCAAGGTGGAGGCCGCGGGCATCGCCACCACCGCGGGCATCGCCACCCTCCTGACCAGCGTCGACCGGCTCGACCAGGCCCTCGCCGGCGCCGACGTCGGCACCTGGTTCGCGCCGACCGGCTCACGCCGCGCCAGCCGGCTGCTCTGGCTCGCCCACGCGACCCGCCCGCGGGGACGGCTGCGCCTGGACGCCGGGGCCGTGGCCGCCGTGGTGGAGCGCCGGCTGTCGCTGCTGCCGGCGGGCGTCGTGGGCGTCGAGGGCGACTTCGGGGCGGGCGACCCGGTGGACCTGTGCGACGAAAACGGTCACGCTGTCGCCCGTGGACTGGTGAACTATGGAGCGGTGGAGCTTCCCGGGCTGCTGGGGCGCTCGACCCGTGAGCTCGCCCGCGAGCTCGGACCCGCGTACGAGCGAGAGGTCGTTCATCGGGACGACCTGGTGCTGTTGCACCCCTGAGCTGAAGGGACCGGTGTGGCTGAGGGCGACGTGACGTCACAGAGCCCGCTGCCCCTGTGGCACGTCACGCTCACCGTGGCCGGAGACCCGTGCGACGCCGAGGCCTTACGGATCGGACTGGACCGGCTGGTGGTCGAGCGGCCGTTCATGCTGTCCGTCCGCTACGACCGGTGGCGTGCGGAGCTGCGGTACTGGGACGAGGCCGAGGACGTCGACGATGCGGCCGCCCTGGCGCTGCGCCTGTGGGGCGATCACCGGGTCAGCTGCGACCTGCCGACCTGGCGGGTGGTGGGGCTGGAGGTCCTCGACCGCGAGACGGTGCGGGCGCGCGGCGCGGGGCGTCCGGCGAACCCGCTGGTCGCGGCGGGCGTCGCGCCGTTCTGAGTCCCGGCGTCTTGGGGCATCGCCGACCTCGCTCGACGAAGCGCCCCGGCCGACAGGAGTAATCGCGGCCGCGGGGCGCCGTGAGCGGCTGGAAGGGCTGTTGGTCATGTCGGTCGGGCTGCCGCCTGCCATCGGGGGCCGCCTAGGCTGGTGCGCATGAGAGCTCCGACGTCGTCCCGTCCCGCGCCGGCCGCCGCTGAGGCGCAGCCGGTCACCACGCGCGAGGGCGTGCTCGCGGTGTGTGCGCGTGCCCGGGAGGCCAGCCGTGCGGTGCGCCCGCTGACCCGGGGGGACAAGGACCGGCTGCTGCTCGCGATGGCCGACGCGCTGGTGGCCGCCACGACCGACATCGAGCGCGCCAACGCCGAGGACCTGCGGGCGGGCGCGGAGTCGGGGCTGGCGAGCGGGCTGCTCGACCGGCTTCGCCTGGACGCAGGCCGGGTCGGCGCGGTGGCGGATGCCCTGCGCGACCTTGCCGCGCTGCCGGACCCGGTGGGGGAGGTGGTGCGCGGGCAGCGGCTGGCCAACGGGCTGGAGGTCCGCCAGACCCGGGTGCCGATGGGCGTCGTCGCTATGGTCTACGAGGCGCGGCCCAACGTCACGGTCGACGCGGCGGGCCTGGCGCTGAAGAGCGGCAACGCGGTGGTCCTGCGTGGTGGCTCGGCGGCCGAGCGCACCAACCGAGCGCTGGTCCACGTGCTGCGCCGGACGCTGGAGGCCTGCGGCCTGCCCGCGGACGCGGTCGTGCTCCTGGACGGCGGCGGCCGGGAGGCGGTGCGGCATTTGATGACCGCCCGCGGCCTGGTTGACGTGCTGATCCCGCGCGGCGGGGCCGATCTGATTCGCACGGTCGTGGAGGGTTCCACGGTCCCGGTGATCGAGACCGGCGTCGGCAACTGCCATGTCTACGTCGACGCCGCGGCCGACCTGGACAAGGCCGTGGCGATCGCCGTGAACGCCAAGGCGCATCGCCCTAGCGTGTGCAACGCCGCCGAGACCCTGCTGGTGCATCGCGCGGCAGCCGAACGGTTCCTGCCGCTCGTCGTCCCGGCCCTGCGGGACGCCGGGGTGGCCCTGCATGGCGACGCATCGGTGCAGGCGGCCGGTTCGGCAGCCGGCGTCCCGGTGACCGGCGCGACCGACGAGGACTGGGCGCGCGAGTACCTCTCCCTCGACCTGGCCGTGCGCGTGGTGGACTCGCTGGACGACGCGCTCGAGCACGTGCGGCGCTGGTCGAGCGGGCACACCGAGGCCATCGTGAGCGAGGACGTCGCCGCCGTCCGCCGGTTCGTCGCCGAGGTCGACGCGGCCGCGGTCATGGTCAACGCGTCGACCCGGTTCACCGACGGGGGCGAGCTGGGGCTTGGAGCCGAGATCGGCATCTCGACCCAGAAGCTGCACGCCCGGGGTCCGATGGGGCTGGCCGAGCTGACCACCACGACCTGGGTGGTCACCGGCGACGGGCACGTACGCGCCTGACGTTCTGGCGCCCCTGGGCCCGGTTACTGCACTCCGCGAATGTCGCGGGGTCACCCAGCTACGCACCTATCGTCGCTGGGTCACCCCGCGCCAATCCGCGCGTCAATCCGGGCGCCTGGCAGGATGGCCGCCGTGGAGGCGACAGAGGTCCGCAAGCTGGCCGAGCTCGAGGACGCGCACTGGTGGTACCGCGAGCGTCGGTACCTGCTGGCACGTGAGGTCCGGGGGCTGCGGCCCGGCACCGCCCTCGACGTGGGAGCGGCGGGCGGCGGCAACACGCGCGTGCTGCGGGACCTCGGCTGGCGCGCCACGGCGCTCGAGTACGGGGCGGAGGGCGCCGGCGTCGCACGCGGCCGTGGGCTGGCGACCCTGCGCGCCGACGCCACCAGGCTCCCGGTGGCCGACGCCAGCCTCGACCTGGTGGTCGCCTTCGACGTCCTCGAGCACCTGGACGACGACGACGCGGCCGTGCGTGAGGTACGGCGGGCACTGCGCCCCGGCGGTTCCTTCGTGGTGGCCGTGCCGTGCGACCCGGCACTGTGGTCGGCCCACGACGAGGCCGTCGGCCATGTGCGGCGCTACACCCGTCCGACCCTGACCGCGCTGCTGGTGCGGGGCGGCTTCGCGATCGGCCCGGTGCGCAGCTGGAACGTGTTGCTGCGGCCGGTCGTGCAGCTCCGGCGCCGGTTCAGCACCGGCAGCGACCTGGACGAGCTCTCGCCGCTGGTCAACACCGGCCTCCGCGGTGTGATCACCGCCGAGCGCTACCTGCCCGTGCGCTCGCTGCCGGGTGTCTCGCTGCTGGTGACCGCGCGCCGTCCCTGAGCCCACGCGGACGCGTCCGTCGCGCGCGGGTCGAGGTCCACGTCGTCCGAGTCGTACGCCACGAAGTAGGAGGGACGCCCTTGCAGCTGCGTGTACATGCGCCCGACGTACTCACCAAGCACGCCGAGGCACAGCAGCTGCACGGCGCCGACCGCGGCGACGACGAGAAACGTCGAGGTCCAGCCGGGGGTCGTGTGTCCGGTGATGAAGGCCCCGAAGGCGTACAGCAGCAGGGCCGCGGCGATGAGGGCACCGCCCAGGCCGAACCAGGTGGCGAGGCGCAGCGGCGCGATCGAGAAGCCGGTGAGGCCGTCGATGCTGAGCCGGACCATCCGGGCGAACGGGTACTTGGAGCGGCCGGCCGCGCGGGCCTCCCGGCGGTAGCCGACCGACACGCTCGGGAAGCCGAGCGCGGGGACCACCAGCCGCAGCACCCGGTGGTGCTCGGGCAGGACGTTGACGGCGTCGACCGTGGCCCGGCTCATCAGCCGGAAGTCACCGGCCTGGGCGGGCCCGGCCGTCCCCGACACCCGGCCGATCAACCGGTAGAACGCCGTGGCGGTCATCCGCTTGAACGCCGAGTCGGTGCTGCGGTCGGTCCGGACGCCGTAGACGACGTCGGCGCCCTGCGAGCGCGCGGCCTGCAGCATGGCGCCGATCACCTCCGGCGGGTCCTGTAGGTCGGCGTCGATGGTCACGACCCAGTCGCCGCGGGCTCGGGCCAGGCCGGCGGACAGCGCCGCCTGGTGTCCGCTGTTGGCCCGTAGCCGAACGACCCGCAGTTGCGGCCACTCCCGGCGGATCCGCTCCAGCAGCACCGGGGTCGCGTCGGTGCTGCCGTCATCGACGGTCAGCACCTCGTAGGACTCGCCGAAGCCGTCGAGCACCGGCCGCAGCCGCTCGGCGAACAAGGGGAGCACCTGCGCCTCGTCGTAGACCGGCACGACGACCGTCAGGGTCGGGACGTCGATGACTGCTCCTTGGGTGAGACGGGGCGTTCGCAGGGCCTCGCTGGGCTTCTGACAGACTGTACGCGACGGCGTCCCGGGAGCAGGGCCGGGAACGCCGCGTCCAGGACGCCGAGGACGGAGCGCACGATATGAACCTGAGGTTGCTGTCCGAGGGGACCGCGGAGCAGGTGCGCGAGCTCCCGATGTCCCCGCTGTCGTTCGGCCTGATGGTGATAGTCATCTTCATCGCCCTGCTCGGCCTGGTCTGGACCTTCCGCAACACCTCGAACAAGCGGCACTGACCCCTGGCCGCGCAGGGTTCCGGGCAATGACGCCGGCGGACGACGGCCCGGCGCGCCGCCGGATCGGGGTGATGGGCGGGACATTCGACCCGATCCACCACGGACACCTTGTGGCAGCCAGCGAGGTACAGAGCGTCTTCGACCTCGACGAGGTCATCTTCGTGCCGACCGGCCAGCCCTGGCAGAAGGACGACCGGGAGGTCAGCCCGGCCGAGCTGCGCTACCTGATGACGGTCGTGGCGACGGCGTCCAACCCACGGTTCACGGTCAGCCGGGTCGACGTCGAGCGGCCTGGTCCGACGTACACCATCGACACGCTGCGCGACCTGAGCCAGCAGTACCCGGGCAGCGACCTGTTCTTCATCACCGGTGCGGACGCCCTGGCGCAGATCCTGTCCTGGAAGGCCGTCGACGAGCTGTTCGAGCTGGCCCAGTTCGTCGGCGTCAACCGGCCGGGCCACGAGCTGTCCGGCGACGGCCTGCCCGCCGAGCGGGTCAGCCTGATGGAGGTCCCGGCCATGGCGATCTCCTCGACCGCGTGCCGCGAGCGCGTGCGGGCGGGCGAGCCGGTCTGGTACCTCGTGCCGGACGGCGTCGTGCAGTTCATCGCCAAGTACCGGCTCTACCGGCCGGGGGGTCCCAGCGACCCGTAGCCGGCTCCATAGGGCCCTGGGCTCGCCGTGGGAGACTGAGGGAGACCGCGGCGCCCCTGCCGGCGGTCGCCCGCACTGCCGAAGGAGTGACCCGTGACCGCGTCCGACCGCGCGCGCGAGCTCGCCGTCGTCGCCGCCGAGGCCGCGTCCGACAAGCTCGCCACCGATGTCGTCGCCATCGACGTGAGCGAGCAGCTGGTGATCACCGATGCCTTCGTCGTCGCGTCCGCGCCCAACGACCGCCAGGTCGGCGCGATCGTCGATGCGGTGGAGGACGCTCTGCGCGCCCACGGCGCCAAGCCGCTGCGCCGTGAGGGCGAGCGCGAGGGTCGCTGGGTGCTGCTCGACTACGCTGAGCTCGTCATCCACGTGCAGCACGACGAGGAGCGCGCCTACTACGACCTCGAGCGGCTGTGGCGCGACTGCCCCTCGATCGAGCTCCCCGAGTCGGCGCGCGGACGCCGCCGTGAGCCGTCCGTCGGCGAGGGTCCCGACGGCGCCGCCCCCTCGGCCTGGGCGTGAGGCGTGCCGTCCGGCGCGTGCTGCTGCTGCGGCACGGCCAGACGTCCTGGAACGCCCAGGACCGGTTTCAGGGCCAGACCGACGTCGACCTCGACGAGGTGGGTCGCGTGCAGGCCACGCGCGCCGCGCGGCTGCTGGCCCGGCTGCACCCCGACCGGCTGGTGAGCTCGGACCTGCGACGCGCCCGCGACACCGCCGGACCCCTGGCCGAGCTGACCGGCCTGCCGCTGGCGGTCGACGCTCGGCTGCGGGAGACCTACGCCGGCTCGTGGCAAGGCATGACGGCGGCCGAGATCGACGCCGCGCACGGCCTGCAGCGGGAGGCGTGGCGCAGCGGTAAGGACGTGCGGCCCGGCGGCGACGGTGAACTCCGCTACGAGGTCGGCAACCGCGTGGCCGCCGCGATCAACGAGCACGCCGCGCGACTTGCCGTGGGGCAGCTCCTCGTCGCGGTGTCGCACGGCGGGGCCGTCAGCAGCGGGTTGCAGACGCTGCTGGGCGTCCCAAGGGCGTCCTGGCCCGTTGTGGGCGGGCTGAACAACTGTCACTGGAGCCTGTTGCTCGAGCACGGCGACCGGTGGGTTCTCGAGGAGCACAACGCCGGGTCGCTGCCGCAGGACGTCGTCGGGGACGAGGCCTGAGCGGCGCTCACGCACCCCCGTTTGGACCGGGCGGGCCTGCACCGGGTAGCATCGTCTCGCTCCTTCGGGGGCGGTGCCTGCGTGCGGGCACGGGGCTGTGGCGCAGCTGGTAGCGCACTTCCATGGCATGGAAGGGGTCAGGGGTTCGAGTCCCCTCAGCTCCACTCTGGGACGGCGGTCTGCTCTGGAGGCCGCCGTCTTTGGTGTCCGGCTGAACCCTCGGAAGAAGCGCTTGCACGAGGCGTCTTCTGGTACGCACAGCACTGGCATTCGCGCTTCCACGGCATGGCTCGACACGCCTGTACTGCTCTTAGTCCCCCTTACAACACCGCTGTAAGGTCGCCTAAGGCAGCTACAGAGGAGCGCGGGATGGACCCTCGAGACAACCCGTACACGCCAGGAGCGGGGACGGTTCCGCCCGCCCTGACGGGCCGGGACACCGAGCTGGAGCGCTTCGACGTGCTCCTGGAGCGGCTCTGGCGTGGGCGCACTGCGCAGTCCCAGATCGTCACGGGTCTGCGAGGGGTCGGCAAGACAGTGCTCCTCAATCGGTTCCGGGAGCTGGCGGACGAGCGGGATTGGGTCACGGTCGAGGCCGAGATCCACTCCAGGACCGAGCTCGGCACGCTGATGTCGCGTCTGTGCCGGCGTTCGCTGTACAGCATCGACGGGCCGAGGCGATGGGGAGAGCGGGCCCGTCGGGCGGCGGAGGTCCTCAAGGCTTTCACTCTGACCGTGGACCCCGCCGGAAGCGTGACCATCGGGGCTGACGTGGAGGCGGCCAGTGGCCGAGGGGACTCCGGCCTGCTCTCGGACGACCTGACCGACGTGTTCGTCGAGCTCGGCGAGGCTGCCAAGGAGCGGAAGACGGGTGTCCTGTTCCTTCTCGACGAGATTCAGTTCTTGCCGCGCGCTGACCTTGAGGCGCTCATCCTGGCTTTGCACAAGACGACGCAACGTCAACTGCCGATCACCCTGGTGGGAGCGGGCCTGCCCCAGATTCCGAAGTTGGCCGGCGAAGCCAAGTCCTACGCTGAACGGCTGTTCACGTTCCCCAAGATCGGCAAGTTGCCGGAGCGCGACGCCGCCCGAGCGCTCGTGGAGCCAGCCGCAGACCTGGGGGTACGTGTCGACGCGGAGGCGGCCGCCATCGCCCTGGAGTTCACTGAGGGGTACCCCTACTTTCTGCAGGAGCTAGGTAGCGCGGTGTGGGACCTAGCGGTTGACGAGCACGTCACCGTCGCGGACATGCGTGCCGCCTTGCCGCTGGTGGAGCGCAAGCTCGACGACAGCTTCTTCCTTGTGCGCGTCGAGCGGTGCACCGAGCTGGAACTGGCATACCTGAGGGCCATGGCTGAGCTCGGTGCAGGACCGCAGAAGTCCGGTGAGGTCGCCACGACCCTGGGCTACAGCAAATCCGAGGAGCTCGGCCCTACGCGAGCCAACCTCATCAGTAAGGGCTTGATCTACACCCCGGCTCATGGTCTGGCTGAGTTCACGGTCCCGCAGTTTGACCGCTTCCTTCGCAGGCACATGCCGTTGGAGCGGCGGACTCCCCAGAGAAGGAGCCCCGGGCGGCGGCCCGAGCGAAGGTAAGAGGGAGCCTTGCGGTTCGGCTACCGCCGGTCAGACCCCGCACTTTGGTTGCGGCGGCAACGGGCTCCCTCCAGTACGTTCGACGGGTTCGCGGTGTGCGCAGCTGCTGGGAGGCCCCGATGCGGAGATTCACGATGCGGACCGCCGTGGTGGCGGCCGCACTCACGCTCCTGCCGGTGCTCGCGCCGACGTCGAACCAGGCCTCGGCTGCGGTTGCGCCGGCGGCCGTCCACAGCACAGGGGCCGTGCGCGCGGCGCAGGCCACGCCCGAAACCGCCGCGGAAGCCCCCGTCCGATACGCGGCGCTGGGCGACTCCTACTCCTCCGGCGAGGGCAACCCGCCGTTCGATCCCGACTCCGGCGACTGCCACCGCAGCCGCGCCGCCTGGCCCCGGATGATCGCGCGGCAGGACCCGGAGATCGTCATGGCGGCCCACATCGCCTGCTCGGGTGCCACGTCGACGTCGCTGCGCCGCCGCTACAACGGCGAGCCGCCCCAGCTCCGCCAGCTACGCAATCTCGCCGAGCCGGTGGACCTGGTCACGATCACCATCGGCGGCAACGACATCGGTTTCGGGCCCGTCCTCGCGGACTGCTTCGTCAGTGACTGCGTGCTCGACGGCGCCCTGAGGCGGGCACGCGTCCGGATCGAGGACGAGCTTCCTGCGGCGCTCGCGCGCGACTACCGCGGGCTGCAGCGAGCTGCCCCAGACGCGAACATCGTCGTCGTCGGATACCCCCGGTTGTTCCCCTCGAGGGCCCGCCGGACCGGCTGCCTCTGGCTCAGCGAACCCGAGCGCCGCACGCTCAACCGGCTCGCCACCCTCCTGGACCGGACCATCGCCGACTCCGCCGAGCAGGCCGGCCTGGACTACGTCTCGGTGCTGAGGTCGCTGCGGAACCACGAGCTGTGCACGCGGAACAGCTGGATCTATCCGATCGGTCCCTTCGGGGGCCAGCTACGGGGCCACCCGACCCGCCCGGGTCAGCGCGCCATCGCCGCCGTCGTGCGCCCTCGCCTGGACGCCCTGCTCTGAGCTCGGCTCGGGTTGCACGGCTCCGGTTGCACCCAGCACGGCCGTCCGGGTGAGGAGCGTCAAGGTCCGCGCTGACCGTGACGAACAGGCACGGGTGAGGACTGCGAACCGCCCCCAGCCGCTCGACCCCGTCGGGCTGCTGCTTGCTGTCGTGGGGGTCGTGCTGCTGCTGGTGACCCACCAGCCCGAGTGGTCCGGCGTCCTGGTGCTCGCCGCCTCCGCCACGGCGCTGGCACGACCCCGCGGGCGCGGCCCCTACTGGGCCGTCGCGGGGCTCACGGTTGCGGGACTGGGTTGGCTGGCCGCTCTGGGGTGGGCGACGCTCGCCGACGGCCCATGGACGACGACCGACGAGCTGGCCTGGGGCCGGCAGCCGGCGCCGCTCGTCCTGGCTGGGGCCGTGGCGCTGTTGCTGCGACGCCGGTCCAGGCTCGCGGCGGACGAGGTCGAGCAGGCTCGCGGTCAGGCCCAGGAGACGGCGGTCCGCGACCCGCTCACCGGCCTGCTCAACCCCAAGGGTCTGGCCATGCTCGCCGGGCCGATCCTGGAGTCAGCGCGCCGCCGCGGGGACGCCGTCTACTGCGTCGTCGTGGACGTCGACGGGCTGACCACGGAGAACGCCGAACAGGGGGAGCGGGCCGGCGACGACGTCCTGCTCACGGTCTCCGACGTGCTCAGCCGCTGCACGCGGGGCACCGACGCCGTGGCTCGCTGGGGGGACGACGAGTTCGTCGTCGTCGGGCCCGGCACCGGCCTGCCGCCCCTGGAGATCGAGCGACGCGTGCGGGCCCTGTGCCGCATCGGCCACAGCGTCGACCGCACCGGCCCGCAGCCGCGGATCACCGCCGGCGGCGCCATCTTGGAGCCGTGGGACGACGGCGACGTGGAGTCCCTGCTGCGCAACGCCGGGCGTGACATGCACGTACGCCGCGCGCTGCGGCGCGAGGCGGTCCTGCCAGCACGCCGGTCCACGCGCCGCGACGCGGACCGCACGGACCGCCGTCCGCACTCCCAGCCCTGACGTTCCTGGTGCTGCCTGCCAGGGCGGTCGTGGCTCTGGCCGGCCACTGCGGCGCCCGACGTCCTCGCCATGCCCTGCGGTAACCTGACCGCGTGCGAGCCGTCCTGCTCCTTCGCCGGCCGCGCTGACCTCACGAGCGGGTGAGCCCCCGGGCGTCGACCCGCGTCAGCGCGGCAGACCCCTCCGGCGCGAGGGGTCTTCGTCCGTCCGGGGACCTGATGGCCGAGGGCAGCGATGAGACAGGGAAGAGCATGAGCGACGCGATCCAGACGACCACGACCACGGCAGGCGCCGGGTCCGCCACGCCGGCCCATCGGTACACCGCGACGCTCGCGGAACGCATCGAGCAGGAGTGGCAGGACCGCTGGGAGTCCGAGGGCACCTTCGTCGCGCCCAACCCGGCGGGCCCGTGGGCCGACCCGGACGCTGTCGCCGGACGCGAGAAGCTCTACATCCTGGACATGTTCCCGTACCCGTCCGGCAAGGGCCTGCACGTCGGGCACCCACTGGGGTACATCGCCACCGACGTCTACGGCCGGTTCCAGCGGATGCGGGGCCGCAACGTGTTGCACGCGCTGGGCTACGACGCCTTCGGCCTTCCGGCGGAGCAGTTCGCGGTGCAGACCGGCCAGCACCCTCGCAAGACGACCGAGGACAACATCACCAACATGCGGCGGCAGCTGCGCCGGCTCGGCCTGGCCCACGACCCGCGCCGCTCACCCGCGACGACGGACGTCGAGTTCTACCGCTGGACCCAGTGGGTCTTCCTGCAGATCTACAACGCCTGGTTCGACGAGACGGCGGACGGCGGGCGTGGCAAGGCCCGGCACGTCGACGAGCTGGTGGCCGAGCTGGAGTCGGGCGTGCGGTCCGTGCCCGGCGGCCGTGAGTGGTCCGAGCTGAGCCCCCAGGAGAGGCGTCAGGTGGTGGACGACCACCGGCTGGCGTACGTCTCGGAGGCCCCCGTCAACTGGTGTCCCGGCCTGGGAACCGTGCTGGCCAACGAAGAGGTCACGGCCGAGGGCCGCAGCGACATCGGGAACTACCCGGTCTTCAAGCGGAACCTGCGTCAGTGGATGATGCGAATCACTGCATATGGTGACCGGCTGCTGGCTGACCTCGACCGGCTGGACTGGCCTGAGCCGGTGAAGCTCATGCAGCGCAACTGGATCGGGCGTAGCGAGGGCGCGCGCGTGCGCTTCCCGGTGCCCTCGGTCGACGACGTGATCGAGGTCTTCACGACCCGGCCGGACACCCTGTTCGGTGCAACGTTCATGGTGCTCGCGCCGGAGCATCCACTGGTGGAGCGTCTGTTGCCGCACGCGTGGCCGGACGGGACGCGCGAGGCATGGACGGGTGGCCACGCCGACCCGGCGAGCGCGGTGCGGGCGTACCGCGAGCAGGCCGCGGCCAAGACGGACCTGGAGCGGCAGCAGGAGGGCCGCGAGAAGACCGGCGTGTTCACCGGCGCCTACGCCAGCAACCCGGTCACCGGCCACGACGTGCCCGTCTTCGTCGCCGACTACGTGCTCATGGGCTACGGGACGGGCGCCATCATGGCCGTCCCGGGCCAGGACGAGCGGGACTGGACGTTCGCCACGACGTACGACCTGCCGATCGTGCGCACCGTCCAGCCGCCCGAGGGCTGGGAGGGGGAGGCCTTCACCGGCGACGGCCCGGCGATGAACTCCGCCAACGACGAGGTGTCGTTGGACGGCCTCCCGGTTGCCGAGGCAAAGCGGGTCATCACCGAGTGGCTCGAGGGCAAGGGTTTCGGCGAGGGAACGGTTACGTACCGGCTGCGCGATTGGCTCTTCAGTCGACAGCGCTACTGGGGTGAGCCGTTCCCGATCGTGTACGACGGCGACGGGCAGCCCATCGCGCTGCCGGAGTCGATGCTGCCGGTGGGGCTGCCCGAGGTCGACGACTACAGCCCGCAGAAGCTGGACCCGGACGACGCGACGTCCGAGCCGGTCCCGCCGCTGGCGCGCGCCCGGGACTGGGCCGAGGTCGACCTCGACCTCGGCGACGGACTGCGCACCTACCGCCGCGAGCTCAACGTCATGCCGCAGTGGGCGGGGTCCTGCTGGTACGAGCTGCGGTACCTCGACCCGGCGAACTTCGAGCGCTTCGTCGACCCGGAGAACGAGCGGTACTGGATGGGCCCGCGAGGGACGTCCGGCAACGGTTCCCCGGACGTGGGTGGCGTCGACCTGTACGTCGGCGGGGTCGAGCACGCCGTGCTGCACCTGCTCTACGCCCGCTTCTGGCACAAGGTCCTGTTCGACCTGGGCCATGTGACGAGCGAGGAGCCGTTCCAGCGGCTGTACAACCAGGGCTACATCCAGGCGTACGCGTACCGCGACCACCGAGGACAGCCCGTGCCGGCGGCCGAGGTCGTGGCGGACGGGGACGGCTGGGCCTGGAACGGCCAGCCGGTCACCCGCGAGTACGGGAAGATGGGGAAGTCCCTCAATAACATCGTCACGCCGGACGAGATGTACGACGCCTTCGGCGCCGACACGTTCCGCGTCTACGAGATGTCGATGGGACCGCTGGACGTATCGCGGCCGTGGGAGACCCGGGCCGTGGTGGGGTCCTTGCGGTTCTTGCAGCGGCTGTGGCGCAACGTCGTGGACGAGGAGACCGGCGAGCTGCGTGTCGCCGACGAGCCCGCAGACGACGAGAGCCGCAAGGTGCTGAACCGGGCCGTCGAGGGCATCTCCCGCGACTATGAGCACCTGCGGTTCAACACCGCCGTCGCCAAGCTGATCGAGCTCAACAACCACCTCACGAGGCTGCCCGCCGTACCTCGTGAGCTCGCCGAGCCGGCGGTGCTGATGACCGCCCCGGTGGCTCCGCACCTGGCCGAGGAGCTGTGGCACCGGCTGGGCCACGACACGACGCTGGCCTTCGAGGCCTTCCCCGTGCCGGACCAGCGGTACCTCGTGGACGAGACCGTGACGTGTGTGGTGCAGGTGAAGGGAAAGGTCCGCGACCGGCTCGAGGTGCCGCCGGGCATCGGCGAGCAGGACCTGCGCGAGCTTGCCTTGGCGAGCCCGAAGGTTGCCGCCGCCCTCGACGGGCGGGGCGTGCGCACGGTCGTCGTCCGGGCGCCGAAGCTCGTCAACATCGTCCCCGGCTGACAGGACCCTTGGTCGCCGACGTCGTCGCTGACTTGCCACGGCGCTCAGCCGGGTCCGCGCGGTCCGGGAGCGCGAAGGTAGCCTCGCGGTCATGCCCGTGGCCGTCGTGACCGACTCGACGGCTTCCCTATCGGTGGCGGACGCGCGAGACGCGGGGGTTCTCGTGGTGCCGCTCCGCGTCGTGGTCGGGGGCAGGGCGTACGCGGAGGGCGTCGACGTCGAGCCGGCCGACGTGGCGGCGGCCCTGCGCGGGCACGGCCACGTGACGACGTCCCGGCCCACGCCGCAACAGGTGCTGGACGCGTACGTCGAGGCGGCCGAGCGAGGAGCCGACGCCGTGGTGTCGCTGCACATCTCGGCGGCCTTGTCGGGAACCTACGAGTCCGCGGTTCTGGCCGCCCGTGAGTCCCCCGTGCCGGTCGAGGTGGTCGACAGCCGCTCCATGGGCATGGGACTCGGCTTCCTCGTCCTCGACGCGGCCCGGCGCGCGAAGGCCGGCGCCGGCATGGCCGAGGTCGCCGCTGCCGCTCGGGCCCGTGCGGACCGAACGAGTGCCTACTTCTACGTCGCGACCCTCGAGCACCTGCGCCGTGGTGGCCGGATCGGTGCCGCATCGGCGTTGCTCGGGTCGGCGCTGGCGATCCGGCCGCTGCTCGTCCTGGACGAGGGGGTCATCGCCCCGCTGGAGAAGGTCCGTACGTCGGGCCGGGCGCTGGCCCGGCTCGAGGAGCTGGCGGCCACCGCGGCGGAGGCGGCAGGCGGCGCAGTGGCCCTGGCGGTGCAGCACCTGGACGCCGCGGACCGCGCCGCTCAGCTGGCGGACCGGCTCCGCAACCGTGTGCCCGCCGCCACCGAGGTGGTCGTGGCCGAGGTCGGCGCGGTGGTGGGTGCGCATGTGGGCCCGGGGCTGGTCGCAGTTGTGGTGTCGCCGTTGCAGGAGGGTGCCGGTCCCGGGGGCTGACGGCGGCGGCCTGGGGACGGACCTGCGCAGCCGCCGTCCACAGCGGCCGGTCGAGTCACACCGTCCACAGATCCGCCGCTCGACCATGCCTGGGGTTGTCGGCCGCTCCTAGCGTCCTGCCATGACGACGAACGCGGGGTCCCGGCCGCTCGTCGGCGACCGCCGGACCTCGCGCAGGCGCCGGCCGGCGCGGCGAGAACGATGGCGGGAACGGCAGGACGCGCTGGCCGCGCGAGTCGGGGTCTCGCCCCGTGCGGTCGCCGGTGTCGTCGTGGTCACGCTGCTGGTGCTGGGCGTCCTCGGCGTCCGTCTGGTGCTCGCGGCCCGCACGGGCGCGGTGGCCATGCCGGTGGCGCCCGCAGCGGTCGGCGGGCCGGGCCCAGTCGGACGGCCGTCCGTTCCGGCGGTGGCGGCGTCCCAGCACGGTACGTACCCGCCGCCGGGTCATGCGGCGGCTCCACCCGGCGGCGTCGGCGGCGGGGGACGGGCCGACCCGTCGGCGGGCGTCGCCGGGACTGAAGGCCCGTCGGTCGCGGGGTCGGGCAGCACCGTCCCGGCCCAGGGCCAAGTCGTCGTGCACGTCGTGGGACGGGTCCGGCACCCGGGCGTGGTGCGTCTTCCGCAAGGCTCGCGCGTGGAGCAGGCGGTGACGGCGGCGGGCGGTGCGCGCCGCGACGCGGACCTCTCGGGCGTCAACCTTGCCCGCCCGCTGGTCGACGGGGAGCAGGTCGTAGTGCCGCGGCCCGGGGAACCGGTGGCGCCGGCGGCTGGGACCGCGGGATCGGCCGGCACGAGCGCCGCCCCAACGGGCTCGGGCGCAGCCGGGCCCGCGCCGCAGCCTGTGGACGTCAACACGGCGACGCTGGCCGAGCTGGACACTCTGCCCGGAGTCGGTCCTGTGCTCGCGCAGCGCATCCTCGACTGGCGAGCCCAGAACGGGAAGTTCACCAGCGTCGAGGAACTGGGTGAGGTCAGCGGCATCGGGGACGCCGTGCTGGCTCGGCTGCGTCCTCTGGTCCGCCTGTGACCGGCGCCGTCGGACGGCGAGCGGGGCTACTCCAGACGGCGGCTTTGCAGGCGACGGGTTCGCGGGAGACCGAGGCTCCGCGCTCAGATCCGTCCGCCAGCGCGGTGACAGCCGAGGGCGACGCCGGAGGCCACCGACTCCTGCACGACGATGACGGCCGCGGCGGCCGAGACCTGCGGTTGCTCCTGCCGGCCCTCGTGGGCTGGGCCGTGACGGCTCTCACGCTGGGGGCCTCGCCGAACAGTCGGGTCGGCCTGGGGGTCCTCGGGTTGCTGGCCGCGGTCGCCATCGCCGGCACGAGATGGCGCCCCGGCGGCGTGAGCCGCCGGGCCGAACCGCTGCGAAGGCGGGATCGACGCGGCCCCGCCGGGCCGGGACGCGGGGCCGTGGCCCTGGTCCTGGCCGCGACGGCGCTGTGCCTGAGCGCGTCCGGGCTGCAGGGGCGGCTTCGGGCGACCGGACGCTTGCCGGCGCTCGCTGCGGCAGGAGCCTCGGTCCGCGCGGTCGGATCCGTCTCCAGCGACCCCCGGGCGGCGGAGCACCCGACTCTCAGAGGCGACGAGCTGGTCCTGGTGCAACTGTCGCTTCTCGCGGTTGAGGGCCGTGGCGTCAGGTCGACCGCACGTGGACGGTTGCTGGTCTTCGGCGACCGGAAGTGGTTGGCAGCCCGGTGGGGACAGCTGGTTGAAGTGCGCGGCCGACTGGCGCCGGCACGTCCGGCCGACGACATCGTCGCGACGCTCGACGCACGGGGTCCTCCACGGGTGGTCCGCGAGCCGGGGCTGCTGGCCCGGACTGCCGAGCGGCTCCGTTCCGGGCTG
The DNA here is from genome assembly GCA_035264765.1 of Actinomycetales bacterium. Taxonomy (GTDB): domain Bacteria; phylum Actinomycetota; class Actinomycetes; order Actinomycetales; family Angustibacteraceae; genus DATFPQ01. The sequence continues at coordinate 22,935 of DATFPQ010000023.1, read as the reverse complement.
CGGCAGGCCTGCGCTGGGTTGTCACGCGACTCGCGGGGTCTGCTGCCGGGTCTGGTCGTGGGGGACACCTCGGCCGAGCCCGGGGACCTCCGCGAGGCCATGAGGGCGACCGGGCTGACGCACCTGTCGGCGGTGTCAGGCACGAACATCACGATCGTCTGCGTGGTTGCCCTCGGCCTCGGACGCGGCGCCGGCCTCGGGCGGCGGCTTCGGCTCCTGGTGGCTGGAGCGGTGCTCCTCGGGTTCGTGGTCGTGGCGCGTCCCGAGCCGAGTGTGCTGCGGGCCGCCGTCATGGGCGGGCTGGGACTGCTGGCGCTCGCCGGTTCCCGGTCGCGCGCGGCTCTGCCGGCGCTGTCGACGGCGGTCGTGGTGCTGCTGGTGGTCGACCCGTGGCTGGCGCGTTCCTACGGTTTCGCCCTGTCGGTGCTGGCCACCGGTGGGTTGCTGTTGCTCGCGGCGCCGTGGTCGAGAGGGCTCGGCCGGTGGCTGCCACGGCCGCTGGCCGTCGCCGTCGCCGTACCGCTGGCGGCCCAGGCTGCCTGCGGTCCGGTGCTGGTCCTGCTCGCCGGACAGATCAGCCTGGTGGCGTTGCCGGCCAACCTGCTGTGCGAGCCGCTCGTGGCTCCCGCAACGGTGCTCGGACTCGCGGCGGCCGTGGCGAGCGCCGCCTCGCCGGACCTGGCGGCCGGGCTGGCCCACGTGGCCGGCTGGGCCTGCGGCGCTATCGCGTGGACGGCGCGGCGTCTCGCGGACGTGCCGGGAGGGCAGCTGCCGTGGCCGGGAGGTGCGTTCGGGGCCGCCTCACTGGCGACGGTCACGGTCGTCGTCGCCCTCGGCCTTCCTACGCTGCTGCGGCTGGCGCGCTCGCGGCCCAGTCTGGCGGCGGGGGTCGCTCTGGCGCTGGTCTGGGTGGTGGCGGCGGCCCGACTTCCGGTGCCCGGGGCGCAGCGGTGGCCGCCGCGGGGCTGGGTCTTCGTCGCGTGCGACGTCGGGCAGGGCGACGCCCTCGTCCTCGCGACCGCGCCGGGCCGGGCGGTGCTCGTGGACACCGGCCCGGAGCCGAGCGCCGTGGACGCATGCTTGCGCCGGCTGGGTGTGCGCGCCCTGGACGCGATCGTGCTGACTCACTTCCACGCGGACCACGTCGACGGGCTACCGGGAGCCTTGCGCGGGCGCCGTGCTGCGGAGATCGTCGTCACGCTCGTGGACGACCCGCCGGGGCAGGCCCGCGGGGTCCGGCGCGAGGCAGCGGCGGCGGGAGTTTCCGTGCGGACGGTCGTGGTGGGGGAGCGGCGCGTCGCCGGCCGCGCCAGCTGGGACGTCCTGGCTCCGGAGCGGGTGCTGCACGACGGGTCGGTGCCGAACAACGCCAGCATCGTGATGCTCGTTCGCAGCTCGGGCCTGCGGCTGTTGCTACTGGGCGACGTCGAGCCCGCCGCGGCTAGCGTGGTCGCGCGCCGGCTCCGGACCGTGCCTGACGGGGCGCGCGTCGACGTGCTGAAGATTGCGCACCACGGCTCGGCCCTGCAGGACCCCGCCCTGGTAGCGAGCGTGTCCCCTCGGCTCGCACTCGTCAGCGTCGGTGCGGGCAACGACTACGGCCATCCCGCCGCGAGCACTCTGCGGCTGCTGTCGGCCGCGGGTGCGCTGGTGGCGCGCACGGACCTGCACGGCGACCTGGCGGTGGTTCCAGGGCCGGCCGGGCCGCGGCTGGTGGTCTCCGGCCCGCGACCGCACCAAGAGCAGCGGCGCTAGGTCCCGGCGGAGGGGTGGTGGTCTTCGGCTCGCGACGGCACTGCGAGTCGCGACGGCACCGCCGGTCGCAACCGCACCGCCAGTCGCGAGCACCGGCCGTCGCGATGCACCAGGAGCAGCAGCGCACAGTGCCAGCGCGAGGGCGCGTGCAGGCTGTCACAAGCGGCCGATAGCGTCGTTGCCGTGCCACCCGCTTCCCGCTCCGCTCGTTCGGGGTCTTCCGCGCCCCCCGACCCGGGCGCCTTGCTCCATCTGGTCACCGGGGCGGAGGAGCTGCTGGCCGAGCGGGCGGTTCAGCGGATCCTGGCGGCGTCCCGCGCGGTCGACGAGGCGACTCAGGTGGTGGAGGTCGAGGCCGCCGGCTACACCCGTGGTGACCTCGCCGTGCACACCAGTCCGTCGCTGTTCGGAGAACGGAAGGTCGTGTTGCTGCGATCCCTCGAGGACGCCCCCGACGACCTGGTCACCGACGCGCGCGCCCTGGTCGCCGCACCGGAGCCGGACGTGGTCCTGGTGCTGCGCCACCGCACCGGGCAGCGCGCCAAGGGTCTACTGGATGGGGCGCGCAAGGCTGGGGCAGCCGTCCACGACTGCGCGCCTATCACCTCAGACGCCGACAAGGCGGCCTTCGTCGTGGGGGAGTTCCGTGCGGCCGGACGCCGGGTGACCCCGGACGCGGTCGGCGCCCTGGTGGAGGCGCTGGGGCAGGACCTGCGCGAGCTGGCCAGCGCCTGCAGCCAGCTGATGTCCGACACGATGCCCCAGGAGGGCCGCCCCAAGGACGCGCCTGAGGTCGACGCCGCGGTCGTCGAGCGCTACTACGGCGGCCGGGTGGAGGCCACCGGGTTCAAGGTTGCCGACGCGGTGCTGGCCGGCCACACCGACGAGGCGCTGGGCCTGCTGCGGCACGCGCTGTCGTCGGGCCTCGATCCGGTGCCGCTGGTGGCGGTGATCGCGCTCGGCCTGCGCTCGCTGGCCAAGGTGTCGGCGGCCGGATCCGCGCGCTCGGCGGAGGCCGCCCGCGATCTCGGGATGGCGCCGTGGCAGGTGGACAAGGCACGCCGACAGCTGCGGGGATGGTCCGAGGCCGGCCTCGCCCGCGCGATCGAGGCTGTGGCCGCTGCCGACCTCGCCGTCAAGGGCGGTCTACCAAACAAGACCCGCCGAGCCGGCGACCCGGTCTTCGCGGTCGAGCGCGCGGTCTTGCAGGTCGGCGCCGCCGGCAGGGGGCAGGCGACCGCCGGCCGGGCCTGACGCCATGAACGCGGCGGGCGGTGCCGGCGCGCCGGCCAGCCGCAGCGGCGGCGGCCGGTGGCCGGTCACTCCAAGGAGCAGGGGCAACCGGCCGGGGCGCGCCGTGCAGGTCAGCAAGCGGCTGTCGTTGGTTCTGCGGCACCGCCCGGATTCCATCGGGATCACCCTGGACGAGGCAGGCTGGGTCGACGTCGAGGAGCTGCTGACCGCACTAGGCCGGCACGGGTTGCCGCTTTCGCGCGAGGAGCTGGAGCTCGTCGTCGCGACCAGCGACAAGCAGCGGTTCGCCTTCGACGAGACAGGTCGACGGATCCGCGCCAACCAGGGCCACTCCGTTCCCGTCGAGCTCGGCTACGCGCCCGCCACGCCGCCCGCGGTCCTGTATCACGGAACGCCCTCGCGCAGTGTTCCGTCGATTCTGCAGGAAGGGCTACGTCGAGGCGCACGCCATCACGTGCACCTGTCCCCCGACGTCGAGACGGCCCGCCGGGTGGGGCAGCGCCGCGGGCCGAGCACGGTGCTCACCGTTGACGCGTCCGGCCTGGCCCGCGAGGGCGCGACCTTCTACCTGTCGGCCAACGGGGTGTGGCTGGTCGACGCAGTCCCGCCCGAGCGCCTGGCGGTCCTGCGCACTGGCGACCGTGGCGAGTAACCGCGTGTCGGCTGGGCATTGAGAAGGTGCGTACTCTCGTCGGCCATCGGGGAAGGGCGGCCCGCCACGTGAGCCCTCGTCACAGCCGCACCAGAACCAAGGCTGGACCCGAGAACGACATCGTCCGGCCCGCCTCGCAATCCTCGCGCAGCACGACGAAGGCGCCGGTCCCCGAGGGGGACCAGCGCCTTCGATGCCTGCGGCTTGGCCCGCGGCCGTCCTGCGGAGGCAGGCTCAGACCGAGGCGACCTTCTTGGCCAGAGCCGACTTGCGGTTGGCGGCCTGGTTCTTGTGGATGACACCCTTGCTCACGGCCTTGTCGAGCTTGCGGGACGCCGACCGCAGCGCGGCCGCGGCCTTCTCGGCGTCGCCCGCCTCGACGGCGGTGCGCACGGACCGTGCGAGGGTGCGCAGCTCGCTCTTGACCGCCTTGTTGCGCTCGGTGCGCTTGGCGTTCGTGAGGTTGCGCTTGATCTGGGACTTGATGTTCGCCACGGATGGACTCTCTCGATCTGCGGAAGTAGGTCGGTTGAGGGCGTCGAGCCTCTCCGGGACCGAGGTGGTGGGGTCACCCGTGGCGGAGGTGCTCACGGCACGCACGACCTGGGCGTGCACGCGAGGAGCAACGGTACCAGCGCCGTGCGCGGGCGACCAAAACCTGTTGGCGTAACCTGGCCGAAACCCGGGCAACTTACGGTGCGCCCGTGACCACGGCACCCCGTCACCTTGACGCCCCGGGCGGCGGACGAGCGCCCTCGGCGCTCGGCTCACGTCGCGCCTGGGACGAAATGTACGCCGCGCCCGGCCTCCCGCGAGCGCCCTACGAGGGCGTCCACCGGCTGCTGTCGCGGATGGACGCCGACGACCTGCGGGCCCGGGTGGACGCCGTCGCGCGCACGTTCCTCGACGCCGGCGTCACGTTCGACTTCGCGGGTGAGGAGCGGCCGTTCCCGCTCGACGTCGTGCCGAGGATCCTGCCCGCCGCCGAGTGGGACCAGGTCGAGGCCGGCGTCGTCCAGCGGGTGCGGGCGCTGGAGGCACTGCTGGATGACGTGTACGGCGAGCAGCGGGCGGTGGACGACGGCGTGCTGCCCCGCCACCTCATCACGTCGTCATCGCACTTCCATCGGGCCGTCGCGGGGCTGGAGCCCCCCACCGGCGTCCGGGTGCACGTCTCCGGAACCGACCTGGTGCGGGACGAGCACGGCCGGTTCTGCGTCCTGGAGGACAACGTTCGGGTGCCGTCCGGCGTCAGCTACCTGCTGAAGAACCGCCAGGCCGTGAGCCAGATCCTGCCCGAGGCCTTCGCCGCCCAGCGCGTGCGCCCCGTGCACGACTACCCCCGCCGGCTGCTCGCCGCGCTACGCGCCACGGCTCCCGAGGGCCGGGACGACCCCGAGGTGGTAGTCCTCACCCCCGGTGTCTACAACAGCGCCTACTTCGAGCACGCGCTGCTGGCCCGCACCATGGGCGTGCAGCTGGTGGAGGGCAGCGACCTGGTCTGCCGCGGCGGCCGCCTCTGGGTCCGCACCACGCGCGGCGAGCGCCAGGTCGACGTCGTGTACCGGCGGGTCGACGACGAGTTCCTCGACCCGGTGCACTTCCGGGCGGACTCGGTCCTCGGCTGCCCGGGGCTCGTGTCGGTCGCGCGGGCCGGCAACGTCACGCTCGCCAACGCCATCGGCAACGGGGTGGCGGACGACAAGCTGATCTACACGTATCTGCCGGACCTGGTGCGCTACTACCTCGCCGAGGAGCCGGTGCTCCCCAACGTGCCGACCTGGCGCCTGGAGGAGCCACTGGCCCTTGCCGAGGTGCTCGACCGCCTGGACGAGCTCGTCGTCAAGCCGGTCGACGGCTCGGGCGGCAAGGGTCTGGTCATGGGACCCCAGGCCAGCCGGGCCGAGCTGGACGCCCTCCGGGTGCGGCTGCGTGCCGACCCGCGGGGATGGATCGCCCAGCCTGTGCTGGCGCTCTCCACCGTGCCGACGGTGGTCGACGGCACGCTACGGCCCCGGCACGTGGACCTGCGTCCGTTCGCGATCAACGACGGCAGCGACATCTGGGTGCTGCCCGGCGGGCTGACCCGGGTCGCCCTCCCGGAGGGGCAGCTCGTCGTCAACAGCAGCCAGGGCGGCGGCTCGAAGGACACCTGGGTCCTCGGGGACGGTCCCGCGCCCACCCCGCCGGTCCGCCGGCGGGCCGCGGCGCCGCCGATGGCCGGCCCGGACCGCGGGCCGGACGACGGGCGGGCCCAGCAGGACCAACAACAGCAGCAGCAGCAAGGGCAGCAGCCGCAGCGGCAGGGGCAGCCGGCGCCGCGGCAGGGGCAGCAGCAAGGGAACCAGCAGCAAGGGAACCAGCAGCAAGGGAAGCAGCAACAGCAACAGCAACAGAGCCTGGAACGGGGGAGCGGCGGATGCTGAGCCGAATCGCCGAGTCCATGTTCTGGATCGGTCGGTACCTGGAGCGGGCGGACGGCACGGCACGCATCCTCGACGTCCACCTGCAGCTGCTCCTGGAGGATCCGTGGCTGGACGAGGACGCCTCCTGCCGGGTGCTGCTCGGCGTCATGGGCGCCACGGTGCAGGACGGGCTGGACGTGCCGGTCACGCGGCGGCAGGTGCTCGAGCGGCTGGCGTACGCCGACGAGCCCGGCTCTATCGTCGCCTCGCTCCGCGCGGCCCGGGAGAACGCCAGACGGGCCCGTGAGGTCATCTCGACCGAGATGTGGGGGTCGCTCAACACGACGCACCACGCCCTGCCCGCGGGCCGCCGGCCCGCGTGGGGCGCGCACGAGTTCTGCGACTGGGTACGTGAGCGAGTCGCCGTCGTCGGCGGGATCGCCGACGCCACGATGAGCCGTGACCAGCCGTGGCACTTCCTGCTGCTGGGCCGATCGATCGAGCGAGTGGACATGACCGCGCGGATGCTGGCGTCCGAGGACCTGCGCGGGTCGTCCGGTCCGGCCTGGGCCCTGGTCCTGCGCTCGTGCGGCGCGTACCAGGCGTTCGTCCGCGCGTTCGGGGCCGCGGCCACGGACGACCGCGCGGTGGAGTTCCTGCTGCTCGACCGACTGTTCCCCCGCTCGGTGGTTCACGCGCTCACCGTGGCGGACGCCTGCCTGGCCGCGCTCGACCTCGTCCCTGCCGAGGCGAGCCGGCGGCTCGCGGTGCACGACGACGCCCGGCGGCTGCTCGGTCGAGCGCGGACCGACCTGGAGTACCGGCCGCTCGCGGAGGTCCTCGCCGACCCGGTGGCCGAGATGGACCGGCTCCAGCGGGCCGTGTCGGCGGCCAGCGAGGCCGTGTCGGAGCGCTGCTTCCCGCAGGCGTCCGCGCGCTCGTGGGTCCGGGAGCTCTCGTGACCTGGCTCGCGCTGGACGGCGGTGGCCACCCGTCGGCCCGGCTGGCGGTGGAGCACGTGACCCGGTTCCGCTACGCGCAGCCGGTTCCGGCGTCCTACAACGAGGCTCGGCTGATGCCGTCCTCGGACGCGCGCCAGCACGTCGTGAGTACGCGCGTGGACATCGACCCGGTCACCTGGCGTCGCGAGTACCGGGACTACTGGGGCACGCGGGTCGTGGCCTTCGAGGCGCACACGGACCACACCGAGCTGGTCGTCGCCGCGTCCGCCGACGTCGTCGTCCTGGCGGCTCCCGACCCGCCGACCGCAGGCTGGGGCGAGCTCGCCGACCCGCGGGTCCGTGACCGGTTCGCCGAGGAGCTGACCCACACGGCGCGCAGCGACCCCGGGGAGGAGCTCGCGGACCTGGCGGCGGTCGTGGTCGGTGACCTGTCGCCGAGCGAGGCGGCCCGCGCGGTGTGCGCAATAGTGACCGATCGGCTGGCCTACAAGGCCGGCTCGACCGGCGTGCACACCGCGGCGGCGCAGGCCTGGGCCGAGGGCGCGGGCGTGTGCCAGGACTTCGTGCACCTCGCGGTCGGCGCGTTGCGGTCGGTGGGCGTGCCCGCGCGGTACGTGTCCGGCTACCTGCACCCGAAGCCGAACGCCGGCGCCGGTGAGACCGTCACGGGCGAGAGCCACGCCTGGGTCGAGTGGTGGGCCGGGGACTGGTACGGCTGGGACCCGACCAACGACAAGCCGGCGGGGGAGATGCACGTGGCCGTCGGCAGGGGGCGCGACTACGGCGACATCTCACCGGTCAGAGGGATCGTCGCCGGCGGTGGCGCGGGCTCAGACCTCGACGTCGAGGTGCGCGTGACCCGGCTCCGCTGAGCGGCTTTCCGCTGAGCGGCCCGGTGCTCGTCAGGCCGGTGCGCGGACCGTCGGGCTTTCGAGCGGAACGGTCCGCGCACCGGCCTTCTTGCACCTGTCATGACAATGCTTGTCGACGAACGCCGCCGCGCGGGGTCAGCAGGTCCATGTCGATCCAGTACTTCGCCGAGTAGTACGCGATCGGGACTCCGGAAGGACGTGGGCGCGTAGCGCATTCAGCAGTCCTCCCGCGTCTCGTTGTCGACCACGGCGTTGTAGCTGCGCGCGACACCTCCTGCCGGACCGCCGGGTGCGGCAGCGACGGCGGCGCGACCGGCGGCAGGTCCGTTGGCGTGCCCCGTCGACTGTCCGGAGGGAGGGCGTGCGGGGACAGGTCCGACGTCACAGCGACCTCCCGGAGGGACGTGAGTGCTGCGAGTGTGGCCGCCGCGCGTTTCGGCCGATCGGCCAATCAGTCAACGGACGGTAACGGTGTCATCACCGACGCCCCGGCGGTACGGTCGTCCGTGCCCGGCCGTAACGTGGGCGACATCTGCCGCTCCTAGCGTCGGCTCCGCCGCATCGACCCGAGGAGCCCCCGTGCTGCTGACACCCCACGAGCAGGACCGCCTGCTGGTCCACGTCGCCGCCATGGTGGCGCGCGACCGCAGGGCCCGTGGCGTCCTGCTGAACTACCCGGAGGCGGTGGCGCTGTTGACATCCTTCGTACTGGAGGCGGCGCGCGACGGCAGGAGCGTCGTCGACCTGATGGAGGCCGGCCGGCACGTGCTGCGCCGCGACGAGCTGATGCCCGGCGTCCCCGAGATGATCGACTCGGTGCAGGTGGAGGCCACCTTCCCGGACGGGACCAAGCTCGTCACGCTGCACCGGCCGGTCCCGTGATCCCGGGAGAGGTCCTCGTTGACACCGGAACCGTGACCGGGAACGTCGGGCTGCCCGAGAGGGTGCTCGAGGTGGTCAACACGGGTGACCGCCCGGTGCAGGTCGGGTCGCACTACCACCTGGCGGCGGCGAACCCGGCCCTGCTCCTCGATCGCGAGGCGGCGTGGGGCATGCGGCTGGACATCCCGGCCGGGACGGCGGTTCGATTCGAGCCCGGCGTCGAGCGCGAGGTGCGGCTGGTGCCGCTCGGTGGCTCGCGGGTGGTCCGCGGGCTGCGTCCCGGGCAGGCCGGGCCGCTGGACCGGGGGTCCGACCGTGGCGCATGAGCTGAGCCGGGAGCGGTACGCCGCCCTGTTCGGCCCGACCACGGGTGACCGGATCCGGCTGGCCGACACCGACCTGCTGATCGAGGTCACCGAGGACCGCACGCGGGGACCGCACGGCGGGGACGAGCTGGTCTTCGGCGGCGGAAAAGTGGTCCGCGAGTCGATGGGACAGGCGATCGCGACCCGCGCCGAGGGCGCTCTCGACCTGGTGATCACCGGCGCCGTCGTCCTCGACCACTGGGGAGTCGTCAAGGCGGACGTCGGCGTGCGCGACGGGCGGATCGTGGCCCTGGGCAAGGCCGGTAACCCGGACACGATGGACGGCGTGGACCCCGACCTCGTGGTCGGCCCGTCGACCGAGGTGATCGCCGGTAACGGTCGGATCCTGACGGCCGGGGCAGTCGACTGTCACGTCCACCTGATCTGCCCGCAGCAGGTGGACGAGGCGCTCTCGTCCGGCGTCACCACATTCATCGGCGGCGGCACCGGTCCGGCCGAGGGCACCAAGGCGACGACCGTGACGCCGGGCTCCTGGCACCTCGCGCGGATGTTCGAGGCGCTGGACGGCGTCCCCCTCAACGTCGCCCTGCTCGGCAAGGGCAACACGGTGTCGGAGGAGGCGATGCTGGAGCAGGTGCGCGGCGGTGCGTCCGGGTTCAAGCTGCACGAGGACTGGGGGTCGACGCCCGCCGCGATCGACGCCTGCCTGCGGGTGGCGGACCGCACCGGCGTCCAGGTGGCGCTGCACAGCGACACGCTGAACGAGGCCGGCTTCGTCGAGGACACCCTCGCCGCCATCGCCGGCCGAGGTATCCACGCCTACCACACCGAGGGGGCGGGAGGCGGGCACGCGCCGGACATCATCACGGTGGCCGGGCAGCCCAACGTGCTGCCGTCGTCGACCAACCCGACGCGACCGCACACGGTCAACACGCTGGCCGAGCACCTCGACATGCTGATGGTCTGCCACCACCTGAACCCGTCGGTGCCCGAGGACCTCGCCTTCGCCGAGAGCCGGATCCGTCCGTCGACCATCGCCGCCGAGGACGTCTTGCATGACCTGGGAGCGATCTCGATGATCGGCTCCGACAGCCAGGCGATGGGCCGGGTCGGCGAGGTGATCCTGCGCACCTGGCAGACGGCGCACGCCATGAAGGCGCGCCGCGGCAGCCTTGCGGGCGACGGCCGCCACGACAACAACCGCGCCCAGCGGTACGTGGCCAAGTACACGATCTGCCCGGCGGTGGCCCACGGGCTCGAGGACGAGGTCGGCTCGGTGGAGCCGGGCAAGCTCGCCGACCTGGTGCTCTGGGAGCCGGCCTTCTTCGGCGTGCGCCCCCACCTGGTGGTCAAGGGCGGCTTCGTGGCCTGGGCCGCCATGGGCGACGCCAACGCGTCGATCCCGACGCCGCAGCCGGTGCTGCCGCGACCGATGTGGGGCGCGGCAGCCACGGCGGCCGCGGCCACGTCGCTGTTCTTCGTCGCGGGCTCGGCGCTCGACGACGGGCTGGCCGACCGGCTTCAGGTCCGCCGTCGGCTCGCCCCGGTGGCCGACGTCCGGCGTCGTGGCAAGGGGGACATGGTCCGCAACGACGCCCTGCCGCGGATCGAGGTCGAGCCCGACACCTTCACCGTCCGGATCGACGGCGACGTCGTCGAGCCGGCGCCCGCCGCCGTCGTCCCGATGGCCCAGCGCTACTTCCTGTTCTGATGCGCGCCGCCCTGCTGCTGTTGGCGGACGGCCGCCTGCCCTCGGGCAGCCACGCGCACTCCGCTGGGCTCGAGCAGGCCGTGACGGACGGGCGGGTGCGGACGGTCGCGGACGTCGAGCTGTTCGCGCGCGGGGCGCTGGAGACGGCGGGGTTCACCGCCGCCGCGCTCTCCGCCGCGACCTGCGCGATGGCGGGCGCGGGCACCGTGCCCATGGACGCGGTGCCCTGGGAGCGGCTGTGCGCGGAGGCCTCGGCGCGTCAGCCCTCGGCTGCGGCCCGCGCCGCGGCCGAGGCGCAGGGCCGGGCGCTGCTGCGCACCGGCCGGCGGGTCTGGCCCGCTGCCGGGCTGGAGCAGCTCGCCGCGTGCACGCTCCGGCCGCCGCTGCCGGTGGCCCTGGGCGCGGTGGCCGCGGCCGCGGGACTGCAGCCTGCGGACGCCGCCCTCACGGTGCTGCAGGGATCGGCCGCCGGGCTGGCCTCGGCGGCCGTACGGCTGCTCGGCCTGGACCCGATCGAGGTCGCCGCGGCGCTCGCCCGGCTGACCGACACCGTAGACCGGCTGGCCGATGAGGCGGCCGCCTTCGCCGACGCCGACCCCGCCCGGCTGGCGCTGCTGCCGGCCACGACCGGACCCTTGCTCGACGTCCTCGCCGAGCAACACGACGACCGGGAGATGACTCTCTTTGCATCCTGACCTGCTGGAACAGAACGGCCACGGGCACTCCGACCAGGGGCACGGGCACTCCCACGACGGTCCGGCGCCCGAGCACGCCCCGGCGGCCGCGGTGACCCAGGGCGTGCGCCGGCCGTTGCGGATCGGCGTCGGCGGGCCGGTCGGCTCCGGCAAGACGGCCCTGGTGGCCGCGCTGTGCCGGGCGCTGGCGGACGACGTGGCGCTCGCCGTGGTGACCAACGACATCTACACGACGGAGGACGCGCAGTTCCTGCGGCGAGCCGGCGTCCTGGCCGAGGAGCGGATCACCGCGGTCCGCACCGGCTGCTGCCCGCACACGGCCATCCGGGACGACATCACGGCGAACCTGGACGCGGTCGAGGACCTGGAGGCGCGCTTCGCCCCGCTGGACCTGGTGCTGGTGGAGAGCGGCGGCGACAACCTGACGGCCACGTTCAGCAGCGGCCTCGTGGACCATCAGGTGTTCGTCCTCGACGTGGCCGGCGGCGACAAGGTCCCGCGCAAGGGCGGGCCGGGCGTGACGGGAGCCGACCTGCTGGTGATCAACAAGATCGACCTGGCAGACCTGGTGGGAGCCGACCTGTCGGTGATGGCCTCGGACGCGGCCGCCGTCCGTGGCGAGCGCCCCGTCGTGATGTCGTCGCTGCGGGACGCCCCCTCGGCCCCGGACGTCGCCGCCTGGGTGCTCGAGCGGCTGGCCGAGTGGAGGCGCGGCGGGTGAGGGCGCGCGCCCGGCTGGTCGCGGGGGCGGCCGGACCGGGGAGCGCGGCGGTTCTGCGCAGTGAGCCGCCCCTGGTGCTGCGGCCGGCGCCGGACGCCGTGCACCTCTCGCAGGGCGCCGCGGGACCGCTGAACGGCGACGACCTCGAGCTCGACGTCGAGGTGCCGGCCGGCCGGACGCTGCGGCTGCGTGCCGTGGCGGCCACGCTCGCCCTCCCGTCCCGATGCGCTGTGCCGTTCCGCCGCGACCGGCCGGCCCGCATCGTCCTGAACGCCCACGTGGAGGAGGGCGCTCGCCTGGACGTGCTGCTGGAGCCGGTGATCGTGGCTGACGGCGCGTCGGTGCACGTGATCACCCGGCTGGACCTGGCCGAGAACGCCCAGCTGCTGTGGCGCGAGGAGGTCGTCCTCGGCCGGTACGGCGAGGCGGGCGGTCAGGTGACGACCCGGGTCGACGTCGGCTACGCGGGCCGCCCGCTGCTGCGCACCGGGATGGCATTGCGCGGCGGCGACCCGGTGACGCACGGGCCGGCTGTCCTCGGTGGGCAGGGCCTGACGCGACATCGCGCCGTGGGGACCCTGCTGGCCGTGGGCTTCGGGAGCACGGGTAGGCAGCCCGAGCCGTCGTCCGCAGAGCTGTCGCTGCCCGGCCCCGGGACGCTGTTCACCGTCGTCGCGTCCTCTGCCCTGGCGATGCGCCGCGAGCTGGACGGCTACCTGCAGGCGCTGTCCCAGGGGGCAGGAGCGGCTGATGCAGCGGCCGCGGAGGGCGCTGCGGCGGCACCCGCGGTGCTGCCCACGGAGACGCCCGGTGCCGACCAGCCGCGCCGCGCACCCAGCCAGTCCAGGAAGGTTGGGGCGTAACGGCGTTGGTGCACCCGGATGGCCGGCGTGCCACCCGGCCAGACCGGGTCGTCCGCGTACGCCAGCATGTACGCGGCGACGGCGGCCAGCCAGGCGTCCACGGCCTCGGGGTCAACCCCGCGCGTGAGCTCGCTGCGGGCCAGCCAGGCGTCGACGTCCACGCCGTCCGCCCGGGCGAGCGGAAGAATCCCGACGAAGTCGGTCCAGGGTGGGCCGAGGCACAGCCAGTTCCAGTCCACGAACAGCGCGCGGCCGTCGTTGAGCAGTACGTTGTCGGCGCGCAGGTCGCAGTGGTGGCCGTGTCGCCCGCCAGGTGTTGGGCGGAGCTCTCCACCAGCGCCTGCAGCTCCGGCAGCCGCTCGCGGACCCAGTCCGGCTGCCCGCTCGTCAGAGCCAGGTCGCCGGCGGCGAGGGCAGCGAAGCAGCCGAGGATCTCCGCCCTCAGGCCGTACGGGGGAAGCGCCGACAGCACCAGGGCCTCCTGCGCGTACGCGGTCAGCAGGTGCGGATTGACCGACAAGCCCGCCTTGGCGAAGACCCGGCGTCCGTCCGCCAGCCGCAGTACCGCAGCGAAGCCACCGCTGAAGCCGCTCCTCGCCGGCGCCCCGGCGTGCTCCACGCGTGCGCCGGCGGAGTCCTCCACCGCGTGCCGTACACCGGCCGGCAGCTCGTCCCAGCAGGGACGCACGACGGTGTCCGTGTAGTCCAGGGTTGGCACGGGCTGCGTCATCGCCCGACTCTGGCACAGCGTCCCCGCGGCGCTCATGGCGTTTTTGCGGCAGCCGGACGGGCGGGGCGCTCGCAGCTGGGTCGATCCGACGCTGCCTTCGGGGGTGCGGTGAGGGGGGCCGCGGCTTCGTCGAGTGGTGGCCTCGGCGGGAGCGGTCGGCGTCCGGTCGGCGTCCGGCCGGCGCCCGGCCGTGGGACGATGGCCGGGAATCCCCAGCCAGTGAGGACCCCGAACGTGTCACCGATGGCCCGCACGGCCCCAACGCCGTCCGCCACCCCGCCGGAGCTGATCCGGAACTTCTGCATCATCGCGCACATCGACCACGGCAAGTCGACGCTGGCCGACCGGATGCTGCAGATCACCGGCGTGGTCGACGCGCGGGCCATGCGTGCCCAGTACCTCGACCGGATGGACATCGAGCGGGAGCGCGGCATCACGATCAAGAGCCAGGCCGTCCGGATGCCCTGGGAGGTGGACGGCACGGCCTACGCGCTCAACATGATCGACACTCCGGGGCACGTGGACTTCACCTACGAGGTCTCCCGGTCGCTGGCCGCCTGTGAGGGCGCGGTGCTGCTCGTCGACGCGGCGCAGGGCATCGAGGCCCAGACCCTCGCCAACCTCTACCTGGCCATGGAGAACGACCTCACGATCATCCCGGTGCTCAACAAGATCGACCTGCCGGCGGCGCAGCCGGAGAAGTACGCCGCAGAGCTGGCCGGGCTGATCGGCTGCGACCCCTCGGACGTTCTGCTCGTGTCCGGCAAGACCGGTGTCGGCGTCGAGCCGCTGCTCGACCAGATCGTGCGGCAGCTGCCGCCTCCGGTCGGGAACGCCGACGCGCCCGCCCGCGCGATGATCTTCGACTCCGTCTACGACACCTACCGGGGCGTCGTCACCTACGTCCGGGTGGTGGACGGGCATCTCAGCCCGCGCGAGCGCATCGTCATGCTCTCGACCAAGGCACATCACGAGCTGCTCGAGATCGGTGTCAGCTCGCCGGAGCCCGAGCCCACCAAGGGCCTCGGCGTTGGTGAGGTCGGCTACCTGATCACCGGTGTGAAGGACGTGCGGCAGTCCCGCGTCGGCGACACGGTGAGCAACGCCAGCAAGCCGGCCTCCGACGCGCTCGGCGGCTACCGCGACCCGAAGCCGATGGTGTTCTCGGGGCTGTACCCCATCGACGGCTCGGATTACCCGGTGCTGCGGGACGCGCTGGACCGGCTGAAGCTCAACGACGCGGCGCTGGTCTACGAGCCGGAGACGTCCGCGGCCCTCGGGTTCGGGTTCCGGGTCGGCTTCCTCGGCCTGCTGCACCTGGAGATCATCCGCGAGCGGCTGGAGCGAGAGTTCGGGCTCGACCTGATCTCCACCGCCCCCAACGTGGTGTACGACGTCACGATGGAGGACGGCACGCAGGTCGTGGTGACCAACCCGAGCGAGTACCCGGTCGGCAAGGTGGCGGAGGTGCGGGAGCCGGTCGTGCGGGCGACGATCCTGGCGCCGAGCGAGTACGTCGGCGCCATCATGGAGCTCTGCCAGAGCCGGCGCGGCAGCCTGCGGGGCATGGACTACCTGTCCGAGGACCGGGTCGAGATGCGGTACACCCTGCCGCTGGCGGAGATCGTCTTCGACTTCTTCGACATGCTGAAGTCGCGGACCCGTGGCTACGGCTCGCTGGACTATGAGCCGGACGGCGACCAGCTGGCTGACCTGGTCAAGGTCGACATCCTGCTGCAAGGGGAGCAGGTGGACGCGTTCAGCGCCATCGTCCACAAGGACAAGGCCTACGGGTACGGCGTCATGATGGCCAGCAAGCTCCGCGAGCTCATCCCCCGACAGCAGTTCGAGGTGCCCATCCAGGCGGCCATCGGCTCGCGCGTCATCGCCCGCGAGACCATCCGCGCCATCCGCAAGGACGTGCTCGCCAAGTGCTACGGCGGTGACATCACCCGCAAGCGCAAGCTGCTGGAGAAGCAGAAGGAGGGCAAGAAGCGGATGAAGATGGTCGGCCGGGTCGAGGTGCCGCAGGAGGCCTTCATCGCCGCGCTCTCCAACGAGGCCGTTCCGGACAAGGCGAAGAAGTAGCGGGTCCCTCGCCCCACCCGCGAACCGGTAGGGCGAGGGGCGCCCGACATGCGGGGCGCCTCGCAGCTCAGCGCGGTCGCAGCGTCTGGTCGAACAGGCCCCGCACGTCGTCGGGCAGCTGCTGCTCGGCCGCGGTGATGTCCAGACCGGGGCCGCTGACGCGGTACACGAACCGGTCAGGGGTCGACGTGTCGACCGAGGACAGCTCTCTGAGCCGGCCGGAGTCCAGCAGGTCGAGCCACGGGCGTGCCTCGTCGTCGGGGAGGTCACCCAGCGACAGCTCCCGTTCCAGCCGCAGCCCCGCGAAGCCGCCGGTGCGCACCACGACCAGGGTCGGTGCGGGCGCCGGTGGCTGGTCCGGTGGTGGCTGGTCCGGTGGTGGCTGGTTCGGGTCCGGCACGGGGACCTCGACGTCCTGCCAGGCCTTGGCAACCGCCGCCTGCTCCCGAGAGCCCACGCCGAACCGCGTGCCCGCGGCCGCCACGGTGGCCGCCGCGAAGGTGGCGAAGTCGGCGTCGGAGGGGAGCTTCCCGCCGGTCAGCACGTCGTACCAGACCCGTCCGGCGCCCTCCCAGGCGTTGCCGCCGATGCCGGTGGCGGCCAGGTAGAAGGCGTGGTTGGGGATCCCCGAGTTCAGGTGCACGCCACCGTTGTCGTCGGTGGTCTCGACGTAGCCGGACATGGTGGCCGGCTGCGGGTCCTTGCCGATGCGAGGGTCGTCGTACGCCGTGCCGGGCGCCTTCATCGAGCGCAGCGCCTCGCCGTGGACGGACGGCGTGAACAGCCCGGCCCCGATCAGCCAGTCCGCCGACGCGGCGTCCTGCCCCAGCGCCCGCTGCTTGACGAGCGAGCCGAAGACGTCGGAGATGCTTTCGTTCAGCGCGCCCGACTGCCCCTCGTAGGCAAGTCCGGCGGTCTTCTCGGTGATGCCGTGCGTCAGCTCGTGGCCGATCACGTCGACCGACGCGGTGAACCGGTTGAACAGCACGCCGTCGCCGTCGCCGAACACCATCCGGCTGCCGTCCCAGAAGGCGTTGTCGTAGTTGCGGCCGTAGTGCACCGTGCCGTCCAGTGCGAGCCCGGCACCGTCGAGCGAGTCGCGGCCGAACACCTCCTTGTAGAGGCCCCAAGTCGAGCCCAGGCCGTCGTAGGCCTCGTCCACCGCGGCATCGCCGGTAGGTCCGGCCCCCTCGGTGCGCGCGACGTCCCCGGGTAGCTGCTCGGTGCCGTGCGCGTCGCTGATGGTGCGCAGCGGGTGGGTGCCGTCGTCGGTCGCCCGGCCTTCGTCGGTCGGTGCGGCGCCGGGCATGGTCGCCGTCCCGGACGACGCCCGCCGAGTGCGGTGCTCGGCGTCGAGCGCGAGCGAGTACCGCGCGGACTGCGTCGGGACGTCCTCACCGTCGGTCTCGATCACCCGGGCCAACAGGTACGGCGGCACGATGCCGCGGTGGGTGCAGCGGTGCGAGGTCATGCGGTCTCCTCTCGGCTGCTGATGACGGTAGGCCCGGGCGCCGACAACGGCGCGGCGCGTCGCGTCGTCCACAGGCAGGGCCGAGATGCATGCAACCCATTGACCCTTCCTTTACCCTGACCAGCACGCACCACGTCGTGCGTGGGCCGGAAGGAGGTGCGCCCCGGTGGCGGACATCAACGACTTCTCCGGTTGCGCGACGCTTCGCTCGAAGGTCTTCCCGGTTTGCCGACCCGCTGAACGGCCCGCTCCTTCCTCCCCGACGCCGCATCTGGCCGACGACCCGACGGGCGATCCGGCCGCCAGTCCCGCCGCCGATCCGCCCGCACAGGTGCTCCGTCCCGACCCGGCCGAGCAGGCCCGCTACGAGCAGCTGCTCGCCCGCCTTCCCGGCACCCTGGGCGCCCT
This sequence comes from Actinomycetales bacterium, assembly GCA_035264765.1. Classification (GTDB taxonomy): domain Bacteria; phylum Actinomycetota; class Actinomycetes; order Actinomycetales; family Angustibacteraceae; genus DATFPQ01. The sequence goes on along the minus strand of DATFPQ010000023.1, from coordinate 5,140 downwards.
CTTCGCCGACCGCGTGCGGCTCAGCCCGCACCGGGAGGCCTTCCGTGTCCCCGGACCGGACGGACGCTGGACCGCCTGGACGTGGTCGGACTGCGCGGTCGTGGTGCGCGAGATCGCGGCCGGCCTGCTCGGGCTCGGCGTCAGCCCCGGACAGCCCGTGGCGATCGCGTCCACCACCCGGCTGGAGTGGGTGCTCACCGACCTCGCAGTGGCCTACGCGGGAGCCGCCACCACCACGCTGGACCCAGGGCTGCCTCCCGACGAGGTCGGACGGCTGCTCGGCGACTCGGGCGCCCGCGTGGTGGTCGCGGAGGACGGCGAGCAGCTGGCCCGGGTGCGCGACCACTGGGGGCGGCTACCCGACCTGGTCGCCGTCGTGGTCATCGACGAACGCGCCCTCGGCCCCGGCTCCCCGCACGTCGACGACCGCCGGGTGCTCTCGCTGGCTTCCCTGCGGGACTGCGGCCGCGCCGTCCTGGCGAGCGACCCGCAAGCCTTGCAGCGGGCGGCGGACTCCGTCCGCCCCGATTCCCTGGCGTCGGTTCTCTACACGTCCGGCACCACCGGGCCGGCCAAGGGGGTCCGCCAGCCGCACTCGGCCTGGGTGTCGGCGGCCGCCGCGAACACGGCCACCGGCCTGCTCACCGAGGACGACGTTCAGTACCTGTGGGCGCCGCTGTCGCACTCCTTCGGCAAGGCGCTGCTCGCGACCCAGCTGGTGGTCGGCTTCTCCAGCGCCGTGTGCGGCGACCTCGGCCGGCTGGTCGAGGGGATGGCACAGGTGCGTCCCACCTTCGTCCCGGGCCCGCCACGCCTCTTCCAGCGGGTGCATGCGCGCGCCCGTGCCGAGCTCGAGGCGGCCGGGCCGGTCCGGCATCGGCTGAACAGCTGGGCGTTCGACGTCGGGCGTCAGGCCGCCGCGGCGCGACGGGCCGGACGCCGGCTGCCGCTCTCGCAGCTGCCGGCGCTGGCCGTCGCCGACCAGCTGGCGCTGCGCGCCGTGCGCGAGCACTTCGGCGGCCGGGTGCGGCACCTGGCCTGCGGCACGGCACCACTGAGCGAGGACGTCGCCGACTGGTACGCGGCCGCGGGGATCGACCTGCTCGGCGGGTACGGCCTCACCGAGACCACCACGGTCGTGGCGCTGCCACGCGGGGACGGGATCTGCCCGGGCACCGTGGGACGGCCGCTGGCCGGCACCGAGGTGCGGTTGACCGATTCCGGCCGCGTGCAGGTACGCGGCCCCGGCGTGATGCTCGGCTACCAGAACGGGCGGGAGGAGACGGCACGAGTGCTGAGCCCGGACGGCTGGCTGAGCACCGGCGATCTCGGCCGCGTGGTGGACGGCTGCCTCCGGATCACCGGCCGGGTGCAGGACCTGATCACCACCGGCACGGGCGCGCGGGTCGCCCCTCAGGACCTGCAGGTGCGGCTCGGTGCACTGTGCCCCTACCTCTCGCACGTCCTGGTCGTCGGAGAGGGCCGGGCGTCCCTCGGCGCCCTGGTCACGCTCGACGCGGACGCGCTCGCGACCTGGGCCTCGTCACACGGGCTCGCCGGCAGCCCGTACGAGGAGGTGGTGCGTTCCGAGCAGGCCCGCGCCATGGTGTCGGAGCGGCTGGCGGCACTCAACGCGGGTCTGGAGCCCGGGCACCGGATCGAGTGGTTCTCGGTGCTGCCGCGCGACCTGACCGTGGCGGACGGCGAGCTGACTCCCGCGCTGGTCCCGCGCCGCCCCGAGGTCGAGCGTCGCTGGGGGGCGGACCCCGAGGACCGCTGACCGGAGGTAACCCCTTCGCGAGCCGGCTGGCCCGCATGGTGGAATCTGCCGCGTGAGCAGGGTCGCGGGCGAGGTTCAGGCGGTGTGCGTCGTACGTGAGCTGCACCCGGTCGCAAGCGACGGTGCCCGTACGGCGATCGACAAGGGTCCGGTCGAGGGTCGGGTTGCGGTCGGCCGGCTGGGTGTGGACGGCGACCACCAGATGGACCGCAAGCATCACGGCGGGCCGGACAAGGCGGTGTACGCCTACGCCGCCGAGGACGTGGAGCACTGGGCGGCGGAGCTCGGCCGTGACCTGCCGCCTGGGAGGTTCGGCGAGAACCTGCGCACCCGAGGGGTGGACGTCACCAACGCCCTCGTGGGAGAGCGCTGGCGGGTCGGGGGCGACGCGGGAGTGGTGGTCGAGGTCACCATGCCTCGGACGCCATGCGCGACCTTCCAGGCCTGGATGGGCGAGCGGCGCTGGGTCAAGCGGTTCACAGCGCACGGCGCGCCGGGCGCGTACCTGCGGGTGCTGCAGGAGGGCACGGTCGCCGCGGGCGACGAGGTCCAGGTCGTGCACCGGCCCGAGCACGGGGTCAGCATCGGCCGCTGCTTCGGCCGGTTCGACGCCGAAGCCGGGCGCCGCCTGCTGGACGCCGGGTCGTCCGGAGAGCTCGACCTGGCGCAGGCCCTGGTGCGGTACGCCCGGCGCGCGGCAGCGCGCCGGTGACCAAGATTCCGCCGGTCGACGTCGTCCCTAGCACCGCCGGTCGCCGCCTGGGCGCTGCGGACGCGGGCCGGCTACGGCGTCACCGCCTCCTCGGGCTGAGGGTTGCCTGCGCCGGCTGAGACCATGGGGTGTGCCCAACTCCCTGCCGGACGGCGACCCCGCGCCTGCGGACGGCACGCTCCCGGCGTCGGCCCTCGACCGCCTCGGCGAGCGGCCGTTCGGCGTCTACCTGCACGTCCCGTTCTGCGCGGTTCGCTGCGGCTACTGCGACTTCAACACCTACACGGCGAGCGAGCTCGGTGGTGGCGCCGACCAGGCCGCCTTCGCCGGCACCGCGCTGGCCGAGCTGTCGCTGACCCGCACGGTGCTGGGCGAGGCGGCCCCGGTCGCCTCTACGGTGTTCGTCGGTGGTGGGACGCCCACGCTGCTGAACGCCGCCGACCTCGGCCGGATGCTGCAGGGCGTCCGGGAAGCCTTCGGGCTCTTTCCCGACGCCGAGGTGACCACCGAGGCCAACCCGGACTCGGTGACCCCCCGGTCGCTGCACGACCTCCGCGAGGCTGGGTTCACCCGCATCAGCTTCGGCATGCAGTCCGCGGTGCCGCACGTCCTGGCGACCCTGGACCGCACCCACGACCCCCGCCGGGTACCCGACGCCGTGCGCTGGGCCCGGGAGGCCGGGCTCGACGTCAGCCTGGACCTCATCTACGGCACGCCGGGGGAGTCCCTTGCGGACTGGCGGACCAGCCTGGACGCCGCGCTCGCCTGCGGCCCGGACCACGTGTCGGCGTACGCGCTCGTCGTCGAGGCCGGGACCCGGATGGCCGGGCGGGTGCGCCGCGGCGAGCTGCCGATGCCGGACGACGACGACGAGGCCGACAAGTACGAGCTGGCCGACGAGGTCCTCACCGCGGCCGGCCTGCGCTGGTACGAGGTGAGCAACTGGTCGACGTCCCAGAGCACGCGCTGCCGGCACAACGTGGGCTACTGGGCCGGCGGGGACTGGTGGGGCGTCGGCCCCGGAGCCCACAGCCACGTCGGCGGGGTCCGCTGGTGGAACGTCAAGCACCCGCGGGCGTACGCCGAGCGGCTGGCCCAGGGGCAAAGCCCGGCGCACGCCCGCGAGGTGCTCGACCCAGAGCAGGCGCACGCCGAGCGCGTGCTCCTGGAGGTGCGGCTGGCCGACGGGCTCGACCTCGCGGTTGTCGACCCGGCAGGGCGCCTGGCGGTGGCCGGCCTGGTGGCCGACGGCCTGCTGGATGGCCGGGCTGCGCTCGCGGGGCGCGGGGTGCTGACCCTGCGCGGGCGGATGCTCGCCGACACCGTGGTTCGCGCGCTGCTGCCCTGACCGGCCTGCCGTCCCGCCGGCTCAGGTCACCAGGCGCAGGTTGACCGGGTACCGGTACTCCTCACCGCGGTTGGTGGCGACGGCGGCCACGATGGCCAGAACGATCGCCGCGATCGGGATCACCACCAGGCCGACGATGCCGATCAGGACCAGCACGAGGAGCCCGCTCACGAGCAGCGCGATGTCGACGGTGATCCAGAAGTTCAGCGCCTCGGCCGCCTGCCTGCGCACGTAGGGCCCGCGATCCTTGACCACCAGGTACAGGACGAGCGGACCGAGCAGGTGGAACAGCACGCCACTGAGGTGGCCGAGCGTCGCCCACAACCGCTGGTCCTCGGGGGACATCAGTGCCGGTGCGCCATAGGGCTGACCGTACGGGGGTTGCGAGCTGTAGGGCTGCTGCGGGTAGGGCGGCTGCTGCGGGTAGGGCGGCTGCTGCGCGATTGGCGGCGGCTGCTGCGGGTACGGCGGCTGCTGCGGCTCCCCACCGGGGCTCGGGAGGTCTGGCTGGTTGTCGGTCACGGCGTCCTCCCCACGGGTGCGACTCGTCCCAGCAGCGTAGAGCCGGTCGCCGCCTTCGTGGAGGGGTCGAAGCCGTGCACGTCCGCCCGGCTGCGGCGGTGGGCCTCAGCGGTCGGCGTCGTCGCCGGTGACGAAGTCGATCAGCTCCTCGACCCGGCCGAGCAGCTCCGGCTCCAGGTCGGCGTACGACGAGACCGAGCCGAGGATGCGCTTCCAGCCTTGGGCCACGTCGGCCTGGTCGGCGTGCGGCCAGCCGAGCGCGTCGAGGATGCCGTGCTTCCACGAGGTGCCGCGCGGGACGACCGGCCAGGCCTGCAGGCCCAGCCGTGCCGGGCGCACCGACTGCCACACGTCAACGAAGGGATGGCCGACGACGAGCAGGTAGGGCGCGAACCGCCGCTGCGCCACCGCCTCGGCCACCAGCCGGGACTCCTTGGAGCCCGGTACCAGGTGGTCCACGAGGACGCCGAGCCGCCGACCGGGGCCGGGCGCGAAGTCGCGCACCGCGGCGGCCAGGTCGTCGACGCCGTCGAGCATCTCGACGACGATGCCCTCGACCCGTAGGTCGTGGCCCCACACCTTCTCCACCAGCTCGGCGTCGTGCCGCCCCTCGACCCAGATCCGGGACCCGCGGGCGCTGCGGGCGCGCAGCCCGGCCACGGCGGTGGAGCCGCTCGCCGTGCGGGTGGGAGCGGCGGGCGCGGCCGTCCCGCGCGGAGCCACGAGCGTCACCGGGGCGCCGTCCAGGAGGAAGCCGGGACCCAGCGGGAAGCCCCGG
>DATFPQ010000022.1:0-6547 GCA_035264765.1 Actinomycetales bacterium | reverse complement strand
CCGGCCGGCACCCGGAAGCCCTCGGTCACCAGCTTGAAGTGGTGGATCAGGGCCTCCATGGACGAGCCCATGATGTGCCGGATGTGGTCGAGGCTGTTGCCCATGCCGTCCGAGCCGATGGCCAGCTGCGCCGGCCAGGCGACCTTGCGGTCCTCGACCATGACCCGACCCTTGACGTGCTGCAACCGCTGGATCGCCTGCTCGACGATGTGCAGCGACTCGTAGCACTCGTCCAGCCGGATGCGGAGCCGTCCATAGGCGTCGCAGGTGTCGCGGGTCATGACCTCGAAGTCGTAGGTCTCGTAGCCGCAGTAGGGCGAGGCCTTGCGCAGGTCGTACGGCAGGCCGGTCGACCGCAGGATCGGTCCGGTGATGCCCAGCGCGATGCAGCCGGTGAGGTCGAGGTAACCGACGTCCTCGGTGCGGCCCTTGAGCACCGGGTTCTCGTTGAGCAGCTTCTCCAGCTCGCGCAGACCGCGGCGCACGGCCGGGATCATGTCGCGCACCTTGTCGAGCGCGCCGGGCGGCAGGTCCTGGGCCACGCCGCCGGGACGGACGTACGCGTTGTTCATCCGCAGGCCGGTGATGTTCTCGAACACGGAAAGGATCCGCTCCCGCTCGCGGAAGCCGATCGTCATGACGGTGGTGGCGCCCATCTCCATGCCGCCGGTCGCGACGGCCACCAGGTGCGAGGAGATCCGGGTGAGCTCCATCATCAGGACCCGGATGATGGTGGCCCGCTCCGGCACCTGGTCGGTGATGCCGAGCAGCCGCTCGATGCCGAGGCAGTAGACCGTCTCCTGGAACATCGGGGACAGGTAGTCCATCCGCGTGCAGAACGTGACGCCCTGCGTCCAGTTGCGGTACTCCATGTTCTTCTCGATGCCGGTGTGCAGGTAGCCGATGCCGGCCCGCGCCTCGGTCACCGACTCGCCGTCGATCTCCAGGATCAGCCGCAGCACCCCGTGGGTCGACGGGTGCTGCGGGCCCATGTTGACGACGATCCGCTCCTCGCCGAGCGCGGCCGCCTCCTCGGCGACGTCGTCCCAGTCGCCGCCGGACGCGGTGAAGACGTGCGTCGCGTCCGCGGCGTCCTCGGTGGACGCGCCGTACGGGTCGGCGTCGGGGGCGCCGGCGGGGTGCGCGCCGTGCGCGTGCACGTGCATGTCCTCGTGGGTCGTCTGGTCGCTCATCAGCTGTACGCCCTCCGCTGGTCCGGCGGCGGGATCTGCGCGCCCTTGTACTCCACGGGGATCCCACCGAGCGGGTAGTCCTTGCGCTGCGGGTGCCCGGGCCAGTCGTCCGGCATCATGATCCGGGTCAGGGCGGGGTGGCCCTCGAAGACGATCCCGAACATGTCCCACGTCTCGCGCTCGTGCCAGTCGTTGCCGGGCCACACGCCGACCACCGACGGGATCCGCGGGTCGGCGTCCGGGCAGACCACCTCCAGCCGCACCCGGCGTCCGCCGTGGGTGATGGACAGCAGGTGGTAGACCGCGTGCAGCTCGCGGCCGGTCTCGTGTGGGTAGTGCACGCCGCTGGTGCCGGTGCAGATCTCGAACCGCAGCTCGGGCTCGTCGCGCAGCGCGCGGGCGACCGGCAGCAGGGCCTCACGTCGGACGAAGAAGGTGATCTCGCCGTACTCCACGACGACCTTCTCGATCGCCGAGCCGAAGGAGGTGCCGTCCTCGGGCAGCGCCTCGGCCAGCACGGCCGCGGCCTCGTCCCACCAGCCGCCGTACGGAGGCTCGGCCGGCGCCGCGATAACCACCGGGCGGACCAGGCCGCCGTAGCCCGAGGTGTCTCCGGTCGTCATGGTGCCGAACATGCCGCGGCGGACGTCGACGACCTCCGCCTCCGGCCCGGCCTTCGCGACCTCGGCGGTGGACGGCGCCGACTCCTGGGCGACGACGCTGTCCGGCTTCTGCTGGCCGGCGGCGCGCTCGGCCGCGTTCGTCGGGTCGACCGGCTGCTTCGGCCCGGTCGACGTGTCCGGAGTCTCGGTCACCGCAGCAGCCCTCGCATGTGGGACGTCGGGGTGGCCTCGAGCGCCGCGGCCTCGGCGGCGCGGGCGGCCTCGACCCGGTTGGCCCCGAGCGGCATGCCCTGGATCTGCTCGTGCAGCGCCAGGATCGCGTTCAGCAGCATCTCCGGCCGCGGCGGGCAGCCGGGCAGGTAGATGTCCACCGGGACGATGTGGTCGACGCCCTGCACGATGGCGTAGTTGTTGAACATCCCGCCGCTGCTGGCGCAGACACCCATCGCGATGACCCACTTCGGCTCGGGCATCTGGTCGTAGACCTGCCGCACCACCGGTGCCATCTTCTGGCTCACCCGACCGGCCACGATCATCAGGTCCGCCTGGCGCGGGGTGGCGCTGAAGCGCTCCATGCCGAAGCGGGCGATGTCGTAGTCCGGCGTCCCGACGGCCATCATCTCGATGGCGCAGCAGGCCAGGCCGAAGGTGGCCGGCCACACCGAGCTCTTGCGCATGTAGCCGGCGAGGTTCTCGACCGTCGTCAGCAGGAAGCCGGCGGGGAGCTTCTCCTCGATACCCATGAAAACCTCAGTCCCATTCCAGTCCGCCGCGCCGCCACACGTAGGCGTACGCGATGAACACGGTGAGGATGAACAGCACCATCTCGACGAGCGCGAAGATCCCGAGCCGGCCGAAGCCGACCGCGAACGGGAACAGGAAGACCGACTCGATGTCGAAGATGATGAAGAGCATGGCGGTCAGGTAGTACTTCACCGGGAAGCGGCCACCACCCGCCGCGTGAGGCGTGGGCTCGATGCCGCACTCGTAGGCGTCGAGCTTGGCCCGGTTGTAGCGCTTGGGGCCCGACAGCGAGCCGGCGACCACCGAGAACACCGCGAATCCGGCGGCGATGGCGAACAGGACGAGAATCGGCACGTAGGGGTTCACGCCGTCCCGCTCCCCTCTTCCTCGAGTTCGTCGGCCGCCTCCGCGGCTCGGAGGGACCCCATCCTAGGGTGATCCGGGCACCGTCCCGGCACGGCGCACCGTGCTCGAGAAGGCCCCCGGAACTCGGCCGGACGACGGTGGACACCCCGTGCGGCCGGCTTGCTTGTGAAGTACTTCACGAGCCAGCGGGCACTCTACGCCACCGGTCGCGCGGTTAGAGCACGGGTCGGGCCGTCCACTCTCTGCGCGCCCTGTGCCCGTGGGTCGCGGCTGTTTGCGCGCGGTGTGCCGGTGGTCGCGGCTTTGCGCGCGGTGTGCCGGTGGATCCGGGCCCGTAAGGGCGACATCACCGGCATACCGCGCGCAAAGTGCTCGCGGTCCGACCGAGGCGGCGATCGGACGACGCGGCGAGTTCAGTCTGGGCGCACGGCCCGGTGCAGCGCGACGATGCCGCCGCTCAGATCGCGCCAGGCGACCTGACCCCAGCCGGTGCGCTGCAGGACCCGCGCGAGAGCGGCCTGGTCCGGCCAGGCCCGGATGGACTCCGCCAGGTACACGTAGGACTCCGGGTTCGAGCTGACCCGCCGGGCCACGGCCGGCAGCGCGCGCATCAGGTAGTTCGCGTAGACCGCGCGGAACGGCGCCCAGACCGGCATCGAGAACTCGCAGACCAGCAGGCGCCCGCCGGGGCGGGTGACCCGGAGCAGCTCGCGCAGCGCGGCCTCGGCGTCGACGACGTTGCGCAGGCCGAACGAGATGGTGACCGCATCGAAGGCCGCGTCCGCGAACGGCAGCCGGGTGGCGTCCCCCGCGGTGAAGGCCAGGTCCGGACGCCGGCTCTTGCCCACGCGCAGCATCCCGAGGGAGAAGTCGGCGGGGACGACGTCGGCGCCCGCGGCCGCGAACGGCTCGCTGCTCGTGCCGGTGCCCGCGGCGAGGTCGAGCACCCGCTCACCCGGCCGGATGTCCATGGCCCGGACGGCGGCCCGCCGCCAGAGCCGGTCCTGGCCGAGCGACAGGACGTCGTTGGTGAGGTCGTACCGCGCGGCCACCGTGTCGAACATCGCGGCGACCTCGTGCGGACGCTTGTCCAGGCTGGCTCGGCTCACGACCGCATCCTCCCGTAGCCAATCTCGTGCTCGCCGCCCGGGCCGCCTACGCTGCACAGCGTGACGACAGCACCGGCCGGCGCCAGCGCGCCCCTCGTCGTCCGCACCACCAGGATCGCCGACCCGGGCCACCTGCTGGACCTGCTCCCCACCTCCCCCGCGCTGTCCTGGGTTCGCCGCGGCCAGGGGCTGGTCGGCTGGGGCGAGGCGGCCCGCTTCGAGTCCGGCGGCCCGAACCGGTTCACGGCGGCTCGCGAGTGGTGGCTGCACCGCGTCGCCCACGCGGTCGTGCGTGACGAGGTGGGGCTCCCTGGCTCGGGGCCGGTGGCCTTCGGCTCGTTCGCCTTCGACCCCCGGTCACCGCGGGGCGGGACGCTCGTGGTCCCGCGCGTGCTCGTGGGCGCGCGCGAGGGCGTGTGGTGGGTGACGACGACGTCCGCGGACGGCCGGCTGCCCGACTCGCCGCCGCGGCTGGCGCGGCATGCGGCCGAGGACCCGGGCCAGGTGACCTACGCGGACGGAGCCCGCTCCGGCGCCGAGTGGGCGCAGGTCGTGGGGGAAGCGGTCGAGCGGATCGCGGCCGGCGCCGTCGACAAGGTGGTGCTGGCGCGCGACCTCGAGGCCCGGGCCGAGCGGCCGGTCGACCTGCGCTGGCTGCTGCGCAACCTCGCCGCCCGCTATCCCGGCTGCTGGACCTTCGCGGTAGACGGGCTGGTCGGTGCGACGCCGGAGCTGTTGGTCCGGCTGGAGCGCGGCCTGGTCCACTCGCGCGTGCTGGCGGGGACGATCCGGCGTACCGGGGACGACGCGCACGACCTGGCGCTGGCGGGCTCGCTGGCCAGGTCGAGCAAGGACCTGGAGGAGCACGAGTACGCCGTCCGGTCGGCTGCGGACGCGCTGGCACCGCACTGCTCGTCGATGAACGTGCCGGAGACGCCGTTCGTGCTGCACCTGCCGAACGTCATGCACCTGGCCACGGACGTCGCGGGGGTTCTGGCGGACGGCGTCACGGCCCTCGCGCTGGCCGAGGCCCTGCACCCGACGGCCGCCGTGTGCGGCACCCCGACGGTGGCCGCGCGTGACCTGATCCGAGAGCTCGAGGGCATGGACCGCGGGCGCTACGCCGGCCCGGTCGGCTGGATGGACGGCCGCGGGGACGGCGAGTGGGGCATCGCCCTGCGCTGCGGCGAGGTCGACCCGGACGACGCATCCCGGCTGCGCCTGCTGGCCGGCTGCGGCATCGTCGCCGGCTCGGTCCCGGAAGAGGAGCTCGCCGAGTCCGACGCCAAGCTCGTGCCGATGCGGGACGCGCTCGCGGGCTGAGCCGCCGCTCCGTCCGGGGCACCCCTGATCGAGACTGCCCCGCACATACGGAAGCGGCGCCGTCGCTCGCGAGGAGCGACGACGCCGCTGGTGCAACTGTTGTCACTGAGAGTCAGCGCACGCGGCCGTACCGGACCTTGGAGCTCCAGATGCTGCGCTTGCTCACGCGCTTGCCGGCGCGGGGGGCGTCCCAGATCTTGTTGTTGCCGGCGTAGATGGACACGTGGTACACGCGGCGGCCGGACATGAAGAACACCAGGTCGCCCGGCTGGCGCTGCGACTTCGAGATGTGCCGCGTCGCGCGGTACTGGGCGCTCGAGGTGCGCGGCAGGTTCTTGCCGACGCGGGCGAACGACCACTTGACGAGGCCGGAGCAGTCGAAGCGACGGGGACCCATGGCGCCGTAGCGGTAGAGCGAGCCCTTGCGGGTCGCGGCGACCTTGACCACCTGGGTGCGCTTGGCACTGGTCATGGCGGCCGCCTCGGCGGACGGCGCGGAGGCGAGCTCGGTGGCGCCACCCACGGAGAAGGCGACGGCGAGGGCGAGGAAGATGCGGAAGAAGGCAGGGCGCAGCGCGCGCTGGACAGCACTCATCACGGGACTCCAGGTCTTCGCCTGCGAAACGTGACCTGTCGGGGTCGGGGTCCTGTTCCCCGGTCGTCACCGCGGCCTGCCGTTCCCGGCCGACTGCAGCGACGGACTTACCCCCAAGGACACACCGAGGTGTGCCCGGACTGCTGGGCGCTCCGCTCCTGCCACCAACGCGTCGTTCGACGGTCCCGGGTGCCGTGGCAGGATTCGGCGAGGCACCCCGGGGCCCCACCGGTCGGTGGGGGCTTGCGTTGTATGTCGGTAGATCCTAGGGAAAGTTCAACAGGTTTTCAAATTATCTCCAAAGATCCTCCACAGCCGGGGCTGGCCGGCGTCACCGGATGCGGCCAGATCGACGAGCCTCGACGCCGGCCGGGCGGGGCGCTACGTTCGCCGCCATGAGCCCTCGACCCGCGCTGCGGCTCGCCGCCGTCGTCCTCCTGACCACCGTCGCACTGCCTGCCACGACCGCCGACGCTATCGCAAAGCCTCTGCGGCACAACGACTCCGGCGTCTCGTGGCGCGAGGTACCCACCGGCTCTACTGCCCGCCTGCGCGGCCTCGCGCCGGTGAGCCGTCGCGTCGCCTGGGTCTCGG
>DATFPQ010000021.1:0-4210 GCA_035264765.1 Actinomycetales bacterium | reverse complement strand
GAGGGCCCACTGCTGCTGCTGGGGGTGGAGTGAGCGGACGAGCAGGCGTGGCTACCAGCGAGCTCGACGTGCTGGTCGGTCGGCGCGCCGGCGGCAAGGTCGCCAAGGCGCTGGAGAAGCACTTCGGCATCCGGACGGTGGGTGAGCTGCTGCGGCACTACCCCCGCCGGTACGCCAAGAAGGGTGAGCTGACCGACCTCTCCCGCGTCCCGGTCGACGAGCACGTCACGGTCGTGGCGCGGGTCCAGAAGGTCGAGACGCGGCGGATGTCCAGCCGCCCGGGCTCGGTCGTGAACGTCGGCATCGGCGACGGGCGGGGGACGCTCGACCTGGTCTTCTTCTGCGCCCGGCCCTGGCAGGCGCAGAAGGTGGAGAGCGAGCTGCGGGTCGGCACGCTGGGCCTGTTCTCCGGACAGGTCGGCCTGTATCGGGGACGCCGGCAGCTGGCCCACCCGGTCTACGAGGTGCTGCCGGAGGGCGAGGAGGACTCCGCAAAGGAACGGGCCGACAAGCCGCTGGTCATCTACCCGGCGGCGTCCGGCGTCGAGTCCTGGCAGATCGCGGCCGCACTGCGGCCCATCGTGGCCACCCTGCCGCCGGTGCCCGACCCGCTGCCGGAGCCGGTCCTGGCGCGCCGCGCGCTGATGCCGCTCGACCGCGCGCTGCGGGCCGTCCACGACCCGGCGACCATGGACCAGGCGCAGGCCGCCCGCAAGCGGCTGAAGTACGAGGAGGCGTTCGTCCTGCAGGCCGCCCTGCTGCGCCGCCGGGCGGCCGCCGCGGCCCTCGTCACGACACCGCGCAAGCCCCGGCCCGGCGGCCTGCTGGAGGCCTTCGACGCCCGGCTGCCGTTCCCGCTCACCGCGGGCCAGCGCGAGGTCGGGGAGCAGCTCGCCGCCGAGCTGGCCGGGACCTCCCCGATGCATCGGCTGCTGCAGGGCGAGGTCGGCTCGGGCAAGACCGTGGTGGCGCTGCGGGCGATGCTTACCGTTGCCGACTCCGGGGGCCAGGCGGCGCTGCTCGCTCCCACCGAGGTGCTGGCGGTGCAGCACCACCGGTCCATCACCGCGATGCTCGGCGACCTGGCCGAGGCCGGGATGCTCGGCGGCAGCGACGTCGGCACCCGGGTCGGCCTGCTGACCGGCTCGCAGCCCGCGGGCACTCGCCGGGCGCAGCTGCTGCAGGCCGCCTCCGGCGAGGCGGGGATCGTCGTCGGCACGCACGCGCTGCTGCAGGAGCACGTGCAGTTCGCCGACCTCGGGCTCGTGGTCGTCGACGAGCAGCACCGCTTCGGCGTCGAGCAGCGAGACGCGCTGCGCGCCAAGGGGAGCACCCCGCCGCACCTGCTCGTCATGACCGCCACGCCCATCCCGCGCACCGTCGCGATGACCGTGTTCGGCGACCTCACGACGTCCACGCTGACCGAGCTCCCGGCCGGCCGCTCGCCCATCACGACGCACGTGGTGCCCGGCGACTCGCAGCGGTGGATCGACCGCACGTGGCAGCGGGTCCGCGAGGAGGTCGACGCCGGGCACCAGGCGTTCGTCGTGTGCCCGCGGATCGGGGACGACCTTGGGTCCGAGCCGGACGAGGGCGACACCCCGCCCGAGGACGACGGCGAGGCACGCCGACCGCCCCTGGCCGCCGTCGAGGTGCTCGAGGAGCTGCGCGAGCTGCCGGCGCTGGAGGGGCTGCGGCTGGGACTGCTGCACGGGCGGCTCCCCGCCGAGGAGCGCGAGGCCACCATGGCCGCGTTCGCGGCGGGCCGGCTGGACGTCCTGGTGGCTACGACCGTGATCGAGGTCGGCGTCGACGTACCGAACGCCACCGCGATGGTCGTGCTGGACGCGGACCGGTTCGGCATCTCCCAGCTGCACCAGCTGCGCGGGCGGATCGGCCGGGGGAGCGCGCCGGGGCTGGCCCTGCTGGTCACCGAGGCGGCTGAGGGGACCCCGGCCCGCGACCGGCTCGCCGTCGTCGCGAGCACCACGGACGGCTTCGAGCTGGCCCGCGCCGACCTCGAGCAGCGCCGCGAGGGTGACGTGCTCGGCGCAGCGCAGTCCGGCTTCCGCTCGTCGCTGCGGCTGCTGCGCGTCCTGCGCGACGAGGAGCTGATCGCCCAGGCCCGCGAGGACGCCGGCACCGTGGTCGACGCCGACCCGGACCTCGCCGCGCACCCCGTGCTCGCCGACGCGATCGAGGTCCTGGTCGGCGCCGACCGCGAGGAGTTCCTCGAGCGCGGCTGACCGCACGCCGACGTAGGGTCGCGCCGTGACGCGGATCATCGCCGGTGCCGCCCGCGGCCGGCAGCTGCGGGCCCCGGAGGGTCGTGACACCAGGCCCACGAGCGACCGGGTCCGCGAGGCGCTGTTCAGCCGGCTCGAGCACCAGGGCTGGCTGGACGGCACCCGGGTCCTGGACCTCTACGCCGGCTCCGGCGCCCTCGGGCTGGAGGCGGTCAGCCGGGGCGCGGCCTCCGCGGTGCTCGTGGAGCACAACGCAACCACCGCGCGGATGGTCCGGCAGAACGTGGCGGCGACCGGGCTGTCCGGCGTCACGGTGGTGGCCGACCGGGTGGAGCGGGCCCTGACCCGGCCGCCGAAGGAGCCCTTCGACCTGGTGTTCCTGGACCCGCCGTACGCTCACGCCGACGAGGTCGTGAACCGTGCGCTGGCACTGCTGGCGGATGGCGGCTGGCTCGCCGACCCCGCCGTGGTGGTGGTGGAGCGCGGCCGGCGCAGTCCCGAGCCGGACTGGCCGGCAGGCCTGGTGTCGGACGGAGACCGCTCGTACGGCACGACGCACCTGTACTTCGCCCGGACGCCGGAGGCCGACTGACGCTGGGTGCCGGCCGGTTGGTGCAGGCCCGGTAGGTTCTGGGGGTGCGCCGCTGCGTCTGCCCCGGGTCCTACGATCCCGTCACCATGGGTCACGTCGACGTCGTCGAGCGCGCAACGACGCTGTTCGACGAGGTGGTGGTGGCCGTCCTCCACAACCCGGACAAGCTCGGCACCTTCACCGTGCCCGAGCGGCTGAAGCTGCTGGAGACCAGCCTGGTGGGCCTGCCGCGCGTCCGGGTGCTGGAGTTCGGCGGTCGGCTGCTGGTGGACGTCTGCCGCGAGGTGGACGCCGTCGCCGTCGTCAAGGGGCTGCGTGGCGGCACGGACTTCGCCTACGAGCTGCCGATGGCGCTGATGAACCGGCACCTGTCGGGCATCGAGACGGTCTTCGTCCCCGGGGACCCCCGGTTCGAGCACGTGTCGAGCAGCCTGGTCAAGCAGGTCAGCGCCTACGGCGGCGACGTGACCGGCCTGGTGCCGGACGTCGTCCGCGACGCGCTCGTCGCGCGCCGGGAGGGCGGCTGAGCACGGCGAGTTGGGCCTGCTCCCGGCGTCCGGTAGCCTAGGACGTCGGTCTGGGCTTCGACGCGTGTGCCCGCCCCTGCGGGAGCGGTCTTCCGCGCCCTTGCCCAGGCCGGGTCAGTCTCGCCGTCACGTCTCGGAGCCCGCGATTTCCCTGGATCCCCGTTCGCCACTCGTGATCGACACCCACGAGCTCGGTCGACGTCCGGGGGCCATGGTCACGGTGTCCCGCGAGGTGCCGGCGCCGGCCGACCTCGGTACCGACCTCATCGCCCTGCCGGAGGGCTCGCTCCTGCGGCTGGACGTCCAGCTGGAGTCGGTGATGGAGGGCGTGTACGTCACTGGCACGGTGCAAGGGCTGGCCACCGGGAAGTGCGGCCGCTGCCTGGGGCCGGTCGAGCAGGCCGTCGACGTCGAGCTGCAGGAGCTGTACGCCTACCCGGGCAAGCGGCCCGAGGCGGCTGAGGACGAGGACGACCTGCCCGTCCTCGAGGGCGACCTGCTCGACCTCGAGCCCGCCTTGCGGGACGCGGTGGTGCCGGCGCTGCCGTTCCAGCCGGTGTGCCGGGACGACTGCCCGGGTCTGTGCTCCGAGTGCGGGGCCGCCCTGGCGGACGACCCGGGGCACCACCACGACGTCGTCGACCCGCGGTGGTCGGCGCTGCAGGGCCTTTCCCTCGACGAGGGCGAGGCGGACGAGAACCGTCGCGAGCTCACCGGCTCGCGCACCGACGCACAGGAAGAGAACTGACGTGGCTGTCCCGAAGCGGAAGATGTCGCGCTCCAACACCCGCTCGCGGCGGGCGAACTGGAAGACGACCGCGACGACGCTGAGCGCGTGCCCGCAG